>JBILOZ010000004.1:0-35654 GCA_044374245.1 Sphingorhabdus sp. | reverse complement strand
GTCAGCCATTCATTGTCGACACCGTTCAGCCGGTTGGCATTGATATGCCGTTGCAGGCTCTGCACATCATGCACATTGTGCGCGAGCATCATGACGCCGCGTTTCGAATACATGACGTTGTAGTTCAGTTCCTGGCTCAACCCATCCCACAGCTTCACCGCGTGATCGTAAAGATGCGCGCTTTCATCATAGAGATAGTTTGAACGGATAATCGTTGTGTTACGCCCGGTATTGCCGCCGCCGATCCAGCCTTTTTCAAGCACGGCGACATTAGTAATCCCATATTTTTTGGCGAGATAATATGCCGCGCCCAACCCATGCCCGCCGCCGCCAACGATGATGGCATCATAAGCCGGTTTGGGTGCAGCATCGGGCCATTGTTCGGGCCAATCCTGATGTCCGCCAAGCGCTTTGGCGAAAAGACTGAAAGCACTGTGGTGGGTCATGATATTTTCTCAAGCGCGGCATTCGCGCGGCTCACATAGAAACTCTTAAAGTCGTCGACCAGCTTTTCTTCCACGGCATAAGGCCCCTGAATATAGCCATCGGTGGCGATACCGCGATGGTTGATCGCGGAGAAATGCCCGTCCTGCTCGTTTGTTTTGCGCCACAATGCGGCCAAATGATCGGGATCGTAATCGACGCCCTCAACCGCATCTTCGTGCACCAGCCAACTGGTGCGCAGCAATGTCTTGTCCGGCGAAATCGGTGTCAGTGAAAATGTCACGACATGGTCGCAACAGAAATGGTGCCAGCTATTGGGTTGCGTCCAAACAGACAGGCTCGACGTTTCAGGCGCGGTAAATGGCCCGATCAATTTTTGACACGCAAGCTTGCCATCTATCGATTGCGTAACGGCACCATTGGCCAGCGCCAACCGCGCGACCCGGTGCCACCAGCCGTCGGGAAATTCGATCAGATCATGGTCGATGCCGAGTGCTTTCCACTCTTCATGCTTCGCCGTATTATCGGGCGCATCTTTACCAAAGCCTGTTGTCCCAAGCACACTAATCAGTTCAGGATGGCCAACGTCGCAATGGTAACATTCGCGATTATTCTCCATCACCAATTTCCAGTTGGCGTCTTCGATATAATTGTCCTGAACAACGACCTTTAACTTTTCGAGATCATAGACCGAAATCTGTTCGGATATATCCGCCTTTACGCGGTCAATCGGCGGCGGATTGTCGCCCAAGCAGACGAAAATAAGTCCGCCTACATTTTCCAACGCCACCGGCGAAAGCCCATGATCTGCCTTGTCAAAATCCTCCGCCATGCTGCGCGCGGCAAGCAGCTGACCATCAAGGCCATAGGTCCATTGATGATAGGGACACATTAAACGCGGCGCCCGTCCGCGCTGTTCCAGGCAGATTTTGGCCCCGCGGTGTCGGCAGCTGTTCCAGAACGCGCGCACTTGCATATCGCGGCCACGCACGATGACGACCGAATTCTGCGCCAGTTCGAACACGAAGAAATCACCGGGATTTTTCACATGCGCGACGGTACAGGCGTAAAGCCAAACCGACTTTAGCATGACCTGCGTATCAAATTCGAAAGCGTCTTCGCTGACATATAATTCGCGCGGCAAGGTATGGCCCTTGCGATCCTGCGCAAGCAAGTCGGCGATAGGGGCGAAACGAGACATTGGCTTAGCTCTTCAGTGCGTTATTTTCATGGTCGAACGGCGAGTCCGCGATGATCGTCGCCTTGTGGCGAACGCCCAAGATCGCGATCTCAAACTCTGCACCTATCTGCGCCAAATCAGGCCGGACCATCGCAAGCGCAAGCGACTTGCCCACGCGCCAACCATAACCGCCGGAAGTCACGCGGCCAACGACATCATCGCCATGGTAAATCGGCTCAGACCCGCGTGCATCGGCATCGGTTACATTATGCACTTCCATCGTCACAAGCGTATTGGCACTGCCCCGTTCGCGCCATGCAAGCAATGCATCGCGGCCATGAAAGCTTGGCTTCTTCAGGCTGACAAAGCGGTCCAACCCGCTTTCAAACGCCGAATATTCAACCGACAATTCACGCGGGATCAGCTTGTAGCTTTTTTCGAGCGCCATTGACGTCATCGCGCGGATACCGAACGGCTTGATATCAAACTCCGCGCCAGCCTCCATCAGCCGGTCGAAAACATAATTCTGCATTTCGATGGGATGATGGATTTCCCAACCAAGCTCACCGATGAAATTGACCCGCAGCGCATCGACCTGCGCCAGACCAATGCTCATTTTCTTGCCGGTCAACCATGGGAAGGCTTCATTGGACAGGTCGGTATCGGTCAGCTTCGCCAACACATCGCGCGAGCGCGGGCCCGCCAGAACGAGCACGCCCATAGCCGTTGTCAGCCGTTCAAAGCTAACGGATCCATCGCGCGGCAGAGCCTTTTTCAAATAGTCATGGTCATGCCGCTCATACGCGCCAGCCGAGACAAGATAATAACGCTGCGGTGCGACTTTATAGACGGTGAACTCACTGCGCACGCCGCCCTTGTTGGTCAGCAGATAGGACAAGCTTACGCGTCCGACCTTTTTCGGCACGGCATTTGTCAGCAGCTGGTCGAGCCAGGCTTCCGCACCCGGGCCTGATATCTCGCATTTGGCGAATGCGCTCATATCCTGAATGCCGACTTTTTCGTGCACATGGCGACACTCATTGCCGACATGTTCGAAATAGTTGGACCGACGGAACGACCATTTTTCACGAATCGGTTGATCGGCAACGACGGGATGATTGTCGTTCAAAAGCACGTCGGGCTTGTCGAGATCAGCCTCGCTGAGCACATAGCCCTCAGGCGCGAACCAGTTGGGGCGTTCCCAGCCGAACACACTGCCAAACACCGCGCCAAGCGCCTTCATCCGGTCATAGCACGGTGTGCGCCGCAATGCGCGTCCCGCTTCGCGTTCCTCGTCCGGATAATGCACGGTGAAGACCTTCGCATAAGCTTCTTCGTTCTTTTCAATCAGGAAGCCGCGTCCAGCATAATCGCCAAAGCGGCGTGGATCGACACCCATCATGTCGATCGTTGGCTCACCATCGACAATCCAATGTGCCAATTGCCAACCTGCGCCACCTGCGGCGGTAACGCCAAAACTGTGGCCTTCGTTGAGCCAGAAGTTTTTCAGGCCCCATGCCGGTCCGACAATAGGCGACCCGTCGGGCGTATAAGCGATTGCGCCATTATACACGCGCTTGATGCCAACCTCGCCAAAGGCGGGCACGCGCTTCATTGCGGCAAGGATATAGGGCTCGAGCCGTTCAAGCGCGTCAGGGAACAGTTCATATTCGCTGGTTGCAGAAGGGCCATCCACATAGCAGGCCGGCGCACCCAATTCATATGGCCCCAGCAACAGCCCGCCCGCTTCCTCACGCATATAATAGCTCGCGTCGGATTCACGCAGGACGCCCATTTCGGGCAAACCAGCTTTTTTGCGCGCCATGATGTCCGGGTGCTGCTCAGTCACGATATACTGATGCTCGACGGGGATCACGGGGATATCGAGGCCGACCATCGCGCCTGTCTGACGCGCGAAATTGCCGGAGCATGATACGACATGCTCGCACGTGATATCGCCCTGATCCGTCGAGATAAGCCATTCGCCGTTTGGCTGCTGCGTGATCGCGGTGACCGTTGTGTTGCGATAGATGGTCGCGCCGCGTTGCCGCGCGCCCTTGGCCAATGCCTGCGTGAGATCGGCGGGCTGGATATAACCATCATCGGGATGCTGGATAGCGCCGATAACGCCGTCCATATCCGCAAGCGGCCAAATATCTTTGACGTCGTCGGGGCTCAGGAAATTAACATCGACGCCAATGGTGCGCGCAACGCCCGCATAATAATTATACTCATCCATCCGGTCTTTGGTGGTCGCGAGCCGGATGTTCGTGACTTGCGAAAAACCGGCATGCAGGCCGGTTTCTTCCTCGAGCGTCGGATATAATCCGACCGAATATTGATGCAGCTTACCGACGGAATAGCTCAGGTTGAAAAGCGGCAAAAGGCCCGCGGCATGCCAGGTTGAGCCGGAGGTTAACTCCTTACGCTCCAGCAACACGACATCGCTCCACCCCATTTTTGCAAGATGGTACAACGTGCTCACGCCGACAACGCCACCACCAATTACAACTGCCCGTGCTGTGCTCTTCATATCATCCACCAATTTTCGTTATCGCGGCCCTATGTCAGACAAAAAGCTTGTGCGGCAATCGGATTGCGCCATGGAATCACAGCAACAGGTTTTTCTAATATTAAATATTAGTAATGTTTACTTGGCGATCAGGCAAGGCCGGGAAAAGGCGCTGATTTCCTAGCGTGTCGTGACCGAACAATATGCGGCTGTCAAAGTACCGTTCGGTCCGCCCAATGCGCGTGGGTTCCGCTGCTGATCTTATGTGGCAGAGCGATTCTGCACACCGGCCCATCATCAAAGCGTTTGCAGTCGATCAGGATGCATTCTGACGTTCCATGGTTTTCGTCGGTCACAAAGCTGACAAGATAGCCATCGTCTTCGTCCACCGCGCCCACGCGCGGGGCAAAGGGCGCTTCGCTGGCATAACGCCCTTCGGTCAGCTGAACTTCCCATGACTCGCCGGTGACCAAATCATGTTTGACGAAGCCCGTGAACAGGAACCAGCCCGGCTTTGACGTCGTGCTATAGGCATAACGATAGGGCAGCCCCAAATAGCGTTGGTTCATCATCCCAAACTCTAAAATCCGGTCATCCAACCGCTCTTCGCGTGTGGTGCCGTCTTTCAAGTTGAAGCGCCAACGGTGCAGCTTGGGCTTGAAACTATGTTCGTCGACATAGGCCATCATATGGCCATAGCCGTCGGCATTTTCGATCGGTGGCGGATAGGGATCTTCTTCGAAATAGCCGTCGAGGATGACCTCGTCCCCTTCCTCATAGGCATTGATGAAGTGCAGGACAAAGGTCGGGGCCGCTTCAAACCAGCGGATATCTTCGGGTTGGCCATAACGTGGGATGAGCGCGAAACGCGATGGCAGCCCTTCGTGCAGCCGCGTCACATGGACATCGCGCTTCAGCAATTCTTCATCCCAGAACAAAGGAAAGTCGCACAAAATCGACCAGTTTTCGGTGAACATCATGTCATGCGGCAAACGCGGCCCGGGAAGCGGGATGGGTACATAATGCGCAAGCTTTCCGCTGCGGTCGACCACGCCATAATGCATATAAGGCGCATGTTTGGAGTAGTTGAAAAACAGCAGCTCACCGGTGCGTTCATCGACTTTGGGATGCGCCGAGATGCCGTCCAGCGGAACCCAGGACGCAACGCCCTCTTGCTCCAGCGTTTCGGGGTCGAGCACATAGCCTTCACCGCACTGGTAGAAAGTGGATACAGCCTTGCCCGCGTGCACGATGATATCGGTGCTTGATGAATCCTTCAGGCTGCCATGCGCGCCAAAGCCGGGGCGTTTCGACACGCTGACCTTATCCATCAACCCGCCCCAGAGCGAACCGCCAGCATCTTGCTCCGCCTGAAAACAACGGGTGCGCACAAAGCGATTGCGATAGCTTGCCTTACCACCCGAAAAATCAATCTGGTGGATCATGCCGTCGCCGTCAAAGGGATGATAACGCCCTAGCGGCTGATGGACTTGGTTTTCGGTGTTGCGCAAATACACGCCGTCAATGTCGTCCGGAATGCTGCCTTCGATCACCTCAAGGTCAGTCGCGGTGACTTCTTCATGCTGCGGCGTCCACGCACCGTTGAGATAGGGGTGGTTGCTCGGCTGCAGCGTTGCTTTCACCGGTGGCAATTTGTCGACTAGCATTGCGTGCTCTCCTCAGGTCTTAGCCTAGGTCGAAAGTCACCCCTTGCGCAAGCGGCAGTTCATTCGAATAATTAATCGTGTTCGTCGCGCGGCGCATATAGGCTTTCCATGCGTCCGAACCGGATTCGCGGCCACCGCCCGTTTCCTTTTCGCCGCCAAAAGCGCCGCCGATTTCAGCGCCGGATGTGCCGATATTGACATTGGCGATGCCGCAGTCGCTGCCTTCTGCAGACAGGAACCGTTCGCACTCGCGGACGTCGGTCGAGAATATCGACGACGAAAGCCCCGCGCCGACACTGTTTTGAAGTGCGATAGCGTGCGCCAAATCGTGATAGCGGAAGATGTAGAGTATCGGGGCAAAGGTTTCGCGCAATGCCGGGCCGTTGTGGGTGGGCATCTCGACGAGGGCTGGCCGGACATAGACAGCTTCCAAGTCCATCCGCGCACCGCCCGTGATATTTGCGCCAAGCGCGCGCGCTTCATCGAGGGCGATCCGCATGCCGTCATATGCCGCTTCGTCAATAAGGGGGCCAGCCAGGTTGCCGCCATCTAGAGGGTCGCCAACCGCCATCGATGTGCTGGCGGCCTTCAATGCCTCTACAAAATTGTCATAGATCGCATCATTTACAAAGACGCGGCGCAGGCTCGTGCACCGCTGCCCGCTTGTGCCGAACGCGGAGAACAAGACGCCGCGTAATGCCAATGCAAGGTCGGCCTTGTCGCTAATGATCGCGGCGTTATTGCCGCCAAGTTCCAATATCGTCTTGGCAAAACGCGCGGCCGCAACCTGTCCGACTTTGCGGCCCATTTGCGTGCTGCCGGTGGCAGAGATGAGCGCGACGCGCGAGTCCGCGACCAAAGCCGCACCAATGTCGCGTCCGCCATGCAACACCTGAGATAGATGTGCTGGCGCATCGCCAAATGCGGTCATCGCACGTTCAAAAATGGCTTGTACGGCTACCGCGGTCAGCGGGGTTTTTTCCGATGGCTTCCAGATTACGCTATTGCCGCAGACAAGTGCCAACGCCGCATTCCACGCCCAAACAGCGACCGGGAAATTGAACGCAGAAATCACCAGGACCGGCCCCAAGGGATGCCACTGTTCCATCATGCGGTGGCCGGGACGCTCGCTGGCGATGGTGAGGCCATGAAGCTGACGCGACAAGCCGACGGCGAAGTCGCAAATGTCGATCATCTCCTGCACTTCGCCCATGCCCTCAGACAACGGCTTCCCACATTCGATGGTGACAAGGCGTGCCAGTTTCTCCTTATCTTCGCGTAAGGCATTGCCGAACAAGCGGACGAGCTCTCCACGACGCGGCGCGGGGACGGCGCGCCAATTGTGAAACGCAGCGGTAGCATTTGTGCACGCCACATCGATATCTGAGGCAGAGGCGGTTGGCACCGATCCGATATTGCTGCCATCGACCGGCGAGTATGACGCCATATCCCCCGAACTTTGGGTTCCGAGGTTTTTCAATATCGTCTCTACGTCTGCTGCCAGCTTCACCGCTATCTCCTATTTGATTGCAGGCAAATAGACGGGTTACAGACATTTTGCCAGCTTGCCCGCAGCACACAAAAAGTTTAGCGACCCATGCAACATTGGAGAAACCTTATGGCCGAATTGGCAGCATTTGATTGGTCCGACCCCTTCCGTCTGGATGCGCAACTTACCGAAGATGAACGCATGATCCGCGATTCAGCGCATGCCTTTGCGCAAAGCGAATTGCAGCCACGCGTGATTGAGGCGTACCGCACCGAATGTGATGCGCCCGAATTGTTTCCGCTGATGGGCCAAACGGGTTTGCTGGGTGCAACGATTCCGGAAGAATATGGCGGCGCTGGCGCGTCTTATGTCGCCTACGGCCTGATTGCGCGTGAGATTGAGCGCGTCGATTCGGGCTATCGTTCCATGGCGTCGGTTCAGTCGTCGCTGGTGATGCATCCCATCTATGCATATGGTTCCGAAGAACAGCGCCGCAAATATCTGCCCGGACTGGCGGCAGGAACGCTCATTGGCTGCTTTGGATTGACTGAGCCGGACGCAGGGTCCGATCCTGCGGGCATGCGCACCTTCGCCAAAAAAGTTGATGGCGGATATGTCATCAACGGATCGAAAACGTGGATCTCCAACGCGCCCTTTGCCGATGTCTTTGTCGTCTGGGCAAAATCGGAAGCACATGGCGGCGGCATTCGCGGCTTTGTGCTGGAAAAGGGCATGAAAGGCCTGTCCGCGCCAAAAATTCAAGGCAAATTGTCGCTGCGCGCATCCACCACGGGCATGATCATGATGGATAATGTCGAGGTTGGTGAGGACTCGCTTTTGCCCGACGTGCAAGGCCTGAAGGGTCCGTTCGGATGCCTCAACCGTGCGCGTTACGGCATCAGCTGGGGCGCATTGGGGGCCGCAGAATTCTGCATGCATGCCGCGCGTCAATATGGCCTTGATCGCCATCAATTTGGCAAGCCGCTCGCCGCCAACCAGCTCTATCAAAAGAAACTGGCCGATATGATGACCGATATCGCGCTTGGGCTTCAGGCATCGTTGCGCGTCGGACGGCTGATGGACGAAGGCCAGCTCGCGCCCGACATGATTTCAATCGTGAAGCGCAACAATGTCGGCAAGGCGCTCGATATCGCCCGCGCCGCGCGCGATATGCATGGCGGCAACGGTATCAGTGAGGAATATCAAGTCATGCGCCACATGGCGAACCTTGAAACGGTCAACACTTACGAAGGTGCGCACGATGTCCACGCGTTGATTCTGGGGCGCGCCATCACGGGTATCGCCGCGTTCTGATAAAAATTGGGCCGCCCAGCTGAACAGCGGCGGCCCAGTTATGGCTTTGCAGCCAACTAGGGAGGAAAGCGTATCTCCTAAAAGACACGCATCCTTTTAACGCAAAGATGGTAAATATTTCATGAACGCCGCGACGACGGCGATTGGCCTAGCAAGGGCCAGTCCTTCGGCCTTCGACCGAAAACGAAAACGGCGCATTATTGCGAATGCCCTGCGACTGAATGTGGATGATCCGGTTGGATTCTTTACGGATGGTCGTCAGGCCTTGTCCTTGACCTTTGCAGGTGTAGCTGACCGTCACTGAATTCACGGTTGAACGGACAACGTAACGCTCACACGCTGCGCCTGAATGCTGGATTTGGGTTAGCACCTCTGGATTACCAAGACAGATTTTTGTCAATGGTGCCTCAGCCCCAGCTGCCCGCAAACTCCATTGCCCGCGTTCGAGCGTGTTCAATAATGACAGATCATTTGCTGGCGTAAGCGCAATTGCGGCTGAAGTCAGCGACAGTAAAATGGTACCAGCCAGGCAATATTGGGCGTGTTTTAATGTCATAAGTGTCAATCCAGAAACCAGCCATTTTCGTTGAAGCGGCCCGTTTATTGCCGAGGCATATCACAAAATGCTGCGTTTCGCATGATAGAATGTGGGCGGTGAACGATACGTGACCGGATTGGTCCCAGCATTTCGATCAGTTATTGAAGCTTGCCAAACTCACCGGAAAGCGGCGCGAGCAAAATTCGCAATCGACCACGATATCACCGGCATCATCGGCCATGTCAGCCCGGTCTTCTGCCGGAAATTTTGAGATGACATCGCGGATATGCACGGGGTCGCAACGACAGCCCTTGGACAGCGGGTCGCCTTGTTCAATGCGCACTTCCTGTTCTTCATGGAACAAGCGCCAGACGATTTCTTCCAGTGGCAATGATGGATCGGCAAGTTCGGCCCGGGCGATCGTGGAGGCAATGATTTCCACATGCTCCCATTCGGGATGGTCAAGCCGGACATGCAAGCGTTCGCGGCCTTCTTCGCCCTCAGGCAAATGCTGGACAAGCAGCCCGCCAGCCACACAGCGGCCGTTCACATGGTCGACAGCGACGCGAATGAGTGTCGGAATTTGTTCAGACTGCACGAAATAGTTCGCGGCGGCATCCGCCAGCGTATCGCCCTCAAGCGGCACAATACCTTGGTACCGGCCACCGCCTTCAATCGCTGGCTTCATCCGGTCGAACGTAATGGCAAGATAGCCTTTACCGAAGATACCAAATAATGTGGAATCGTCTGGCAGCGCGGCAACGGTCGCTGGATCAAACTGCGCATATCCGCGCAATGCGCCATCCTTATAATCGCATGCCATCAAACGAATGGCACCCTTTTCGGTTTGCGTCTGCAATGTCAGCTGGCTGCCCTTTTCCTTCAGCGAGGCGCCCAGCAATGCCGTGAGAACCAGTGCCTCTGCGAGCGTTTTCTCAATGAGCGGCGGATAAGCATGCGCGGCCAATATTTCAGCCAACACCTCGTCAAGCCGCACCAACCGTCCCCGCGCGTCACGGGTCGGAATGGAAAAGCGCAAAGGCTGATTACAAAAAGTTTCGGACTGCCCAGCCATTAAATTTGGCCAAAACACCAGCGTAAGATTGATTTTTGCGCGTGTAGCCGGTTTTCAGCTTCGTCCCAGATGACCGACTGCGGTCCATCGATCACGGCGTCGGTGACTTCCTCGCCGCGGTGCGCAGGCAGGCAGTGCAGAAATTTGGCATCGGCCTTCGCCATAGCCATAAGCTGCTCATTGACCTGATAAGGCATCATCGCGGCTATTTTGTTGTGGGCGTGCTCTTGTCCCATCGACACCCAAGTATCCGTGACAATCACGTCTGCGCCACGTACCGCTTCGGCAGCGTCGCGCGTGAGCGTAACGTTCGCACCCGCCGCGCGCGCACTTTCGATAAAGCTATCATCGCTTTCATAACCCTGTGGCACGGCAATCCGCACGTTGAACGTGAACAATCCCGCAGCCTCAACGATGGAGTTGAGGACATTGTTACCATCGCCAAGCCACGCAAGCTCAAGCCCGGGCAACGCCTTTCCATGCTCGGCTATCGTCAAAAGGTCAGCCACAATTTGGCAGGGGTGCGACAAATCGGTTAGTCCGTTGATCACAGGCACGCTGGCGTGATGCGCGAGCTCTTCCACCTTGGCATGATCATCGGTGCGGATCATGATGGCATCGACATAGCGCGACAAAACGCGGGCGGTGTCGGCGATAGATTCCCCGCGCCCAAGCTGCATTTGGCCAGACGCCATAAAAATGCTGTCGCCGCCCAGTTGCTTCATCGCCATTTCAAATGACGTTCGCGTGCGTGTCGAATTTTTTTCGAACACCATCGCGAGCGTATGCCCGGCTAATGGCGCATCGGCGTCTGCCTTGCCCTTGGGCCAGCCTTGTCGTGCAGCTTTGCGGTCAATGGCGTCGTTGAGCATGGCCGCAATCGCATCGCTGCCGGCATCCGCCAGATTGAGGAAATGTCGGGTCATGCCGCCTGCGGCACCTGGTAACTTGCCGCGCCCGCCGAGAGCTTTTCCATGAAAATCTGGATTTCGGTATCGGTAATGTTCAACGGCGGCAGCACACGGAAGGTGTTATCACCAGCGGCAACCAAAAGCAGTCCATGATTATCGCGCAAATGCGCAACGAATGCCCGCGTTTCGTGCGTCATCATAACGCCCAGCATCAAGCCCTTGCCACGCACGCCGGTAAACAGGTCGGGATAGTTGCCAATGAACTGCTCAAGTGAGGTGCGCACTTTATCACCCGTCGCGCGCACATTTTCGAGGAATTCGTCATTGGCCACGACATCCCAAACCGCTTGGCATGCCGCCATCGCAAATGGGTTGCCGCCATAGGTCGAACCGTGCGTCCCTACGACCATGCCGCGGGCTGCCTCTTCGGTCGCCAAGCACGCACCCACAGGGAAACCGCCGCCCAAGCCCTTTGCTGTCGCCATAATGTCCGGCGTGATGCCATATTGTTCATAGGCATATAATGTTCCCGAGCGCGCGACACCGCACTGGACTTCGTCGAGGATGAGCATGATGCCATGTTCATCGGCCAGCGCGCGCAGGCCCTTCATAAAGGCGTCAGACGCAGGGCGGACGCCGCCCTCCCCTTGAATGGGTTCCACGAGGAAGGCCGCGGTCTTGGGTCCTAATGCAGCCTTGGCGCCTTCAAGATCGTCGAAATCGACATATTTGAAACCTTCGAGCAAAGGCAGAAAGCCTTTGTGCATCTTTTCCTGATTGCTGGCAGAAATCGTCGCCATCGTGCGGCCATGAAAGGCATTTTTAAAGGTGATGATTTCAAAGCGGTCGCTGCCTTGGCTCTGGTGGTACGCGCGCGCGGTCTTGATCGCGCACTCGACAGCTTCTGCGCCGGAATTTGTGAAAAACACGGTGTCCGCAAAAGTGGTATCGACCAGCCGCTGGGCAAATGCCTCACCCTGCGGGCTGCCATACAGGTTCGACACGTGGATCAGCGTCGCTGCCTGATCCTGAATGGCTTTGGTCAAATGCGGGTGGCCGTGCCCAAGCAAGTTCACAGCGATGCCCGCTGCGAAATCAAGCGCGCGGCTGCCGTCTTCGGAAATCAACCACGCGCCCTCGCCGCGCACCGGTCGGAAACCGCAACGCGGATAGACGGGCATCAAAGGCGTGATCGACATGGTATATTTCCTTCCAACCAAATGCTTGGCATATTCCAAAAGCCAAAAAGCGGCCCCACGGGACCGCTTGTTTTGCCCTACCGCTATAAGCTTGCAAATATGGCAAATCAACCCGTGCGACCGCTGCTGTGTTACCCCTGCTATCGGCGCATTAAGGCGCAGCGGCTATATCCCCTTATCGCGTTTCGCGGCCGCAATCCGTCGCTTAAGGTAGCCGAACAACAGCAGGTGCACGGCCACCAACAATAAAACGACGATCAAGATGATTTTGCCAGCGCTCATACACGTTTCCTTTTGCAGCCCAGGCAGTGTTAGCGACATCGCTGGCTGGCTGATGCAACGGCTTTTAGCATTTTGAACGAATAGGCTTAAGGCCTAATCGCCGCCGCAGCCCCCGCCATCGCCCGTGCCGCAGTCTGCGGCGCTATCTGTGGCGGTCGTGCTGACGCCGCTATCGCTGTCTTCCCGTTTTCGAGGATTGGACGATTTGCCCGACCGAGCGCCGACGAAAGCCACGGCGAGAAAAATCGCGGCGGCAACCGCCGCTATTACAAACACCGACATATCATACTCCTTCTTCTGGACCGCCAATAACCCGATTCAGGGCATCGCTGGGCAGGTTAAGCGGCGGTATTGCCCGGCAGCTTTCAACGCCTTGCGCGCATCATCACTCCACCGTGACAGACTTTGCTAAATTGCGGGGCTGGTCAACATCCGTGCCTTTGGCGCACGCCACATGATAAGCGAGCAGCTGGACAGGCACAGCATACACCAATGGCGCGATGAGCGGGTGAACGCTTGGCATTTCGATAGTGGCGAGGCAGCCCTCGCCCGCTTCGGCTATGCCCTCGGCGTCTGAAATCAGCACGACCTTGCCGCCCCGCGCGCGCACTTCCTGCATGTTGCTCACGGTCTTTTCGAACAGCGGGCCGCTTGGCGCCAGGACGATGACGGGCACGGCTTCGTCGATCAGCGCGATTGGGCCATGCTTCATTTCACCCGAGGCATAGCCTTCGGCATGGATGTAGCTGATTTCCTTGAGCTTGAGAGCACCCTCCATCGCCAATGGATAGTCGGGACCACGGCCAAGGTACAGCACGTCACGCGCAGGCGCGATAAGGTGCGCCATTGCCGCAATGTCTTCGTCATGCGCCAAAGCGGCATTCAATGCAGCGGGCGCTTCGATCAAATGGCGCACAATCTCGCTTTCTTCTTCTGCAGTCAGCTTACCTTTGACGCGCGCGAGATGCGCCGCAAGCGCCGCGAGCACCGCGAGCTGACAGGTGAAGGCCTTCGTCGACGCAACGCCGATTTCGGGGCCAGCATGTGTCGGCAGCAATAGGTCGGCCTCACGCGCCATTGATGATGTCGGCACATTGACCACGACCGCAATAGTCTGGCCATTTTCCTTGCAGTGGCGCAGCGCGGCCAGCGTATCTGCCGTCTCACCCGATTGCGAAATGAACAGCGCCAGACCGCCTTCTTCCAACACCGGATCGCGATAACGGAATTCGGACGCGACATCGATGTCGACGGGCACGCGGGCAAATGTTTCGAACCAATATTTGGCGACCATGCCAGCGTAATAGGATGTGCCGCAGGCAACGATGGTAATGCGCTTCACGCCCGCAAGATCAAAATCCATCTGCGGCAGGGCAACGGTCTGTTCAACGGGGCGGATATAGCTGGAGAGCGTTTGGGCGACCACTGTGGGTTGCTCAAATATCTCTTTCTGCATGTAATGGCGGTAATTGCCCTTTTCGATCTGCGCCGCGGACACGCCGCTGGTGGTGACTTCGCGCGTGGCAGGATTATTATCCTTATCGAAAATCTGCGCACCATCGCGGGTGACGACAACCCAGTCACCCTCCTCCAAATAGGCGATTTTCTGTGTCAGCGGCGCGAGCGCCAACGCATCCGAACCCAAATAGGTTTCGCCGTCACCATAGCCAACAACCAGTGGGCTACCGAGGCGCGCGCCAATCAGAAAATCAGGAAATGCGCGAAACGCTATCGCAAGTGCAAAGGCACCACGTAGACGAGGCAGCACGGCCTTCACGGCATCGGCCGGTGCATGTCCAGCCTCCACCTCTTCGGACACCAGATGCGCAACAACCTCTGTATCGGTTTCACTTTCGAATGTCCGTCCGCGGGCGATGAGTTCATCGCGCAGCTGCTTGAAATTTTCGATAATGCCATTGTGCACGAGCGCGACTTCGCCCGTCGCATGGGGATGCGCATTGCTCGTGGTCGGCGCGCCATGGGTGGCCCAGCGCGTATGCGCAATGCCAATATTACCAGCCGCATCGTCCGTTTTCAGAACGTTGACAAGGTTCGCAAGCTTGCCCTCTGCACGGCGACGAACGAGCTGACCCTCATGCACGGTGCAGACACCGGCGGAGTCATAACCCCGATACTCCATCCGCTTCAGCCCATCGACCAACCGATCCGAAACAGCAGATTTGCCAACAATTCCGATAATTCCGCACATTTACTTTGTTTCCCAATCTGCTTTGTAGGGGACCCTTATTCCCGGCATCTCGGCCGGAAAATCCTTTGTATTTCGTGTAACGAGTATACGCCCTGTCACCTGCGCCGAAGCGAGGATGATCGCGTCAGGCGATTTCAGTGACTTACGCTGGTGCCGAAGCGCCGCCGCACGTCGCGCAATTTCTTCGTCAATCTCGCTCATGGCGAACAGACGCAAAAATTCCTCCGTCTCGGTCGCGGCGTCATCTGGAACACCGGACATAACCTCAATCCATGTCATCCGGCTTATCCAAGCACGGGCGACGTTGCGTACCTCTGCCCATGCTGCGGGCCGGTTGTGCAACATGTCGATAACAATATTGGTGTCAAAAAAGCGCTCGCTCACGCAGCACTGCGATTCTTGTTGGCCAGTGCAACGTCGCTGACGTCCGGCCATTCATCGCGCAACTGCCGCTCATACTCTAGGCCATCGACAGTCGAGCCGTGCCGCTCCCAAAGACCGAAATATTTCTCGAAGCCCTCTTTCTGACTTTCCTCAAGATAATTGGACACGGCCTCGCGCAACACAGCGGCACGCGACTTGCCCTCGCGCTTTGCGATTTCATCGAGCTTGCGAACATCGTCCGCAGGAACATCTACAAGAAATCTACCCATAATGACATACTGATATCATATCATGATATCATGTCAAGGAGCGTAACTTAGCCAAACGCACCATTTTCAGTTCCAATGCGAGCTAATGGCGCAGACCAATCCAACTTTATGACGCTCTGAAAGTCAAAACAAGATTCTGTTAATCTTCGAACCAAGCCATCGTGGTGCTGTGCGATCATGCTCCAGGCATTCTGGAATTTCAACGTCACCTCAGTCGGGAGTGAAGGATCCGTAGTCTTTCCGAAAACGCGTTCAAGGTAGTGTAATTGATACGCGATCGACCATTCCATACCGGTAGCCATAATGTACTCTCCCAAGGCAGAGTTTGAGTATTCATGATAAGGTAGGCTAACCATGTCTAAATTTTGCATCACATGAACATAGTATGCGTTATCGTTAAATTTTGTAACCTTGAATATGTCACAATGTTCAACGAGCTTGGCGTCCAAAAACACACCAGTGCACTTTATTTCCTTTTCACGTTCGTAACATTCAATCAGCGCCTCTCCATAGTACGCTTCAAAATTTTTCAGCTTATAGTGCTCGAAGTCGCCCAAAGTGACGTAGGCTCGAAAGTGAATGTCTTTCGAGATTAGCCTGAAGAAAAGGTCTTGGGCGAATTCTATTAGCCACATGACACCCCGATTAGGTTCGCCAATCCAAACCTCGGCTCCGTAAACTAAAATCGTATCGGAAAAAACTATGCATGTAAAATCACCATCTCGGTGGACGTTGAGTTCATCTATGGTCTTATACAGCATCGCGATGTCGCCGCCGGATTTCACTAAATCCTTGAAGCCCAGTATATCGATGTAAAGGAATAGGCGGTTCGCCAAGCTATTTCCCCTCCTTCTTCTTCCGCATCGCATCGTGGAACCGGTCCGCCCAGCCGGGCTTTACGAGCTGTTCGGCGCGGACCATGCGGAGTTCGCCATCGGCGACGTCGCGGGATACGGCGCTGCCTGCCGCGACAATCGCATCGCGGCCGATTTTGACTGGCGCGATCAGGGCTGAGTTAGACCCGATGAACGCGCCCTCGCCAATCACCGTCTGATATTTGAAATAGCCGTCATAATTACACGTGATCGTGCCCGCGCCAATATTTGCGCCTGCCCCGATTGTCGCATCGCCAAGATAGGTGAGATGGTTGGCCTTTGCGCCCTTGCCCAGATGCGCTTTCTTGGTTTCAACGAAATTGCCGATCTTGGCTTTTTCTTCCAACACCGTTCCGGGGCGTAACCGCGCAAATGGGCCAACTTCGCAACCGCTGGCGATTTGCGCGCCTTCGATATGGCTGTTCGCGCGAATTTTCACGTTATCAGCGATGCGCACGCCGGGACCGAAAAACACATTGGGTTCAATCAGCACATCGCGGCCAATTTGCGTGTCCCATGCGAACCAGACCGTTTCCGGCGCGATCAGCGTTGCGCCATCGTCCATCGCCTGTACGCGGCGACGCTTTTGCCATTCGGCCTCCATCTCGGCCAATTGCGCGCGGCTGTTGATGCCCGCAACATCAAAGGGATCCGTGGTGACTGCAACGCAAACACGGCCATCGGCGTTCGCGATGTTGACGATGTCCGTCAGATAATATTCCTTCTGCGCATTGTCGTCCGTCACGCGGTCGAGCAATCCAAACAGATCGCGTGACTTGACCGCCATCAGGCCGGAATTGGACAGCTTCACCGCTTTTTCAGCGTCGGTCGCGTCCTTCTGTTCGACCATTTTCACGATGCGGCCATCTTCGACAATCACGCGGCCATAGCCCGTTGGATCCTCCGGCGCGAACGCCAATACAACCACGGCAGGCGCGTCGGCGGCGTTCAGCCGTTCGACCATCGCCTGCATTGTCGCTGTCGGCACGAACGGAACATCGCCGTAAAGGATGAGGACATCGCCATCAAAGCCAGCCAACGCGCCCTGCGCCTGCTGCACGGCATGGCCAGTTCCATGTTGCGGTTCTTGCACGGCCAATTCTGCGGACCCGGCCAAGGCAGTTTCAAGCTGATCCTTGCCGCTGCCAACAACCACAACCTTTTTGGCAGGACTCAAGGCATCAACCGACGCCATCAGGTGCATCAGCATTGGCCGGCTGGCAATGGGATGCAGGACCTTGTGCAGATCGGATTTCATGCGAGTGCCCTTGCCCGCGGCAAGGATGATGGCAGCTAATTCAGTCATGTGCATTGTCATGCCAGCAAATTGTTGCGGTTTCCAGAACTTGCAGCCATTTGGGAGTGATATGACAAAATTTCCTTTCGACATCATCGGCTTCGACCTTGACGGTACTTTAGTGGACACCAGCGGCGACCTCACCGCCGCGGTCAACCATGTGCTGGCCAGCGTCGGCAGGCCCACCCTTTCGGCCGAAACGGTCAAGCAACATATCGGCGGCGGGGCCAAGTTGATGTTACAACAGGGACTGGAGGCAACGGGCGGCATTCCCGACGGCGATTTTAAGCCGCTCTACCGCCAGATGTTGGCTTATTATGAAGCCAATGTGTCGGTCCACAGTAGGCCCTTTGATGGCGCACTCAATGTGCTGGATACGCTCGATGCGATGGGTGTGCGTTACGCGGTTGTGACGAACAAGTTCGAAAGCCTGGCGGTCAAGTTGCTGAGCGACCTGAACCTTGCACATCGTATGGGCTGCATTTTGGGTGCGGACACGTTGGGCAAGGAAAATGCCAAACCATCTGGCGCACCCATCTTTGAAATGGTCAAAAGATGTGGCGGCGGACGTGCGGCCTATATTGGCGATTCCATTTACGACATCATGGCTGCGAAAAATGCCGATGTGCCGAGTGTGGCCGTTAGCTTTGGTTTTCTGCACGGGCCAGTAGAAGATATGGACGCAGATGCCATCATCGACCATTTCGATGATCTGATCGCGGCTTTGCGAAACCTCTCATAATCAAATGTCCGTTATTTCATCGGCGATGCTTGCACGCAAAAACTGCGTCTATATGTGGGGCAATGTAGCCGGTAATAGCTAACACGGGGTTGGCGCAGATCGGGCTAACATGGACGGGTTAATAAATTGAACAGTTGGTTTTCTCCCCGCGTATTTTTTGCCTTTGGCCTTGCTTTTGTGGGCGCCGTTTTTGCAGGGCAAATGCTTGGTGTCGCCGAACGCATCCTTGTGGTGTTCGTATCCATGCTGATTGCTTTGTTCGTCGTGGCCGAAGGGCATGACCATGATGAAGCCGTTATCGATACGCCGCGCGCAGACGAACCGCGGGCGATCGATGCCGCCTCAATTACGTCGCACCCCCAGTTGCAGGCGTTTATCGATGCATCAACCGATGCGATATTGATGGTCGAAAACGCGCGCGTCACGGCTGCAAATGTGGTCGCGTTGCGCTTATTGGGTAGCAATATTGTTGGTCAGAATGTCCGGATGGCATTTCGGCATGCGGGGGCAATCGAGCGGCTGTCCGACCCTGATGCCCAGCACAGCGGCCACCCCATAAAACTCACAGGCATCGGTCAGAAAAACCAGCTGTGGGAAATGCGTATCCAGATGATGGGGCCCGGGCAGAAGATTGTCCATTTGGCCGACCGCAGTGGCACGCAAGCGGCCGAAAAGATGCGCGTTGATTTCGTTGCCAATGCCAGCCACGAACTGTTGACGCCGCTCGCTGCTGTTAAAGGATTCATCGAAACATTGGATGACCCCGCTGCTGGCGAAGACCCAGCCACGCGCAGTCGATTCTTAGGGATAATGGCGAAAGAAACCGATCGCATGCAGGCGTTGGTGCGCGACCTTATGTCGCTTAGCCGCATTGAAGCCGAAAAATATGACCCGCCACAAACGCCCGTCGATTTTTCCCAGATCGTGATGGAAACGGTGGACCAGCTGCGCAACAGCCAAAAGGACCGCGGCGCAGATATTGCGGTCGACATCACCGCGGATTTGCCCGCAGTGATTGGCGATGCCGGCCAATTGCGGCAGCTTGCCAATAATATCCTGAATAATGCCATGAAATATGGAAAAGATGGCACCCCGGTTCTGGTCTCGCTCGTGTCGTCACGATCCGGCGCCATGCTGAACTTCGCAGTTGCGGATGAAGGCGACGGGATTGCACCTGAACATTTGCCGCGGCTGACCGAGCGTTTTTATCGCGTCGATTCGGGGCGCAGTCGGTTGGTTGGCGGAACGGGTCTGGGGCTTAGCCTGGTCAAACATATTGTGGACCGGCACCGTGGCCATCTTGAAATCCGCAGCACGGTGGGAAAAGGCACAACTGTGTCGATTCTGCTGCCCGTTTCACCGGCATGACCGTCACAATAGTGTAACACAAGAGTCATTTATCAGCCATCTGTGGCGTCTAATGGACCCGGGAGCGCAGTTCGACCTGTGCCGAATCCACTATGGGGACAACAGTTATGATTAAGAAAATTTCACTTGTTGCCATCAGCGCGCTCGCGCTTGCGGCATGTAATGACCAGGCAAGCACGGGTGGGGCCGCTGGCGGCTCGCGTCAGGAAATCCGCATTGTGGGTTCATCGACGGTATTTCCATTCGCAAAGGCCGCATCTGAAGCGTTCGCTAAAGCCGATCCTTCACGCAAATCACCTGTTCTGGAATCGACCGGAACCGGCGGCGGAATTGAACAATTCTGCAAAGGCGTTGGCGCAGAGACACCAGACATCGCAAATGCTTCACGTCGCATGAAGAAGAGCGAATTCGAAAATTGCCAGAAGAATGGCGTTAAGGACATTATCGAAGTTCAGGTTGGCATTGACGGTCTGGCGCTTGCACAGTCAAACAAGGGCACCAAGTTCGAATTGTCGACCGCTGATGTCTACAAGGCACTCGCAGCCAACCCGTTTGGTAAGCCACAGACTGCAAAGCTTTGGTCGGACGTAAACCCGTCGCTGCCTAAATTGCCAATCTCGGTATATGGCCCGCCAACGACATCCGGCACACGCGATTCATTCCATGAGCTGATCATGGAAGCCGGTTGCAAATCCGACGCGGCAACCAAGGCGTTGAAGGACACCGACGAAGACAAGTATAAAGCAATTTGCACCGAAATCCGCACCGATGGCGCTTTCAAGGAGCAAGGCGAAAACGACAACCTGATCGTGCAGAAGCTCGATTCCAACCCCAACATGGTTGGCATCTTTGGCTACAGCTACATGGAAGAAAATGCATCCAAGGTACACGGCATCGTGATGAACGGCGTCAACCCGACAGTCGCGACGATTTCGGACGGTAGCTACCCCGGTGCGCGCAAGATGTTCATCTATGTCAAGAAAGCCCACATCGGTAAAATTCCTGGCATTAAGGAATTTATTGTCGAGTTTCTTAAGGGTGGCGCAGTTGGCGGATATCTGACCAAATTGGGCATGATTGCATCGACTGAAGCAGACTATAAAGCGGCAAACGAAGCTGCAAACAGCCTCAATCCCATGACGGGCGCAGATTTGAAATAAAACTGCAACAATCATCGCGTCTATGGGCCTGGATCGAATCTCTATTTGATCCGGGCCCATTGTTATTTTGGGTTGTTTTTCGTCGGTTTTCGGCCAATTTTGGTCCATGGGAGCAATGTTAAGTTTATGACCGGAACGGCTTTGCTCTTCCTTGTCCTTGGTCTCGGCCTCATTGGCTGGATCGTTGGGCGTGCCCGCGCGTCGGGTTTCGTCCGCAAGGCAAAGGGCGGCCCGCGCGGAACTGTGAACAGCCTGCCTTATTATCACGGTTGGTTTGTTGCGATTTGTGCCGTTGCGCCTGCGCTGATGTTCATGGTCATTTGGCAGTCGCTTTCGCCATCGCTGGTCACCAATATGGTGCTGTCGGCACCGATCGCCGCTGAATTGCCACAAGACACCTTTGCCCGCGCAGCCATATTGTCTGAAGCACGCGCCATAGCGCAGGGTTTTCAAGCAACCGCATTTCAGGACATGAGCGACAAGTTGGTGCCTTTATACAAAGGCGCTTTGTCTTATTATAAGTGGCTCGGCGTCGCCGCGACATTGTTGCTGTTGTTTGCCGGCGGCGCTTTTGCCTTTACCCGTCTGAAGCCGGATTTTCGGGCGCGCGGCAAAGTCGAACGTGTCATCATGTTCGGGCTGCTTTTGGCATCCTTGATCGCCATCATCACCACGCTGGGTATCTTCGCCTCGTTGATATTTGAATCCTGGCGCTTTTTCTCAATGGTGTCGCCATTTGAATTCCTGTTTGGAACCGACTGGAACCCCAAATCGGTTGTCACGCCCGGCGCCGACAATGGCTATGGCGCCATACCATTGTTCTGGGGGACGATTTTCATTGGCGCGATCATCGCGATGGTCGTGGCGATTCCGTTGGGCCTGATGAGCGCTATCTTCCTGACGCAATATGCATCCTCCACTGTCCGCAAATGGATGAAGCCCATTCTGGAAATTCTCGCCGGTGTGCCCACCGTGGTATATGGCTATTTTGCGGCCTTAACCGTGGCGCCTGCCGTACGCGACTTTGCGGTCATGCTGGGTGTCAGCAACGCAGCATCTGATAACGCGCTTGCTGCAGGTATCGTCATGGGCGTGATGATTATTCCATTGGTATCGTCGATGTCGGATGACAGCATTGCCGCAGTTCCTAACGCGATGCGCGATGGCAGCTTGGCCATGGGCGCGACCAAGAGCGAAACCATTAAACAGGTGCTCTTGCCCGCCGCACTTCCGGGCGTGGTCGGCGGCATATTGCTCGCCGTCAGCCGCGCTATTGGTGAGACGATGATCGTGGTGATGGCCGCAGGCTACACCGCAAATCTGACTGCAAATCCTTTCGACACGATCACCACCATTACCGTTCAGATTGTCGCGCTTTTGACGGGCGATCAGGATTTCGGCAGCCCGCATACACTTGCCGCGTTCGCGCTTGGACTGGCGTTGTTCATAACAACGTTCTTCCTGAATTATGTCGCATTGCGGGTCGTCAAAAAATATCGGGAAGCATATGAATAAAGCCGTCATTGACCCAAGCCCGACCGACTGGAATGGGCAAATCATGCAAAAGCGCATTGCCAGCCGTTATGCGGCTGAGCGACGCTTTAAGGCGATGGGCTTTATGGCGGTCGCGCTGTCGACGCTTTTCCTTGCGTTTCTGTTGTTCACCATGCTTGGCCAAGGCCTGCGTGGCTTCCAGCGTACAGAACTCGCCGTGGAGTTCGATTTTCCAGCACTGACCTCTGGCGCGACTGCAGCGTCCGTCACTGGTCCAAATGCCGATGCCGCGTTGAACTCGATGGACATTCCCGGCCTCGTCGAACTGGCTGTTGGGCAAAAATATGCTGGCTTGGGCGACAGCCTACTGACCTCCGCCGCGGCAGCAAATGTGCGGCAGATGTTGATAGACAATCCCGAACTGGTGACGTCCAAACAAACGCTTTGGTTGCCAGCGGACTCCCGGTTGGATGTCGCTTTCAAGCGCAAAGGCGAACCGGTGGCTGAAAAGACGGTTGCCGCGCTTTCTGAAAAGGATGCTTTGCGCACGGGCTTTAACTGGACATTCCTAACGGGTGCAGATGCAACGGATCCATCTGCGGTTGGCATTTGGGCTGCGTTTAAGGGGTCGCTGATGACGATGGCGATTACGCTGCTGCTCGCCTTTCCCGTTGGCGTCCTCGCTGCATTATATCTTGAGGAATATGCGCCGAAGAACCGGCTGACCGACATGATAGAAGTGTCCATCAACAACCTCGCCGCTGTTCCGTCGATCATCTTTGGTCTTTTGGGGCTCGCCGTGTTTCTCACGATCTTTGGCATGCCGCGATCATCCGCATTGGTGGGCGGATTAACACTCGCGCTGATGACAATGCCCGTCATCGTCATTGCCGGCCGCAATGCTGTCAAATCCGTGCCGCCGTCGATCCGCGAAGCGGCGTTAGGCATCGGCGCGTCACCCGTTCAAGTCGTTTTCCACCATGTTCTGCCGCTTGCCCTGCCCGGCATCCTAACGGGCACCATCATCGGTATGGCACGTGCGCTTGGCGAAACGGCGCCACTGCTGATGATCGGTATGCGCGCCTTCATTCCGGCTGCGCCACAAGGCTTTACGGACGCCGCCACGGCATTGCCTGTGCAGATTTACCTGTGGTCGGATGAAGTCAATCAGGGCTTTGTCGAAAAAACCAGTGCAGCAATCATTGTGTTGCTGATATTCCTGTTGGGAATGAACGCGTTGGCCATTTATCTTCGCAACCGTTTTGAAACGCGGTGGTGATTTATGAACAAAAAGGACGTTAATGTGGGCGAAAACCCCGGAAATCCAAAAATATCCACGCGCAATGTGAATGTTTTTTATGGCGATAAACAAGCGATAAACAACGTATCCATTGACGTCGACCGCGAAAATGTGACTGCCTTCATCGGCCCGTCGGGCTGCGGTAAGTCGACCTTCCTGCGGTCACTTAACCGCATGAACGACACCGTCATTGGAGCGCGCGTCGAAGGCGAGATTTTGCTCGATGGGCAAGATATCTACGCATCGTCGATGGACGTCGTACAATTGCGCGCCCGCGTCGGCATGGTTTTCCAGAAACCAAATCCGTTTCCCAAATCTATTTATGACAATGTCGCATATGGTCCACGGATTCACGGGCTGGCGAGCGGCAAGGCAGAACTCGATCAGATCGTAGAAGGTTCGCTTACCCGGGCCGGTTTGTGGACCGAGGTCAAGGATCGGCTGAACGAAAGCGGCACTGCGCTCTCCGGCGGTCAGCAGCAGCGTTTGTGCATTGCCCGCGCCATTGCCGTTGATCCCGAAGTCATTTTGATGGACGAACCTTGTTCGGCGCTCGATCCCATCGCGACAGCACGGATTGAAGAGTTAATCCACGACCTGCGCGGAAAATATGCTATCATCATCGTGACGCATAATATGCAGCAGGCGGCGCGTGTGTCGCAACGCACCGCATTTTTCCATTTGGGCAATCTCATCGAATTTGGTGAGACATCCGAAATATTCACCAATCCACGTGAAGACCGCACTAAGGATTACATCACAGGCCGCTACGGTTAGGAATTAATAACATGAGCACAGGCACAAGGCACACCATTAGCGCGTTTGACGATGACATGGACGAAATCCGTGGCCTCATCGCCGAGATGGGTGCGCGCGCCGAGACTGCGGTCGTTGCCGCCATGAAAGCCTTGTCGGATCATGACGTCGAACTGGCCGCATCCGTTCGTGCCGAAGACAAAGTGATCGACACTCTTGAGACGGACGTCGAACGCTTGGTTGTGCGCACCATTGCCTTACGCGCACCGATGGCCGACGATTTGCGCGAGCTTATCGCCGCACTCAAAATGTCTGCGGTTATTGAACGTATTGGTGATTACGCGAAAAACATCGCCAAGCGTGTTCCGAAGATGGAAGGCAAAATCCACGCCTCCGCAAAAGAACAGCTGGGCCGCATGGGTGAAATCGTTGTCGAAATGATCCGCACCGCCATGGACGCATATGCCAAACGGGACGTTGATCTGGCACGTGCAGTGACCGTTCGTGACGACGATGTCGACCAGCTTAACAAAGATCTGTTCGTCGATTTTGTAGCATATGTGGCGAAAAACCCCAAAAATGCGACGGAAGTCGCCCATCTGCTGTTTACGGCCAAAAATCTGGAGCGAATTGGGGACCATACCACCACCGTTGCCCAGATGATTTATTTTACCGAAACGGGTGAAAACCTGCCCGACGCTTAACGCGGAGAGACATATGCCCAAGGCGCAATTGCTGTTGGTTGAAGACGATAGTGCTCTGGCTGAATTGGTGCGCTGGCATTTCGAACGCGAGGAGTTCGACGTTCAGCATACGGGGGACGGTGAGGAAGCGCTGCTGATGGCCAAAGAACGGACGCCCGATCTGGTTTTGCTGGATTGGATGTTGGAGAATCTGTCGGGCATCGAAGTGTGCCGGCAATTACGCAAAGCGGACAACACCGCCAATGTGCCAATCATCATGTTGACGGCACGCGGCGAAGAAGACGACCGTATTCGCGGACTTGAAATCGGCGCTGATGACTATGTCACCAAGCCTTTTTCACCACGCGAATTGGTCGCCCGTGCAAAGGCCGTCCTGCGCCGGGTCCGTCCCGCGCTTGCTGGCGAAGCATTGCGCTTTGGTGACGTCGAAATGGATACGGTCGCGCATAAGGTAAAGCGCGGCGGAAAGCAGGTTCCGCTTGGACCAACCGAATACCGCTTGCTCAAGCATTTCCTCGAATATCCAGGTCATGTATTCTCGCGTGAGCGCCTTTTGGACAGTGTCTGGGGCCATGACAGCGATATCGAAATACGTACCGTTGACGTCCACATCCGCCGCTTGCGCAAAGCCCTAAATGAGGGCTTTGACAGCGATATCATCCGGACGGTGCGGTCCGCAGGCTATTCGCTCGATCAGGACGCGGTTTAGAATTCCAACTGCATCCGCGCGGCAAGCACATCGACCGAATAGTCACGCTTATCAACCGCCTGTGTTGAAAGTGGGTCGACTGTCGCGGCCAATGGGCCACCTTCAACATTGACGCGGCCATAGTTCAACATGAAGCGAATATAATCGATTGGGTACCAGTTCAGAGCGAGCAAATAGCTTGTCTGTGTGCCACCCCGTCCAAGCCGCGTATTGAGCGCAGCCAGGCTATTGCTGCCCGTCGCGAAGTTGTTCGTCACGCCGTTTTTCAAGGCGTTGCTGTCCAGATCCAGAAAATCATAGCGTGCCGCAATTTGGAACGCGCCAAGGCCCTTTTTATCAATTGGATTCAGTACCTTGGTACGCGCCCATGCGCCGTCCTTGTAACCGCGGGTCTCGCCGGTCAGGAAATAGCCAGCTTCGGCATACATGCCAAAAAAGCTGGGGTCGCCATTTGGCGTGACCGCACTGTTGCCGCCAGAAAAACTGTTCAATCCCGTTGCAATGTCACCCGCACGATAGGCATTTACTTTGGTCCACTGGCCTTCGCCGGCAAAATAAAATCCGGGGAAGATAGCCGCCAATTCGACACCTAGAATCCGGTCGCTCTTGGCGGCGAAGCTTCCGGTGTCGACAAATCGTACGTCGGTAAGCTGTGTGTTCGGGCGCGCGCGATAACGGGCCAGTTGGTTGGTCGACGGCGCATTTGTGGAAACCGAGGCCGTTCCATTGTTGTTGGATGCAAATTCGCGTTGCTGAATGGTTGCACCAAAATGCAGCTGTCCGCCAAACGCCTTTGGCGCATAGGTCAGCCGTCCCGCGCCAATCCAGCCGTCATTGTCGAACGAGTTGTCGATGCTGTGGCCGGCAAACAAGCCGACTTCGGCGCGGAGCACATTATCGGAATCACGCCATGCAACGGCGCCACCAAGACGACGGCTGTTTAAAAACGCGTCATTGAATGCAGCGCGCTCGGTAAAGCTGGCGCTGTTGGAACTGGTGATTTGCTCCATCCCGTTCAGCGATTCAAAATTGCCGATCCGAACGCTGATCGGCGCGTTGTTGGGATTATAGCTCAGCAATACGTCACCAAAGGCAACATTGCCGCCAGCAAGGTCAGCCTCGACCTTATAACCGAAGCCGCCGGGCATGCTGCCTTCAGCGCCAAGGCGAACGCGCCGAACGCGGCTATTGAAACCCAGGTTGCGGTTGACGGCATAATCGCCGGGTACGCTCACATAGCCTGCGTCATAATGGATGCGTCCACGTGGCTTAAAGGTCCAACCACCTTGACCGCTGGTTTCTGGCGCGCCCTTCCATTTTACTTCCGCTACAGGCTTTTTCTCGACCGCATCAACCTTTGCCGAAATCGCGGCCAATTGTGTCTTAAGCGCCGCAATTTCCGCACGCAGCGAGTCGACTTCAGATGTGCTGTCCTGCGCATAGGCAGGAAACGCGACACATGCCGCCGTTACCAATGCTGTCGTTGCAAACCATTTTTTTGCGGCGGTCATAATGTTATCCTTGTTTCAATGGTGACGCCTAGACAGCAATTTTATGTCTTTCCCATGACAACATTATTTCTCTTTTATGACATTCATCCCAACTTGCTTTACGCTTGCGTCAAGTTGCTGCTCATGCCAAGGCACAGCGTGTTTCGGCGGCTGGGTTCGCCCCTGATTATGGAGATATAATATGACCATCAGTTTTAAAGACAAAGTCGCTATTGTGACCGGTGCAGGCGGTGGATTGGGTAAGGCCTATGCACTTGAACTCGCCAAGCGCGGAGCAAAAGTGGTGGTCAATGACTTGGGCGGCGCGCGCGATGGCACGGGCACATCCGACGCAGCGGCTCAGGTTGTCGAGCAGATCAAGTCAGCAGGCGGCGAAGCCATGGCCAATGGCGGCAGCGTCACTGAATATGAGCAGATGGTCGAAATGGTCGCCAAAGCGAAAGAAGCATGGGGCGGCGTGCATGTGTTGATCAACAATGCCGGCATCCTGCGCGACAAGAGCTTTGCCAAGATGGATATGCCCGACTTCAATCTGGTGCTTCAGGTCCATGTCATGGGATCGGCAAACTGCACCAAGGCGGTTTGGGATACGATGCGCGATCAGGCCTATGGCCGCATCTTGATGACCACATCGTCAACCGGTCTGTACGGCAATTTCGGCCAAGCCAATTATGGCGCGGCAAAGCTCGGATTGGCTGGATTTACGAAGACGCTTCACCTTGAAGGCGCCAAATATAACGTACGCGTCAATTCGCTCGCACCTGTTGCAGGCACGCGCATGACCGAAGATATTTTCCCAGAAGGCCTGTTTGAACAGTTCACGCCGGAAAATGTTGTACCAGCCGCATTGTATCTGGTCAGCGAAGATGCCCCAACGAACATGATCATCGGCGCAGGCGGTGGCGGCTATCACGCAGCCTATGTCACGATGACCCCGGGCGTCGCCCTGCGTCAGGAAGACCGCAACGTCGAAGGTTTTGCTGCGGCGTGGGACAAGATTATCGACCGCACCGGCGAAACCGTTCCACAGTCAGGCGGCGAGCAATCCATCGCGGTGATGAAGGCGCTTCAAGCACTCGGCTAATGGCCTTCCAAATATTTCGAAAGAGCCCGGTCTTTGGCCGGGCTTTTTTTATGCGTCGACGAGCTTCATGAGCTTTCGTTCAACTGGTGCAAGGACGGGGCCAAGATCATGTCCGCGTTTCAAAATTGCGCCACCTTCGCCGACCAATGCCCACATGCCTTGGCGATTGCGCAATGCTGGTCGCTTTTCAATGCGATATTCCGGCCGCTCGGTTGCGCGCCGGAACGCGCTGAACACGGCGGCATCGCGGCCAAGATCGATGGCATAATCGCGCCAATTACCCGCGGCCACCATCCGCCCGTACAGATTGAGAATCTGGGTTAGCTCGCCTTTTTCAAAACCAATCTGGTTGAGCCGATTGGTTATGGGAAAAGGCGTGATGATTGCGCTCAACTGGCCTTGCTTCCCTTGCTCGCACGGGGCTTAACCGGTGTCGCCGCCGGCGTTCCATCACGCTCTGACATCAATTCGGCAATACGTTTGCGCAACGTTTCAATTTCGCACTGCATGATCTCGAGACTTTGCGTAGTTGGGTCGAACATCTCGCGGCATGGTGTGCCATAAGGCATGAAGTCACGTGCATAGGTTTCGGCCTGAACGAGTGTCGATCGGGCCTTTTGGCCAATCATCGTGGCGCCGGCGGGAACGTCGTCGGTCACCACGGCAGCAGCGCCAATGCGCGCGCGTTCGCCGACGGTGATTGGGCCAAGGATCTGTGCACCTGATCCAATGATAACATTGTCCAATATTGTGGGGTGCCGTTTGCCCGCCATCCCGTTGGTTGGGTTGGTGCCTCCCAAGGTGACGTTCTGGTACATGGTGACATTGTCGCCAATCTCGGCCGTTTCACCAATGACGCTGAAACCATGATCGAGGAAGAAATTGCTCCCAATCTTGGCGCCGGGGTGGATGTCTATGCCCGTTAAAAATCGGGCGAAATGGTTCACCAACCGCGCAAGAAAGAACATCTGGCCAAGGAACAGCCAATGGGCGACACGGTGATAACCCACGGCCCATACGCCGGGATACAGCAATATCTCCCAACGCGAGCGCGGCGCAGGATCACGTTCTTTGATCGAGTCGAGATATTCGATGAGATTTGAAATGAACATAAATGACCCTGCCGTCCCTACTGGGACCGTTGAGCAACTAAGCTAAGACTTTCAAACGGGCATTTCCAGCAATCTATGAACCTTTTCGCTAAATATTGCTAGAATCATCGGTAAAAACGATTATATGGTCCATAATAATAAACGGGGTCGATTTATGAGCACCTATCTTCCAACATTGAAACAGCTGCAATATCTGGTCGCGCTTCAGGAGCATGGCCATTTTGGTAAAGCCGCGGAGTCGTGCTTTGTGACGCAATCCACGCTGTCCGCTGGGATACGCGAGCTGGAGTCGCTGCTGGGACTGATGCTCGTGGAGCGCACGCGGCGCGTCGTCCGCTTTACGCCGCTGGGCAACAAGATGGTCACCAAGGCGCACCGCATTTTACGTGAGGCGGAAGAGCTCGCCGAAATGGCCCGGTCCGCGGGCAAGCCACTTGCGGATGATTTGCGCATGAGCGTCATTCCCACGATCGCGCCTTTCCTGCTGCCCAAATTGCTACCGGCATTGCGCAAGAAATATCCCGATTTAAAGTTGTACCTGCGTGAGGAAGCCAGCGCAGCTGCGGTCGAGGCATTGCACCATGGTCAGGTTGACTGTGTCCTTCTGGCGCTTCCATTCCCGGCGGGCGATGTCGAAAAAGCGCTTTTGTTTAACGACGCGTTATATGTTGCCTTTCCATTGGATGACCCGCGCGACCCACCCGAAAGCATCGAACCTGCGCTGATTGATGAAAACAGGCTTTTGTTATTGGTCGATGGCCATTGCCTGAAGGACCATGCACTTGCTGCCTGTAACAGGCCGGAACTGCGCGCCACGGCGATGATGCTGGGCACATCACTGCACACGCTTGTGCAGATGGTGGACAATGGCTTGGGCCTCACCATCATTCCCGAGATGGCCGTCGCGGCTGGCCTATTGAACGGAACCGACGTTCAGGCGCGGCCATTGAATGCGGACCATGCGACCCGCGAAATTGCGCTTATTTGGCGAACCAACAGCCCGCGCCGTGAGGAGTTTGAGTTGCTTGCGGAATCGCTGCGGGAACTGCACACGACCTAAAAGCTGAGCCGCGGCCGGAGCCGTTAGGCCCAGCGTGAAGACCTGTCGTCGTCGCTGGTTTTGGCATCAACCCAGACGGACGTGCCGTCTGCATAATGCTCTTTCTTCCAAAATGGCGCGTCGGTTTTCAGGCGGTCAATGAGAAACGCCGTGGCCTCGAGCGCGTCTGCCCTGTGCCGCGACGCTGCGCCGACGACGACCACGGGTTCGCCCACCGCAACGCGCCCAATCCGGTGCACAATCGCCGCGCCAAGCAATGCCCAGCGGGCAAAGGCTTCATCGATTAACCGCATCAGGCTTGATTCCGTCATGCCGGGATAATGCTCAAGCTCAATCGCGGTCACGCCGCCATCGTCCCGCGATATGCCCGTAAAACTGGACACAGCACCGCCCCCCAAATCGCTCAGCCCCGCCAGTGCAACCTCCGCGCTGATCGGCTCGTCGCTGATAAGGACGCGTTTCATCCGCCGGTCACTGGCGGGAATATTGCAAGCTCATGTGCCCCGCCAAGCGCGGCATCCAATGGCACCATAGCTTGGTCCAAAGCAAAGCGAAGGCGTGTCTTATCTTGAAAGGCCAGTGCGTGACCGGATGACTGACCGGCCAGCCAGTCAATGGCGTCATGAATATTGCGCACATGTACCGGCAGATCACATGCTTCGGAGGCCACACCAATGGCCTCGCGAACCGCGGCGAAATAGACCAGCCTCATGCGGTCAATCCATATGCTTTATGCCGACGCGCAGATAATCCCAGCCGGTAATCATCGTCAGCACCGCGGCGATCCACAGCAGCGCCAGTGCCGCTTGCTTCAGCAATATCCAGTCCGGCAACGCGCCCGCCAAAATGATGCCGCCGAGCGAAACAAGTTGAAACGTCGTCTTCCATTTGGCGAGTTTCGAAACAGGCACGGAAATCTGCAGACCCGCCAAAAATTCACGCAGGCCCGATACGATCATTTCACGCAGTAAAATGATGAGGGCAGCAATGACATGCCAACCGTCGACATCACGCGTGAACACCAGCATCAAAATGACAGCGGCGACCATGATCTTATCGGCGATGGGATCAAGGAAAACGCCCAATTTCGACACTGTCCCCTGCGCCCGCGCAAGATAGCCATCGAAATAATCGGTAATCCCCATCAGGCAGTACAATATGAATGCAAAGCCGTAATCCAGCGGCACCGGTTGAATGCCAATCGCCTTGGTGCCGGGCCACAGCAAAAAGACAAGAATGGGCACCGCAAGAATGCGCGACAAGGTCAGGAGGTTGGGTAAGCTAAGCATCCAATAGCAATAGCGCGATGTGCCAGCAAAATCACGCGGCTATTTCACCGTCACATGAAATGCGCTTTGCCATGATAGGGCGGGACCGCTAAGGCTCCGATACCGTCCGCATGGAAACTGTAACAACTAATGGCCACAACAATGTCCCTGTTGAACAAGCGCAGATTTTTGCCGCTTTTCGTCACGCAGTTCCTGAATGCTTTCAACGACAATTTTTACAAGATGGCCATGGTCATTTTGGTGACGTACGAGATCTATTCGGACCCGACCCAAGAAGCGAATTTTAACGCCATCGCGGGTGCGCTGTTCATATTACCCTTTTTCCTGTTTTCCGCGCTTGCGGGGCAATTGGCCGATACCATCGAAAAGACGCGCGTCATTCGCATGGTCAAGACAGCCGAGATTTTTATCATGATCTTCGGTGCAGCGGGTATTTACCTGCACAACATACCGATGATGCTCGCCGCATTGTTCGCAATGGGCGTGCATTCCACTTTCTTTGGCCCGATTAAATATGCGATTCTGCCCCAGCATTTGGAGCAAGATGAGGTTTTGGGCGGAACGGGCCTTGTCGAAGCCGGGACCTATCTCGCCATCTTGGGTGGGACGATTGCGGGCGGGATCATTCCCGGAAAGATTGCAGGCGTAGGGATTATCCTCGTTGCCATCATCGGACGTGTGACCGCGCAATCTGTTCCGCTTGCACCGCCCGAAAGCGATGCGCCAACCGCCAAAATGGACTGGAACATTTTTCGCAGCAGCTGGCAACTGGTGCGCGACACCATGCACATACCCCGCCTATTTTTGGCGATCATGGCAATCAGCTTTTTCTGGGGCGTTGGCGCTGTCCTTGGGTCAATTTTCCCGCCTATGGTCAAAAACGCAATCGGTGGCGACAACACTGTCGCGACCTTGTTTACCGCGTTTTTCTCCATCGGCATCGCCATTGGTTCAGTCGCCGTCAACCGCATGCTAAATGGCACAGTGTCCGCCAAATATGCGCCGATTTCAGTCATCATAATGGGTCTGTTCGTCCTGGATCTTTGGTGGACGGTCAGCCACTGGCAACCCAACGGGCCAGAGCTGATGGATTGGTGGCAGTTTCTGACGCTTGGCTATGGCGAGCGTATGATTGTCGATCTTCTTGGTATTTCTATCGCGGGGGGTATGTTTGTCGTCCCGCTCTACGCGTTTCTGACGACCACCGTCGCAAAATCGCAAACCGCCCGCACCATTGCCGCCAATAACATTGTGAATTCCGGCGCGATGGTGATTGGTGCGGTTGTTTACAGCCTTCTCGTCAGCGCAGGCGTGGGCATTGCCGACACGCTGTTCATGATTGCGGCGGCCTGCCTTGTTTCGGCATGGATTTCGTGGAAGCTGCACAAGGCGTGCGACCCCGTCGCCGCCTAACAGTCAGGCAGTATAGCTGCTTATTGCGACAAAAAACGCACTGAAGCTGAACATAAACAAATGCGTATCCTCCCTGCGCCACCACGATGTGGGGCGTGGCGCGATGACGGCGTGCGTCATCTGTGGTGGGGGAAGCATCTGCCGAAGGGGGTGGCGGGCAGCTTCGTTGTGACCGACTAATCTTCTTTTCATCATGATCAGACGTTAACATTTTGTTAGGCATAATGGCCATGCCAAAAGATGGTTAAAGAGGGACCCAAATTCGACTGTCCCGATCTGCGACAGTTATTGACGTCTTTTTAACCATATTCCGCAGCGCGGGTTGGCGACCTGCCACTGGCTCTGTTAGGATGCACAGAACGAACAGGAGTTCTCCCGATGGAAAGAGCAGCACAAATTCGGCAGACCGGTGGGCCGGACGTTATTGCGTGGACAGACGTTGAACTGGCAGCGCCCGGTCCGGGTGAAGTCCGCATGCGCAATCTGGCCGTCGGCCTGAACTTCATCGACACCTATCATCGTGGCGGCCTGTATCCGATGGCGCTGCCCTCTGGCCTTGGCATGGAGGCGGCGGGCGTAATTGAGGCCGTGGGAGACGGCGTGACCGACTGGCGCGTGGGCGACCGGGTCGCGACTTTTGGCCCGAGCATCGGTGCCTATGCGACCGCGCGCAATATTGCCGCACATGGCCTGTTTTCGGTACCAGACGACATCAGCGACGAAATCGCGGCCGCGGGATTGCTCAAGGGCTGCACCACAGAGTTTCTAGTCGAACGCTGTGCCAAGGTTCAGCCCAAATGGGACATATTGGTGCACGCGGCGGCAGGCGGCGTCGGACTGTTGCTTGTGCAGTGGCTGAAGCATGTTGGTGCCCGCGTCATCGGGACAGTCAGCACCGATGAAAAGGCGGCGCTGGCGCGTGCGGCGGGGGCCGACCATGTCATTTTATATGGTAAAGAAGATGTCGCAGCACAGGTGCGCGAACTTACGGGCGGCAAAGGCGTCGAAGTGACCTTCGACGGTGTCGGCCGCGACACATGGGAAACATCGTTGAACGCAACCGCGCGGCGCGGCCTTATCGTCAGCTATGGCAATGCCAGCGGTCCGGTGACGTGTGTCAATCTTGGCACTTTGGCACAAAAAGGGTCGCTCTACGTCTCGCGCCCTACCCTGTTCGATTATTATCACAATGCAGCGGAGCGGGCAGCAGGCGCGGACTATGTGTTCGACATGTTCCGCCAAGGCATCATCGATATCACAATCGGCCATCGCTACGCGTTGGAAGATGCCGCACAGGCACATCGCGATCTTGAAGGACGGAAAACAGTTGGTTCTTCGATACTGATTCCCTGACAATGCAGGGCAAGGTTAATTTCGGACAATATTGAGGGGGGAATTATGGAACTTAAGGGCAAAACTGCATTGGTTACGGGCGGGACCGACGGCATCGGTTTGGAAATAGCACGCCAATTGATGGCGCGGGGCGCCAGCGTCATCGTCTGCGGTCGCCGCGAAGACGTGCTTGCCTCTGCACGGCAAGAAGGATTGGAAGCCATTAAGGCCGATCTTTCCAATGCTGCGGGCTGCGCGGAGCTTGCTGCCGCGCTCGCAGGGCGCGAATTGGACATCCTGATCAACAATGCAGGGATGAGCGGTAATTTCGGACTCGGCGAACCACTTGATCTGGCGCTCACCGATCAGGCGATCTTCCTGAACCTCAACGCGCCGTTGCACCTGATTGGGCACTTGTTGCCCGGCTTGCTTCAGCGGCCCGAGGCGTCGATTGTGAATGTCACCTCAGGCCTTGCCATTGCCCCGCGCGCCGGTGGTCCAGTCTATTGCGCGACCAAAGCGGGCCTCAGAAGCTTTACCCAATCGCTGCGGCACAACCTGCGCGATACCAAGGTTCATGTTATCGAGGCATTGCCGCCGGTAGTCGACACCGCAATGACGCGCGGGCGCGTAAATGGCAAAAAGATGTCGGCAAAAGGATGTGCCGCAGAAATCGTTGATGCCATTGCGACAAACGCGCCTGAGGCGAATGTCGGCATGGTGAAGCTGCTTCGGCTTGTGTATTCGATGTCGCCCGCACTTGCGCAGCGGATCATGATCAGATTCTGATTGTCAGCGATACCGCATCGCACTGCGGAGCAACGGATTTCAAGCTGTCTGAGAAATATGGTGGTGCCCCAGGCCCGACTCGAACGGGCACTCCTTTCGGAACAGGATTTTGAATCCAGCGCGTCTACCATTCCACCACTGGGGCACATCTTCATCAGGGCGAACCTGTCGAAGCGGAGGCTCCTC
>JBILOZ010000190.1:0-2828 GCA_044374245.1 Sphingorhabdus sp. | reverse complement strand
GTAACCTCACCCCATGATAAAACTCGCCATTTTTGATTGCGACGGCACGCTGGTCGACAGTCAGGCAAATATTTGCATGGCGATGGAGCATGCCTTTGAAGAGGCGGGGCTGACGCCGCCGATGCGGCATGAAACGCGGCGTGTGGTCGGATTATCTTTGGTGGAGTCGATGCGGATATTGTTGCCAGAGGCAGCTGACGATCTGCACCATGATTTGGCCGACAAATACCGCGCGGCGTTCTGGGCATTGCGCAGCAACGGGCTCGTCGATGAACCATTATATGACGGCATAGCCGCGCTTTTATCCTCTCTGGATGAAAGCGGCTGGATGCTGGGCGTGGCTACCGGAAAGTCCGACCGTGGGCTGACACGTTGCCTCGACCATCACGCACTCCGGTCCTTGTTCGTCACATTGCAGACGGCGGATCGCCACCCGTCCAAGCCGCATCCGTCGATGGTGTATCAAGCCTTGGCCGAAGCAGGGGCCGACGCCGCCAATGCGGTTGTCATTGGCGATACGGTATATGACATCCACATGGGCCGCGCGGCGGGGACGCGCACTGTCGGGGTCAATTGGGGCTATCACAGCGTCGCCGACTTGCGCGAGGCAGGCGCGGATTACATCGCCGAAAGCATGGACGAACTTCAAATCTATCTGGAGAATTTTGCATGACGCCGCACGATGACAAGGCGCGCGACGATACGCAGGCGCAATATCGGTTTCTGGTCATCAACCTGTGCCGGATTGGCGGCGCGATCATGTTGGTGATCGGGCTGGCGGTTATCGCGCGTCAGGCATTTGGCCTGCCCATCGCCGCGGGTTATGTGCTGTTTCTGATCGGCATGTTCGCGTTCCTGCTCGTGCCAGTGTTTTTGGCGAAAAAGTGGAAGAGCAAGCCGCAGCCATGAGACGATTTTGGAAAGAGGTTACCCTAGAGCCAAGCAGTTTTGGGCATGCGGTGCGGCTGGATGGCCGGCCGATTAAAACACCCACGCACAATGTGCTGGCATTGCCGACGCAAAAGCTGGCGGATGCGGTGGTTGCCGAATGGGACGCGGTGGAAAAGACCGTCGATCCGCTGTTGATGCCGATGACCGGCTTTGCCAACGCGGCGATTGATCGCATTGGCCCCGATAGGGATGGCTTTGCCGCGGCGATTGCCGCCTATGGCGAAACCGATCTGTTTTGTTATCGCGGCGCTGCGGGTGAAGCATTGGCGGACCGGCAAGCCGAAATTTGGGACCCGTGGCTCGACTGGGCACGCACCCGTTATGATATCAGCTTTGTGATTGTGGAGGGCATCATGCACCAGCCACAGCCCGAAGCGACGCTCGAAACCCTGCGCGCTGCGGTCTCGGCGCGCGGCACGTTCGAACTGGCCGCGATGGCAAAGCTGGCGCATTTGTCGGGTTCGCTGATCGCGACGCTGGCGGTTGTCGAACGCGCAGGATCGGCGGAGGATATTTGGAACGCCAGTTGCCTCGATGAACTGTGGCAGGAAGAATTGTGGGGTGAGGACCATTGGGCGCAGAAAAACCGCAATGACCGCGCGCAGGAATTCATGGCCGCCGTCCGGTTTCTCGACCTGCTGGCGCCGGGTGTGTAAGCCCGACCATAGGTAAAAGCCCATCTTGGGCCAGATTGGGATCGGACTTATGTGCATGCAGTATGTAAGGAAATCCCGATGACCAACGCTTCGCCCCAAAATACCGCGATATTCACGTTAAGGCCGCTGCCCAAGGCGGCATTTGTCGCGGGCTATGCCGGTTTGCTGCCGCAGATTTTTGCCGCTGTGCTGGTGTTTTCGGGATCGGAATATCGCTGGATTGGGCTTGCCGCCGCTTATGGCTATGCCGCGTTTATCTTCAGCTTTTTGGGCGGTATGTGGTGGGGACTGGGCGTCACCACGCGCCGTGATGATGCGTCTGCGACCGCGATATTTGCGCTGGCTGTGGTACCAAGCTTGCTGGCGTTCGCCACTTATTTGCCGTGGATATGGGGATGGGAATGGCCCGGACCGTCGCTGGCGTGGCTTGGGTTTTTCGTGCTGGGTTCACCGCTGGCGGATCGCTGGCTTTCCGCGCGATGCCAGTTGCCAGACGGCTGGATGAAGCTGCGTTGGCACCTGTCGATCGGTTTGGGCGGGATTACCCTGTTGCTCGCAGGGGTCGCCCCGACCGCTTAAGACGCCGCGAGGTCGCGCACGAAGCCAATGAGTCCCTTTTGCCGGCGGCGCTTCATGCGTTCTGCGGCAAGAATCTGGCGGACCTTTTCAAAACAGGTCTGCACATCGTCATTGATAAGGACATAATCATAGCCGTCCCAGTGGCCGATTTCGGCCTTGGCGCGGCTCATCCGGTCGGCGATGACCGCTGCGCTATCTTGCGCGCGGCTGTGTAGGCGGCGTTCGAGTTCTTCGATGGATGGCGGCAAGATGAATACGCGTACCACGTCGGGGCCAGCTTCCTGATACAGTTGCTGCGCGCCTTGCCAGTCAATGTCGAACAGGACGTCGCATCCGGCGGCAAGCTTATCTTCAACCGGGCCCTTTGGCGTGCCGTAGCGATGGCCGAACACATGCGCCCATTCGAGGAATTCGCCGTCTGCGGCCATTTTCTTGAAGGTCGCGGTGTCTGTGAAATGGTAATGGACGCCCTCAATTTCACCGGGCCGCGGCTCGCGCGTGGTGTAGGATACTGATAAGGCTATTTTCTCGTCCGCTTCCAACAACATGCGTGAAAGCGTCGATTTACCTGCGCCTGAAGGTGACGAAAGCACGAATAGGAGGCCCCGGCGTTCCAGTTCGTGCGGCTTATGATTGTCGGTG
>JBILOZ010000064.1:0-11009 GCA_044374245.1 Sphingorhabdus sp. | reverse complement strand
CAAGCCCGTCCTGGGCGTGAGGCGCGAACGCAACAACAACCGCGCCACCAACTTTCAACATCTTGTCGGTTGTCTTTTTAAAAACCGGCTCTCAATCGGACAATTGTCCACCTGCAATCGGGGCCAATGGTCCATTCAACGGAATTACCTATGCATTTGAAAGAGCTGAAAAGCAAAAACCCCGCTGACCTCGTATCGATGGCTGAAGAGCTTGGTGTTGAGGGCGCGTCGACCCTGCGCAAACAGGATCTGATGTTTGCGATCCTGAAAGAGCTGGCCGAAGATGGCGAGCAGATCATGGGCCTTGGTACGATTGAGGTTCTGCCCGACAGCTTTGGTTTCTTGCGCTCGCCAGAAGCGAACTATCTTGCGGGTCCAGACGATATTTACGTATCGCCAAATATGGTCCGCCAATTTGGTCTGCGCACCGGCGACACCGTCGAAGGCGAAATTCGCGCGCCGAAAGATGGTGAGCGTTATTTTGCGCTGACCAAAGTGATGAAGATCAACTTTGATGATCCGGACGCCGTCCGTCATCGCGTTAACTTCGATAACCTGACGCCGCTGTATCCAGATTCAAAACTGACTTTGGACTCGCTTGATCCAACGGTGAAGGACAAGTCTGCACGCGTGATCGATATTGTCAGCCCGCAAGGTAAGGGCCAACGCGCGCTCATCGTTGCGCCGCCGCGTACGGGTAAAACTGTGTTGCTGCAGAATATCGCCCGCGCCATTACCGAAAACCATCCTGAAGTGTTCTTGATCGTATTGTTGATCGACGAACGTCCAGAGGAAGTCACCGATATGCAGCGTTCGGTGAAGGGTGAGGTTGTGTCCTCCACCTTCGACGAACCCGCGACACGTCACGTGCAAGTCGCTGAAATGGTTATAGAAAAGGCAAAGCGTCTGGTGGAGCATAAGCATGATGTGGTCATCTTGCTCGATTCAATTACGCGTCTTGGCCGTGCCTACAACACCGTGGTTCCATCATCGGGCAAGGTGTTGACCGGCGGTGTGGACGCGAACGCGTTGCAACGTCCAAAGCGCTTCTTCGGCGCGGCCCGGAACATCGAAGAAGGTGGTTCGTTGTCCATCATCGCAACCGCGCTGATCGATACCGGCAGCCGCATGGATGAAGTCATCTTTGAAGAATTCAAGGGTACCGGCAACTCCGAAATCGTGCTCGATCGCAAGGTCGCGGATAAACGTATCTTCCCAGCGCTTGATGTCGGCAAGTCCGGCACGCGTAAGGAAGAATTGCTGGTCGAGGAAGGCAAGCTCAAGAAAATGTGGGTCCTGCGCCGTATCCTTATGCAAATGGGCACCATCGATGCGATGGAATTCCTGCTCGACAAGATGAAGGATTCGAAGACCAACGAAGACTTCTTCGATTCCATGAATCAGTAAGCGATAGGCGACATCATGATGTTTGAATTTTTGATTGCGACCGCGTCATCGGCGATGTCACTTGGCGGACCTGCCGAAATTTGGGGTCATATCGTCAATGATTTCTCCAATCTAAACACCGCCAGCGCGTGGACCGCTTTGGGTTCGGTCATCTTGCTTGACCTTGTGCTTGCAGGTGACAATGCGATTGTTGTTGGCGCATTGGCCGCCGGTCTGCCTGCGGAACAGCGCAAAAAGGTTATTTTCATTGGGGTTATCGCTGCGCTTGTTTTGCGTGTGGTGTTTGCTTTGATGGTGAATTTGTTGATGGGTGTCATTGGCCTCATCTTCGTCGGCGGATTGTTGCTGATCTGGGTTGCGTGGAAAATGTACCGCGACCTTCAACGCAGCGAAGCGACGGAATCGCCGGGCTCTCCTGAAGTTTTAGGTGACGAAAATAGCGGTATTCCGGCGGCCAAAAGCTTTGCTGCAGCGGCATGGGCGGTTGCGGTTGCCGATGTTTCGATGAGCCTCGACAATGTTCTGGCCGTGGCAGGCGCTGCCAAGGATCATCCAGGCATCATGATTGTCGGTCTGATCTTTGCCGTGGCCCTCATGGGTATCGCAGCGAATATCATCGCCCAATATATTGAACGCTATAAATGGATTGCATGGCTGGGCATGGCCGTGATCGTCTATGTTGCGCTCAAGATGATTTACGAAGGTTGGACCGACCCCGATTTGGGCGTTGGCAGCTACGTCATCGCGCTGATCAGCCGTTAATATTTGAGGGCGATCTGACGATCGTCAGATCGCCCTCAACTTAGATGTTCTGCAAAAAACGCTGCTGTGCGTGAATCGGCAAGTGCTGCGCCAGCTTCGTTCCTGCGGTTGCCCATCTCGGCGGCAAAGCCGTGGTCGAGCCCTTCGTAATCGTGCAACGTTACCTTGGGGTGATTGTCCAGCCCAGCATGGATCGCGGCCTGAGCGTCGGGCCCGACAAAATGGTCTGCGGTGGGGATATGCAGCATGAGTGGGTGGGCAATCGCATGGCTTTCGCCAAGCATCTGATCAATCATGACGCCATAATAGCCAACCGATGCACTGATATCGGTGCGTGTCGCCGCCATATAGGCCAGTCGTCCACCCAGGCAGTAGCCTACACAGCCCACATTTTGAACGGGGGCGTGGCCTGAAATGCCGCCCCGTATCGCATGAATAGCCGCCTCAATGTCTTTGACACCGTCATCGGCATCATATTGGCCAAAATAGCCGAACGCTTCTTGAAGCTGCGCTTCCACATCGGGATTAAGTTCGACGCCGGGCGCGAAACGCCAGAAAATGTCGGGTGCAATCGCCAGATATCCGTCACTAGCTAAGCGATCGCATTTTTGGCGAATCCCCGCATTTACGCCGAAAATTTCGGGTATGACGATGATAGCTGCTTTCGCTGCGCCAACCGGAGCGGCGAGATACGCTGGAAACAAGGCATCTTCGTTCAATGCCGCAATCTTTATCATGTCGCCCATATCTTGCTCCTGTGCGGACATTCTCCGCAATTGCGTGATTCGATGTTGCCTTTATAGTATGTCATACCATCAAGAGGAGAGTCCCGGCCATGAAGATGAACATAGAGATCGATTGTTCGCCAGAAGAGGCCCGTGCGCTTTTGGGTCTGCCCGATGTGACCAAGGCCAATGAGGCCTATGTTGAAAAGGTCACGAACCTGATGAACGGCGCCGGCGGCATCGACCAGCTGCAGGAACTTGGCAAGCAAATCGCGCCAATGGGGCAAATGGGATTGCAGCTGTTTCAACAACTGATCGAAACAGGTGCAAAAGCCGCCATGTCGGGCGTGAGCAGCAAAGACAAAAAATAGAGCTTTGATGTCCGCCACTGATACTATTTTTGCACTGTCCAGCGGTGCGCCGCCGGCTGCCATAGCGATTATCCGCATCAGCGGCGCTGCTGCGTTTGAAGTGGTGCATGGGCTTGCGGGGCGGACACCAAAGCCGCGGCGGGCATCGCTTGCTATATTGAGGGCGCCAGACAGCGGGGAAACACTCGACCAAGCGCTTGTCCTGCTCTTTCCGGGTCCCGATAGTGCCACGGGCGAGGATCTCGCTGAGCTGCATATTCATGGAGGACGCGCCGTCGTTCGCGCCGTCGAAAAAGCCATATCGCAGTTACCCGATGTGCGCGCGGCAGAGGCAGGTGAATTTACGCGCAGGGCCTTTGCCAATGGCCGACTTGATTTGAACGAGGCCGAGGGTCTTGCTGATTTGTTATCGGCAGAGACCGAGTGGCAGCGCAAATCTGCAACATTGATGTTTGGGGGTAGTTTTAGCGCGGCGATCGAGGCATGGCGCCAAGAGGTTCTGCAACTGTCGGCGCTGACCGAGGCTGAACTTGATTTTTCGGATGAATCCGATGTAGATGAACAAAATAATCATTTAATATCAGAGTCTTGCTTGAAAATTCAGCGCGAGATTGAGCAGATATTGTCCAATCCCGCAGCTGAAAAATTGAAGGATGGCCTTCGCGTTGTACTGGGTGGGCCACCAAATTGCGGTAAGTCGACATTGTTGAATGCCTTGGTCGAACGTGACGCGGCTATCGTGTCGGATATTGCCGGCACCACACGGGATATGATCGAAGTCCCAATTGGGATTGATGGCATCGCGTTCGTTTTTACCGACACCGCAGGGATACGGGATCATACCGACGATGTCATTGAGCGCATGGGGATCGACCGCAGTCAGGCCGCGATGCAGGGCGCCGATATCATTTTATGGCTTGGGCCCGAAGGAACTGGGCCCGACCATCCGCACATCATTGAAGTGGCGGCCAAGTCGGATACTCCAGATGGCTTGAAAAAATCGGGTGCGGCCATTCAGGTTTCGGCGGTCTCAGGATGTGGCATAGCTGACCTAAAAACCGCCGTCGGGGAGATCGCGAAAAAGCTTTTGCCGCCACCCGACCAGTTTTCGGTGAACCAGCGTCAACGGACGCTGCTCGCAGATTGCGCGCATGCGCTCGGTGCATGTCAGGCGACCGACGACTGGCTGATCGTCGCGGAATGCTTGCGGCAAGCGCGCTTGGCGTTGGACGCATTAACAGGCCGCGCCCATACCGAAGAACTGCTCGATAATTTATTTGGCAAATTCTGCGTCGGCAAATGACGCGCTGTTTCACGTGAAACAATCCCGCGCAGAGTTTTGACCGATGCGACTTGTTCGTCTATGCGCGACCAATGACAACCGATTTCGACATCATTGTAGTGGGCGGAGGGCATGCGGGAACTGAAGCCGCAGCCGTCGCTGCGCGTATGGGTGTTCGTGTCGCGCTTGTGAGTTTCGACAAAAGCATGATTGGCGCCATGTCATGCAATCCAGCCATCGGCGGCCTTGGAAAAGGGCATCTGGTGCGCGAAGTCGACGCGTTTGATGGTCTTATCGCCCGTGCGGCAGATGACGCTGCGATCCACTACCGCATGCTCAACGCGTCAAAAGGCGCGGCCGTGCAGGGGCCCCGGATTCAGGCAGACCGATCTCTGTTTAAGGCGTCGATCCAGCGCCAGCTCGGAAAAATTGCGCATTTAACGATAGTGCAGGCGGAGGCCGCGGCGCTCCACCTCATTCCAGGGTCATCCAACAGAGTCGGCGGCTTGGTCCTTGGCGATGGCTCCATCATCACATCCTCGGCGGTCATATTGGCGACGGGGACATTTTTGGGTGGAAAGCTGTTCCGAGGCGAAGAGCGCTTTGAGGGCGGGCGCGTAGGCGAGGCTTCGGCAATGCTTCTGTCCCAGCAGCTGCGCGATGCGGCGCTGCCGATAGCGCGGCTGAAAACCGGCACCCCGCCACGCATTGATGGCAGGACCATCAATTGGGCAATGTTGGAAGAACAGCCATCGGATGATGATGATTGGACGATGTCCTTTTCAAATCAGCGGCGCACGGTGCCCCAGATATTCTGCGCCATGACGCGCACCAATGCGGTCACGCATGACATCATCCGAAGTGGTTTGGACCGCTCGCCTTTATTTGGCGGCGATATTGAGGGCAGGGGCCCACGATATTGCCCGTCGATTGAAGACAAGATATTCCGTTTCGGTGATCGTGATGGCCACCAAATATTCTTGGAACCCGAAGGTCTTGATAGCCATTTGGTTTACCCCAATGGCATATCAACGTCGCTGCCGACGGACATTCAGACCGCTATGGTCAACTCGATGGCTGGACTGGAACGATGCGAAATCATCGTTCCGGGTTACGCAGTTGAATATGATTATATCGACCCACGGTGTCTGGATTCGACCCTCGCCGTCCGCGGTTTTGAAGGGCTATATTGCGCGGGTCAGATCAATGGCACGACGGGATATGAAGAGGCCGCGGCACAGGGATTGGTTGCCGGGTTGGGCGCGGCGTGCAAATTTCTGGACCGACCCATGCCGGCCATGGACCGCACGAACAGCTATATTGCGGTGATGATTGATGATCTCACGCTGCAGGGTGTTACCGAGCCGTACAGGATGCTCACGGCAAGGGCTGAGTATCGCCTGAGGCTTCGGTCTGACAATGCCCATACGCGGCTCACGCCAATGGCGATTGAAGCGGGTGCCGTTGACAAGGACCGAATGGATGCATTTAACCATAGAGCGCAGATGAAGGCGACAGCGCTCGATATGATGTCGTCGCCGATAAGTGCTGATGTGCTGATGAAACAGGGTGTGCCGGTCAAACCCGATGCGGGTAAAATGTCGAAGCTCGAATGGCTGCGTTTTCCGCATGTTTCGATCATGGACTTGTTGGACGCAGATGGACACGAATGGCCCCGCGAGCTTTTGTTAGAGATTGAGCAGGACGGTCGCTACGCACCATATCTCGCGCGGCAGGAGGCGGAGATTCAAGACATCGCCGCAAATGAGAAGATAACGCTGGCCAGCAATGTCGACTATGCCGCTATCGCGGGGCTTTCCAATGAGATGGTTGAGAAATTGCAGAGCGCAAAGCCCGAAAATCTGGCCGCAGCATCGCGCCTTCGTGGCATAACGCCAGCGGCTTTGGCTGCTATTCTCGTTCATGCAAAAAGAGCGCGCAGCGCGGTGACGGAAGCAGTATGACCGAAGTTGAAGCGAAAGCGTGGCTGACAACATCCTTGGGTGTTTCACGTGAAACAATGGAATCGCTCGACGCGTTCGTTGCGTTCTTAAAACGCGAGTCGGCCAGCCAGAACCTCATTGCGGCATCGACTATAGAAGATATTTGGTCGCGCCATATCGTCGACAGTGCGCAGTTGCTGACCTTCATGGATCGGAGCCAGCCTGAAACAAAATGGTTGGACCTTGGGTCAGGTGCTGGCTTCCCGGGGTTGATTATTGCGTTGCTCACGGATTTTGACGTGACGCTGGTGGAGTCGCGTGCGCGGCGCATTGAATATTTGCAGCGTGCGGTCGAAATGCTCGATATCGGCGGCCGCGTCACGGTCATGGGTATGCCGCTTGAGCGTATGAAAACCGCCCCATTTTCGGTCATCAGTGCCCGCGCATTTGCGCCCTTGCCCAAATTATTTGAACTCGCGGCGCGTTTCTCTCATAAGAACACTTTGTGGCTGCTGCCAAAGGGGCGTAACGCAGCTGCAGAGTGGGATGACGTCAAAACAGCCTGGGACGGCGCGTTTAGCGTTAAACAAAGCATAACCGATGCAGATGCCGGCATTCTGGTCGGTACATTGGCCGGTAAGCGTGCAGGTGGCGGCAACGCCGGGGCAAAGGGACAAAAACCATGATCCGAATTGCAGTGGCAAATCAGAAGGGCGGCGTTGGCAAGACCACCACGGCTATCAACTTGGCGACTGCATTGGCGGCAAGCGGTTGGCGGTGCGTGCTGGTCGATCTGGACCCCCAAGGCAACGCGTCCACCGGTCTGGGCCTGAAACAAGCGCAGCGCGTCCACAGCAGCTATGATCTTTTGCTGGGTGACGCGTCGTTGAAGGATGCGGCCATTCCGACCTTGATTCCCAATCTCGACATGGTCCCTGCGACGGTTGACCTGTCCGGCGCCGAAATTGAATTGGTCGAATATGAGGACCGCACCGGACGGCTAAAGGCGGCTTTCGACAAATCGGATGCCAATTGGGATATATGCATCATTGATTGCCCGCCCTCGCTGGGTCTCATCACGATCAACGCGCTCGTCGCGGTCGACTCACTGCTTGTGCCGCTGCAATGCGAATTTTTCGCGTTGGAAGGTTTAAGTCAGCTATTACAGACAGTTGAGCGTATTCAGGGCCGGTTTAACCCGGCGCTGACGATCATGGGTGTTGCGTTGACCATGTACGACAAACGCAACAAGCTGACCGAACAAGTTGCGGACGACGTGCGCAGTTGCTTGGGCGATCTGGTGTTTCAAACAGTCATCCCGCGCAACGTGCGCTTGTCGGAGGCACCAAGCCATGGGTTGCCCGCGTTGGTGTACGACCATCGCTGTTCGGGTTCAGAGGCATATATGAAATTGGCAAGAGAATTGATTGGCCGTCTACCGGCCCGGGAGCTCGCAGCGTGACGAATGATAATTCATCTGAAAAATCCCCATTGAAGAAAAAAATGGGATTGGGTCGTGGCCTGGATGCCTTGCTTGGGGAAGCATTGCGCGGCGATCCCGCTTCTGCGCGCGCGTCTGGAAATGTCGATTCCCGCAGCGTTGGCGTCATGACAATTGCGGTTGCCGAGATACGCCCAAATCCCGATCAGCCGCGCCGCCATTTTTCCGACGATAAGTTAAACGAGTTGGCCGCGAGTATTGCAAAGCACGGCGTTATTCAACCTATCGTCGTGCGTCCGTTCAATGACGGTTATCAAATCGTTGCCGGCGAACGCCGTTGGCGCGCAGCGCAGCGGGTTCAGCTGCACGATTTGCCTGCGATCGTGCGCAATTTTGACGATGCCGAAACGCTTGAAATTGCATTGTTGGAAAATATCCAGCGTCAGGATCTCAATCCGATAGAAGAAGCCGAGGCGTATAAAAAGCTGACCGATTTGTTCGGGCATAGTGCGGCGGAGTTGGCGGAGCTGGTGCACAAGTCGCGCAGCCATGTTGCGAATATGATGCGCCTGCTCGATTTGCCGTTGCCGTTGCGCGATCTGGTCATCGAAGAGAAATTGACCATGGGGCATGCACGCGCTTTGCTGGGCAGCGAGAATGCGGTGGCATTGGCCATGCTGGTCATCAAGAACGGCCTGTCGGTCCGCGCCACGGAAGCGCTCGTGCAAAAAGAACGTGCGCCAACCGCTAAAAAAGGCAAAAGTACAGGCCCAAGTGACAATGCGGATATTCGGGCAGTCGAATCCCATTTGGGCGATCTGTTGGGCTTGACCGTCCGAATCGTTCAGAAAAATGCCACAGGCGCGGGCGCGGTGACATTTGAATATGGCAGCCTGGACCAGCTCGATATGCTGTGTCAGCGCCTGACGGGTGAAAAATTCTAATATTTTTCAAATACATAGATGCGCCTCAATAAATGGGGCCAGCTGTGAGTTCAATCGTGGGGCAGACGGTGGATGGCGAACAATATGGCGCAGCGGCACAAAGCCACCACACGGATTTGGCACTGGCTGAACGCCATTGCGCTTACGGTTTTGCTGATGAGTGGCCTGATGATTTTCAATGCGCACCCGCGTCTGTATTGGGGCGAATATGGATCGCGCGAAGACCGCGCATGGTTGGAAATTGACGACACAAGAACAACTGGATTTGTAAAAATCGGTTCAACGACGCTCGAGACAACGGGCGTGTTAGGACTGTCGTTGGGCGCAGACAATAAAGTCCGCCGCGTGGCCTTCCCCGGATGGGCGACGGTTCCCACCCGGTACAATCTTGGCGCAGCACGGCGTTGGCATTTTGCCTTTGCATGGCTGTTTGCGCTTGGGTTGACTGGCTTCATGGCGGCATCGTTGTTGAACGGCCACATCCGCCAGCATTTGCATATCCGCACGGCAGAATGGGCCCCAAAGCATATATGGGGCGATATTAAAAACCATGCCCGATTGCGTTTTGACGCGCACAATGCGGGGACATATAATATCCTGCAGAAATTCAGTTATGTCGGCGTAATTTTCCTATTGTTGCCGCTGATGATCTTCACGGGTCTTGCCATGTCACCGGCGATGAATGCAGCCCTGCCATGGCTGCATGATATATTTGCCGGTCGCCAATCGGCGCGTTCGATCCACTTTATTTGCGCGGCGCTTTTGTTCATTTTTGTGCTCCTGCATCTGGTCATGGTTTTCCTGTCCGGACCAATTAACGGCATCCGTTCGATGATTACGGGCAAAGTTCCGCAGACACCCGACAGCAACCCGACGGGGGTGACGTCATGAAGAACAACCGCGACATCATCGGGCGGCGTGCACTTTTGCGCGGCGCAACTTTGGGTGGCAGCGCGCTGGTCTTAAGCGGTTGCGATGCGTTGAATGAAAGCGATATGTTCCGGTCGGCATTGCGCACAGCAGAAACGCTGAATCGGACGGTGCACAGAAGCCTGATGGACAGGGCGGCGCTTGCACCGGAATTCCCTGCATCCGATATTTCGCCGGTGTTCAAAACCAATGGCTCATTGACAGGCACCTCGGCGGAATATCTGGCGCATGTCGGCAATAAGTTTGCCGACTGGACGCTGCGCATTGACGGCATGGTGGCCAAGCCGATGGATGTCAGTCTGGAAACGCTGCGGGCGATGCCGTCGCGCACCCAAATAACACGGCATGACTGCGTTGAGGGCTGGAGCGCGATTGCAAAATGGCAGGGCACGCCGTTGCGGCTGTTGTTACAGCAAGCCGGTTTGTCGGCGCGCGCCAAATATATCGTGTTTCATTGTGCGGACAATTACGGCGCACAGCCTTATTATGAGTCCATCGATTTGATCGATGCATTTCACCCGCAAACAATATTGGCGTGGGGGATGAATGGCGAGATGCTGCCGGTGAAATATGGCGCACCTGTGCGCCTGCGTGTCGAACGGCAGCTGGGATATAAGCATGCTAAATATGTCATGCGTATCGAGGCGACCGATGATCTGACAAAATTCCATGGTGGAAAAGGTGGATATTGGGAAGATGTGGGCGACTATGAGTGGTATGCCGGAATCTAGGCTTGCGTGTCCGCGCGGTTAATGGAAAAGCCGTTTCCAGTCATAGGGAGACCCGAATACCATGAAGACGCGCGCAGCTGTTGCCTTTGAAGCGAAGAAGCCACTTGAGATTGTCGAGCTTGACCTTGAGGGTCCCAAGGCTGGTGAAGTTTTGGTTGAGATCATGGCGACCGGCATTTGCCATACAGATGCCTATACGCTCGATGGCTTTGACAGCGAGGGGATTTTCCCCAGCGTGCTTGGCCATGAAGGCGCAGGGATCGTGCGCGAAGTCGGCGCAGGCGTGACCAGCGTAAAGCCTGGCGATCATGTTATTCCATTGTACACGCCGGAATGCCGCCAGTGCAAAAGCTGCCTGTCCGGTAAAACCAACCTGTGCACCGCCATTCGTGCGACACAGGGCAAGGGCCTGATGCCCGATGGCACAACGCGCTTCAGCTATAAGGGCCAGCCGATATTCCATTATATGGGCT
>JBILOZ010000065.1:0-10921 GCA_044374245.1 Sphingorhabdus sp. | reverse complement strand
TCGGTGGCAGTAAGAAATTTCAACTTATGGTCGCCCTGTCACCCTAATTTGGCCGCAAACTGACCCGATAGACGCTTACAGGTTCAGGGGCAATATATCGATGGTATCGTTGTGAAGTGATACCGAAATTGCTGTTCCAGGAGTTTTGAGATGAACAAATATTTGGTCCTTATATCTGCCACGGCATTGGCGCTCGTATCGGGCACCGCTGCTGCAGGCCAGGAAATAAGCAATGATTTGTCGCGCTGCGCCGTGGGCAAAGGCCCCGCTGTGCTGGTGAACGTGCAAGGCGTGAAGGAAGCGCGAGGCAATGTTCGCGTGCAATCTTATGCCGCAACGCCCGGCACTTGGCTGGCCAAAGGCCGCTGGCTGCACCGCATCGAAAGCCGCGCGAGCGCAGGCAATATGAGCTTTTGTGTGCCCGTCCCTTCCGAAGGGAAATATGGCATTGCTGTGCGCCATGACCGGAACGGAAATGGCAAAACAGACTTCACGCAGGATGGCGGCGGTTTTTCCAATAACCCCAGCGTGAGCATATTGAATTTAGGTAAGCCTTCGGTCAGCAAAGTCGCATTCGATGCGGGCCCAGGCGTCACGCGCATCACCATCAACCTGAAATATATGTGAAGGTCCGTATTTGGCTTTAGTCGCGCTTCTTTCGAACCCCAATTCCACCGGCAACAGGTCGTTGTTGCCGGCGGTTCGAAACTATTGCGCGAAAAATCCTGATATATTCCATTACGAAGTCGAAGAGATTGGCCAGATCGCCAAAGCGCTGGAAATGATTGCCCGCGTGAAGCCAAAGGTGCTCGTCATCAATGGCGGCGATGGTACCGTGCAGTCCGCTTTGACCGAACTGTACCATGGTGGGCATTTTGAGGGGTCGCCGCCGCCCGTCGCGGTGCTGCCCAATGGCAAGACCAACCTGATTGCCCTCGATTTGGGTGCGGAAGGTGACCCGTTGGAAGCGCTGGCGCGTATCATCGACGTCGCAAAGGGCGATCTTTCCGAACATATCGTTGTCCGCGAACTGATTGCGTTAAGCGACGGCAGCGAAGGCGCACGTCCGGTTCTTGGCATGTTCTTGGGCGGCGCGGGTCTTGCCGAAACGATCCTATATTGCCGCCACAAAATCTATCCATTGGGATTGCCCAATGGCTTAAGCCATTTTCTGACGTTCATTGCCGTCATGTTTTCGGCCTTTGTCCGGGTGAAGGCGAGTTTCCTGCCGGAACGATCCAAACCCGTCAGCATATCGTTTATCCGCAATGGCGAATTGCAGGGCACATTTTCGGTTTTGATCGTCACCACGCTGGAAAAGCTGTTGCTTGGCGGGCAGGCCGGCAAAACCAAACAGCGTGGTTTGATGAAGTTTATGGCCGTCGACCAAACGCCATGGGCAATGCTGAAAATGATCGCGGCATCACTGCGCGGCAAATTGGGCCACACGCCCACAAGCGGCGTGCATTTCCAGCAAGGCGATGTCATCCGCATCGATAGCGAACGCAGCAGCGTCGTTTTGGATGGCGAAGTGTTCGAGGCGTATCGCGGTAGCCCGATCGTGCTTCGGTCAACGCCGCCTGTCCCTTTTCTGAAACTCGCTGCTTAACAAGCGGCAACGGAAACGGCTAAGGCGCAGATATGCTTTCGCTGACCCAGCTTGTGGCCGAGGAATTGGCCGTACCCGCGCAACAGGGCGCAAGCGACTTCGCGGCGCATATCGCCGCGCAATATGGCCCCGCGGCGCGCGCCGTTCTCTTCTATGGATCGTGCCTGCGGTCGGAACAGTTGGAGGGCGAGATGCTCGACTTCTACCTCATCGTGTCCGATTACCAATCCGCTTACGGACGCGGTTGGCTCGCCACATGGAACCGCCGCCTGCCGCCCAATGTATTTCCGTTTCAACATGGCAATCTCGTCGCAAAGGTGGCGATTTTAAGCGAGGCGGACTTTCACCACCTCAACCGCCCGGCGGCGTCTGCGGTGTCGGTCTGGGCCCGCTTTGCCCAGCCATCGCGGCTTGTCTGGTGCGCGGATGAAGACGCGCGGCAGTCTGCGGTTCTTGCGATATCCGGTGCCGCCCCGACGTTGCTGAATGCGGCGCTGGCATTTGCCGAGCGCGAAGCCGATGTGCTCGACCTTTGGCGGTCGGGATTCCAGATGACATATGGCGCGGAGCTGCGCGCAGAACGCAAGGACCGGCCGTCTTCGGTGATTTCATTCGACCCCGATCGCTACGTCCGCTTTGGCCAAGCGGCATTGCAGCACATAACGATCGCACATGAAGTGCGCGGCGACAAAATAGGTATCTTGCCCGACCCCGATGGCCACATCGTTCAAGAAAAACGCCGTTGGCCTGCACTACGTCGGCGTGGAAAGTTGTTGACGGTTGCACGGCTGGCAAAGGCGGCGTTTACCTATGCGGGCGGCATTGATTATCTGGCGTGGAAGATTAACCGCCACGCCGGCACGCACATCATAGTGCGCCCATGGCAGCGCAAATGGCCGTTAATCGCGGCGTTGTTTCTGGTGCCGAAGCTTTTGGCCAAAGGCGCCGTGCGTTAAAGCGTATTTTTGCGCGGAACGAAAAGCGCAAGCGCGAAAACCCCTGCATATGCGGCAGGCAGCCAAAGGCTTTTAAGCCCGAACGCGCCAAACATCAGCGCACCAATCATCGCGCCGCTGGCCAGACCCAACCAAAGCAGCACATAGGGCACCCATTCCAGACGCGCGCCACCGCTGATCAGCGTCGCAATGCCTTGCCCGATCTTGACGAGCGCGCCGGTCATATAGGTCAAGCCGAACGACACCGATCCTTCGCGTTCAAACAGCGTATTTTCCATCCCCATGCAAAAGGCCGCAAAGCACAACGCGACGGGCAGCAATCCAGCGTCAGCGACAATAGGCGCGGCGAACAGCAAAAACGAAATGCCGGTCAGGATAATCGCCTGCCGATGATGCGGGCCAAATGTCGTTTGGCGGCCAACCAATGACCCGGCGACAACGCCGCCGACAAAGCTGGCGAGCAGCGCCGCGACCAAACCGATATAAGGCGCGCTTTCAACAATCCCGACGCTAAGGCGCGTCGAGTTACCGCTCATGAACGACAGGAAAAACCCGCCGCTCGCCATAAATCCGATGGCATCCACCATGCCGGCCATTGCCGCAAAGCCCGTCGCCAATAAGCGCGCGTTGCGGTCAAGCCTGTTCATGGGGCCGCGGTCAAATGATCCCGACGGCCTTGCCCGCGCGTTCAAAGCGGCTCAGGATATCGGCAACCTGTTCGCTGCTATGTTCGGCACATAAAGAACAGCGCAGCAATGTCATGCCAGCGGGTGTCGCGGGCGGACGGGCGAGATTTACATATAGGCCGTTCTCAAGAAGCGCAGCCCACATCATCGCGCCTTTTTCCAAATCGGGCATAATCACCGCGATGATCGCGCTTTGCGCATCGGGCGTGCCGAGTTTGAAACCAAGATCGCGCAGGCCCTGGTGCAGATTTCTGGAGTTTTCCCACAAATGCGCACGCTTGTTGCCATTGTGCATCAACTTGCGAATGCTTGCGGCCGAACATGCGACGACCGCTGGCGGCAATGACGCCGTGAACACATAAGGGCGGCAGACAAGCCGCATGATCTCAAATTTGGGATGGTTGGACACGCAGAAGCCGCCGACGGTGCCGACCGATTTGGAGAATGTGCCGATGACGAAATCGACATCGTCCAACACGCCCTGCTCTTCGGCCACGCCGCGGCCATTTTCGCCGATAAAGCCCATCGAATGCGCTTCGTCGACAAGTATCATCGCGCCTGCTTCTTTCGAAACGCGGATCATTTCCTTCAACGGCGCAACATCGCCCAGCATCGAATAGACACCTTCAAGCACGACAAGCTTGCCCGCATCGGCAGGCAGGCGCTTCAGTCGCTTTTCGAGGGCCTCGACGTCATTATGGCGGAAGGCCACAATTTCGGCATCGCCCATTTTGCAGCCGTCATAGATTGACGCATGGCTATCGATATCCAGAATGATATAATCGCCCTTGCCCGCAATCGTGCTGATGATGCCAAGGTTCGCCTGATAGCCCGTGGAAAAGACCATCGCATGGTCCATTCCGTAGAATTCCTTCAACGCATCTTCGCATTCCTTGTGGCCCTGAAATGTGCCGTTCAAAACGCGGCTGCCGGTCGTACCTGCGCCAAATTCGTCCAAAGCCTGCTTGCCCGCGGCGATGACGTCATCGTCAAAGGTCATGCCCATATAATTATAGGTGCCAAGCAAGATGGTTTCCTTGCCGTTCACCACAGCAACGGTCGGCGATTTCACCTCTTCCATCACAAGGCTGAACGGGTCTTTTACGCCCGTGGCCAACAAGCCTTCACGTTGCGCAATCAGGGCATCAAATTTGGAGAATAAGTCAGTCATGCACGTCTTCCGTTAAAATCAGGCGTCCGTTTGGATCAGGCTGCGGTCAGCTTGGTCACAGCGTCGACCAGTTGGCCGACATTTTCGATTTCCGCCTGTAAATTCATGCTGATGATGATGTCAAAGCTGTCTTCGACTTCAGCGACAAAATCCATGACGGTCAGGCTGTCCCATTCCAAATCACCTGCAAAAGTGGTGGTCTCGCCAACCTCGACACCTTTTTTGTTAAATGGCTCAATCAGGCCCTTCAGGCGATCAAACATTTCGCTGCGGTCGGTCATACGTACATCCTCAAATTATGTGACGGGCAATGCGCCATATCGGCGCGCTATGGCAAGGGAATAAGGCAGTATGAGGGCAAAGCCATGCACCTACATCCACCCTTGCGCGCGATACCAGCTTGCGGTGTCTTTCAACCCCTTGGGCGTTGCGATTTCCGGCGTCCAAAGCTGGGGCGCGGGCGCAGCATCGCGATTGATTGTCCAGTCGGGGTGCGCGAGATAATTGGCACGATCGGGCGTCAGTTTCGCCTTTGCACCGCGCACCGCACGGTCGGCCCATCCGGCAAATTTCAACAGAAACGCAGGCGCGTGCACCGTTATGACATCGCGCCCAACCGCAGCGCCGATGGCCTTGGCAAAACCGGCATGGCTCCACCCGCCTGCGGTTCCGTCATCTGCCTCAAACACGCATTTCGACACATCATCCGCCGACAGCAACGTCACCAGCAAGCGGGCGAGGTCATCGACATGAATGACGGACACCCTTCCGCGCGGCGGCAGCAATGCCCATCCCTTGGCGGCGATACGGAACATATCGAACATTTCGGTGTCGCCGGGGCCGTACACACCGGGCGGACGAATGACGGTCCAGTCGAGCGATGATGTGCGCACAAGCGCTTCTGCCGTGGCCTTGCTCGCGCCGTACATCGAAAGCTCCGGATGGCGCGCAGCAAGCGAAGAGACGCAAACAAAACGGCTGATGCCAGCCGATTGCGCAGCGGCGAGGATATGGGCGGTGCCGGTAACATTCCCGCTTTCGAAGCCGGCCGCGTCGGGCGCGTTGACCACGCCTGCGACATGCAAGACGGCATCGGCGCCTTTGCACAATTCGTTGAGGCTTGCGGTATCATTTAAGCTACCATGAACCCAACTGACGCCCGCTTTTTTATGCTGGTCCCGCCGCGTCAGCGCGCGGACATGCCAACCAGCGGCAATCAACCGATCCAGCGTGATCCGTCCGACAAAACCCGTCGCTCCGGTTAGCGCGACTGTTTTCACAAAAGGACCAGCTGATCACGGTGGACAAGGACGGAGCGGGGCACGGTGCCCAAGATATCCGCCAATTCACTCGAGCGATGGCCGCAAATGCGGGCGGCATCGACGGCATCATATTCGGAAAGGCCGCGCGCGACCGCAATGCCGTCATCATCGCTGATGTCAATGACGTCGCCGCGTTTAAACTCACCCTCCACCGACAAGGCGCCTGCAGGCAACAAGCTGCTGCCCGAGCTGAGCGCTTTAATGGCGCCAGCATCGACGCGGATGCGGCCCTTGACCGTCAGTCGCCCGCCCAACCAGCTCTTGCGTGCAGAACCTCCGTCGCGCGGCGCAAAAAAGGTTGAAGGCCCGCCTGTTTCAAGTGCGGCAAGCGGGTGATCGCGAAGGCCGGAGGCGATGACCAGTCCAATGCCAGCACGCGTCGCAATGTCGGCGGCATCCAGCTTGGACGCCATACCGCCCGACCCCATGCCAGAGGATGAACCCTCCGCCACCATGACGCGCACGCGGCCGTCAATTTTTTCGATTGTCGGCAACAAGGTCGCACCCGGCAAATGTGGCGCGCGGTCGAACAGGCCATCGACATCCGACAGCAAAATCACCCCACTGGCGCCAGCCGCCTGCGCCACGCGTGCGGCAAGCCGGTCATTGTCGCCAAAGCGGATTTCTTCGGTGGCGACGCTGTCATTTTCATTGATGACGGGAACGGCCCCTGCACCCAAAAGGCGATCCAGCGTGGCCGCAATGTTCAAATAGCGGCGGCGATCCTCCAGATCATCAAGCGTCACGAGCATTTGCGCCGCAGCAAGCGACTGGGCGTCGAGCAGCTCGGCCCAGATGCCAGACAGCACAATTTGCCCAACCGATGCCGCGGCCTGCGCATCGGCGAGGCTGCCGCGGCCGCCTTTTTCAAAACCCAGACGGCGCGCACCCAATGCAATCGCGCCTGAGGTGACGATAACGATCCGCTGCCCGGCCTTATGCCGCGCGCTGATATCCGCAACGAGCGTTTCCAACCATTGCCGCCGCACATTCCCGTCGGGCTGCACCAGCAGCGACGATCCGACCTTGACCACCAACAGCGGGCAAGATGTCGGCAGGAATGCGGCGTTTAGATCGGTGACCATGTCCCGTCCTCGGTGATGCCATCGGCCTTTGCGCCTTCGATCCCGCTTTTGGCGGGCAGCGCTTCCAAGATCCGGTCGAGCACAAGATCAACGCCCTGCCCCGTCGCGCCGGAAATGGAAATCACGTCCAACGCGCCGGCTGCCTGCAATTGCTCGGCAATGTCGGCCATCAATTCGGGATCAAGCAAGTCGCCCTTGTTGAGCGCCACAATCTGCGGCTTTTCATCCAACGCCGCGCCATATTCGCTCAGTTCGTCACACACGATATGCCAAGCGGCGATGGGGTCATCCTGCGTCGCGTCGATCAAATGGATGAGGATGCGGCAACGTTCAATGTGGCCCAAAAAGCGATCACCAATGCCCACGCCTTCGGCTGCACCAGCGATAAGCCCTGGAATATCAGCCAGAACGAATTCGCGCGATTTATGGTCGACGACGCCCAATTGCGGGCGTGTCGTCGTGAACGGATAATCGCCAACCTTGGCCTTGGTATTGGACACCTGATTGATGAAGGTCGATTTGCCCGCGTTGGGCATGCCGACAAGTCCGGCGTCCGCCAGCAGCTTCAGGCGCAACCAGACATACATTTCTTCGCCCGGCCAACCGGGGCCATGCTGACGCGGCGCGCGGTTGGTTGAGCTTTTATACGATGCGTTACCGCGACCACCATCGCCGCCGCGCAGGAACACAACGCGTTGGCCCACCTCGGTCAAATCGAGCAGAAGCGAACGCTCTTCGTCATCGGCCAGCACCTGTGTGCCCACGGGCACCTGAATAACCAAGTCATCACCATAGGCACCGTGGCGATCACGGCCCATGCCCTGAATACCGCGCATCGCTTTGAAATGTTGCGCATAGCGGAAGTCGATGAGCGTGTTCAGTCCAGCGACAGCTTCAAAGATGATATCGCCACCCTTGCCGCCATTGCCGCCGTCAGGGCCGCCATATTGCACATATTTTTCACGACGAAAGCTGACCGCTCCCGGGCCACCGGCGCCGGAACGGATAAAGATTTTTGCTTGGTCGAGAAAATGCATGTGTTGGCCTTTAGGGGAGTATGGCGGTTTTGGCCAGTAGCGGGTTCAAACCCGTCATGCTGAACTTGTTTCAGCATCTTACTTCATGATGGCCGTCAATTCTGACCCCGGAACGCAGTCACCGAAGGTGAAACGAGTTTAGGGTGATTATTGGACAGCCCGAATTGTGCGAAAGAAAAATGGTGGAGCCTAGGGGAGTCGAACCCCTGACCTCTACACTGCCAGTGTAGCGCTCTACCAGCTGAGCTAAGGCCCCATCTGGCCGCCCGTGGGGCAGCCTTGGTGAGGAGCGCCACTAGCGGGCGCTCCTATATATTTCAAGTCCGAAGATTAGATGTCGTCTGGCTCGTCTTCGGTGCCAGCAACGCCGAGATCTTCGTCACCGCCAAGGTCGACATCATTGTCGGGCGATACGTCACCGTCAACGGCATCGACGTCAATGTCGAGATCGTCGTCAGCAAGATCCGAATCGTCTTTCTTCTTTTCGGCTTCTTCAAACGGCAATGGCTGCTTCGACTTCAAAACTGGCTCAGGTGTCCACTGGTTGCCGCATTCTATGCATTCAACCGGCTCGTCCTTGGTCAGATCGTAAAAACGAACACCACATTTCGGGCAAGTGCGCTTGGTTCCCCATTCAGCCTTGATCATGGCGGGCTCAAATCCTTTTTAAACTGGCTTGGAAGGGCGATGCACATCTGTGAATCACCGTCAATTGGCGCGGCCTTTGCCACAGCGACGCGCCGCTGTCAAAAATTACTGTGGTCGTTGACTTGGCCACGCATCATCCGCAAAGCGCAAAACGTCATGCATAGCGTTCAACCCCGCCCCGCCAGTTTCCGTTCGCAAGGTCCGCTTCGCGGCACAGTGAAGGTACCCGGAGACAAATCCATCTCACACCGGTCGCTGATGCTCAGCGCATTGGCCGTTGGCGAAAGCCGGATTTCCGGCCTGCTTGAGGGCGAAGACGTGCTGTCGACCGCCGCCGCGATGCGCGCGATGGGCGCACATATCGAACGCACAGGTGAAGGGTGCTGGACGGTCCACGGCGTTGGCGTCGGCGGCCTTATGCAACCCGCAAGCGCGCTCGATATGGGCAACAGCGGCACGTCGACACGCTTGTTGATGGGTCTCGTGGCCAGCCACCGGCTCACCGCGACATTCATTGGCGATGCGTCCTTATCGAAACGCCCGATGGGCCGCGTTATCGATCCGCTTAGCCAAATGGGCGCCGAATTCACCGCAAGCCCCGGTGGCACCTTGCCGCTGATGGTGCGCGGCTTGGTCCCTGCGGTGCCGATCCGCTATCGTCTGCCGGTCGCCTCTGCCCAGGTCAAAAGCGCCGTGTTGCTGGCTGGCCTTAATACACCGGGCATCACCGAGGTGATTGAACCCGTCCCCACGCGTGACCATAGCGAACGGATGCTGCGCGGTTTTGGCGCGGATTTGACGGTTGAAATCGACGCCGATGGCGTGCGCCATATCCGACTTGTCGGCGAAGCAGAGCTGAAGCCGCAGATGATTGACGTCCCCGGCGACCCTTCATCGGCGGCCTTCCCCATTGTCGCGGCGCTCATAACCCCCGGCAGCGAAGTCACCGTGACGCATGTCGGCATGAACCCGACGCGCACCGGCATTTTCAAGATGCTGGAAGCGATGGGCGCTGACCTGACCTACGCCAACGAACGCGAAGTCGGCGGCGAACCTGTCGCGGATATCACCGCGCGCCATTCGGTTTTGCGCGGTATCGAAGTGCCACCCGAAGTCGCACCAAGCATGATCGACGAATTTCCCGTATTCTTCGTCGCCGCGTGCATGGCGCAAGGACAGACCATCACAAGCGGCCTCGACGAGCTGCGCGTGAAAGAGTCCGACCGGCTGGCTTTGATGGCGACCGGCCTGAAAGCCATTGGCGCGCAGGTCGAGGAACGCGAAGACGGCCTTGTGATTCAAGGCACAGGCGGCGAACCGCTGGAGGGCGGCGCAACGATCAACAGTGCGCTCGATCACCGCATTGCCATGAGCTTCGCGGTGGCGGGGCAGCATTGCTACCACCCCGTGACGGTCGATGATGTATCCCCCGTCGCCACGAGCTTTCCGACGTTCGAGGCGATGATGCACAATCTTCAGGTTGCACAGTGATTATCGCCGTTGATGGCCCAACTGCTTCGGGCAAGGGCACGTTGGCAAAGGCATTGGCGGCGCATTTTGGTCTTCCGTTTCTGGATACGGGCCTGTTGTACCGCGCGGTGGGTCGGCAGGTGCAATTACACAATGGCAATCCCGATGATCCGGCCGACGCCTTGGCTGGATGTGATTTTCCCGACGGCATTCTTGATGACGCCGCTTTGCGGACCGAAGCGGTCGGCGGTTTGGCCAGCCGCGTGTCGATCCACCCGCAGGTGCGCGCGGCATTGAACAAGCGTCAGGTGGATTTTGCCAACCAGCCAAGCGGAGCGTTGTTGGACGGGCGGGACATCGGCACGGTCATCGCGCCGCATGCCGATGTGAAGCTGTTTGTCACCGCCCCTGCCGAGGTGCGGGCGCAGCGGCGTTATGATGAAATGCAGCGGCACGGAATTGACGTGCGCTTTGCCGATATCCTTGGCGATATTCATGCCCGCGACGCACGCGACATGGGGCGGGCCGATGCCCCGTTAAAACCCGCGCAAGACGCGCTATTGCTTGATACCGGCGATTTGACTATAGGCGGCGCCGTTCAAGCTGCGATTGCGCTGGTGGAGGGTAAACTCCGGCAGAGTTGAGTGGCGGGGCGTTTCAAATGACGAACGCCGTCACCCTGAACTTGTTTCAGGGTCTATTTCGCCTCTACACCTTATGGTCTGTGTGGCACGATGGATGCTGAAATAAATTCAGCATGACGGATAAATGCTTTTGTAACGCGCTTAAAACGAACGCTTTATTGCTATTCGGGCAATAGGGCATTTCTGGTCAAAGACCGTCGGAACCAACCGACTGGCCGGACAAAAAGTACGTAAGGAAACTCTCACCTATGGCAACTTCGCCAAACCCGACCCGCGACGATTTCGCGGCACTT
>JBILOZ010000063.1:0-11227 GCA_044374245.1 Sphingorhabdus sp. | reverse complement strand
TTAGGTGATGGATAAAGGCAAGCCACCAACAGCGCCAAAGGGCCCGAAAAAGCCGGTAACGCCCAAGACGTTTCAGCGTCCGCGCGGCGGCGAAGCCAAAGCGGTGTCCGCACTGATGCCTGAAATTGGCCGGGCCGCGTTCCGACGCTTTGGCTTTGTGCAAAGTTCGGTCGTTAGCCGCTGGGACGAAATTGTCGGCGCGCGCTACGCCGCTGTGTCTGCGCCAGAGGCGATCCGTTTTCCCATTGGCAAAAAATCCGATGGCACGCTTGAGCTGACCGTTGAAGGCGCGCATGCGACGATGATCCAGCATGTGCTTCCCGAGATTATAGATCGGGTGAACCGCTTTTTCGGCTATGGCGCGGTCGCACGGGTTAAAGTTCGCCAAGGGCCGGTTGCAAAGCCACCCGCACGGCAACCGGTAGCGCCGCCTTCGCTAAAGCCTATACCGATGGAACTGGGCGAATCTCTGCGCGAAATCGGTGATCCCGAACTGTTTGCCGTGCTCGAAAGTCTTGCAAAAAGCCTTGCCAAAGGCAGCGAGTGATTCCAGATGCACGTCATGGTTTCAATGGCTAAGGCTATGTTGATGTTGCGTGCAAAAAAGTCCCTGTTTTTCATCTTGTTGGGCGCTGCGTCGCTTTCCGCGACTCTGGCCGCTGCACCTGCGCCAAGCAAATGGCTTTCCACCGTTACGGTGACCGACAAGGGCGCGCATGTTTTGGGCAATCCGGCAGCCCCCAATAAGGTTGTCGAATATCTCAGCTACACATGCAGCCATTGTGCGGACTTCGAATTGAAAGAAGCGCCCGCATTCAAGGCGCAGTCGGTTGCAACGGGCAAAGCCAGCTTCGAAGTGCGAAATATGGTTTTGAACGCAGTTGACCTGACCGCCGCCATGCTTGCGCGTTGCGGTGGCAAGGGTAAATTCTTTGGCAATCAGCGGCATTTGTTCGCAACCCAGTCGATCTGGTTGGGCAAGACCAAAAATATCAATGCTGAAACGCAGGCAAAGCTTAAATCCGCAGATTATGCTGGTTTCATGATCGGCGCGTTTGACGCACTCGAGCTTGGGTCAATCATGCAACAGCGCGGCATTACGCCAGCGCAGGCGAAAGTCTGCCTGGCGGACAAAGCCGCACTGAAGGCGGTTATCGATATGACGGAGGCCGGAGCGGCGCTGGGCGTGCGTGGCACGCCGTCATTCATGGTCAATGGCGTCTTGCAAGACCATGTCCATAATACGGCCGAACTGAACGCGGCATTGAAATAACTCGACATCCCAAATTGAAGGATATCCCATGCGTATCAAGACACTCATTTCGACAACATTAGCGGTTTTGGCGCTCGCAGCCTGCAGCGGTGGTGACAACGCGGGTGCGCCGAAAGGCGAACCAATCGCTAAGATAGCAGCGCCCGCCGATACGGCATGGGTCGATGTTGTTAGCAAAACCGAATTCGGTGGCTACAAAATGGGCAATCCGGATGCGCCGTTGAAGCTGGTCGAATATGGCGCAATCACCTGCCCCGGCTGTGCGCAATTTTCTGTGCAATCATCGGAACAGCTGCATGAAATCGTCAACAGCGGCCGCGTGTCCTTGGAATTCCGCCCCTTTTTGATCCATGGTATTCAGGACGTCCCCGGGTTCCTGCTGGCGCAATGCAGCGGTCCTGAGGCATTTTTCCCACTGACCGATCAGCTGTATGCCGAACAGGCAAGCTGGCTGAGCAAAATCAGCACAGTGACGGAGGCAGATCAGCAAGCCATGCAGAAAATGTCGCCGGGGCAAATTGCAACTTTGCTGGGCACGAAAATGGGCCTGATCGAATTCGTAAAGTCGCGTGGCATTAGCGAAGATCAAGCCAAGGCATGTCTGTCCGACAAAGCCGCAATCGATGGCCTGATCAAGACCACCGAGCGCGGTACAAAAGATGACGGCGTGAGTGGAACACCATTCTTCATGCTCAACGGGGCAAAGCTGGACGCCAGTTCGTGGAACCAGGTGAAGACCAAGCTGATCGAGGCTGGCGCGCGCTAAGCATGGCTCGGGGGGGCACTGACATAGCCTCATTCGCGAAAGGGGCAGCCCGGTGCGGATAAAGAAGCTGAAACTTGTCGGCTTCAAAAGCTTTGTCGAGCCCGCCGAATTGCGGATCGAAAACGGCCTGACGGGTATCGTCGGGCCGAATGGTTGCGGTAAATCCAACCTGCTGGAAGCGATCCGTTGGGTCATGGGCGAAAGCAGCGCGAAATCCATGCGCGGCGCGGGCATGGAGGACGTCATCTTTGCGGGTACAGCGTCCCGCCCGCCGCGTGACTTTGCCGAAGTTACCATCTTGGCCGAACGCAGCGATGATGGCGACGCTGCAACGGACGGCGATCAGGAACTGGAAGTTACCCGGCGGATAGAACGCGGCGCTGGATCGGCCTATCGCTCGAATGGCAGGGACGTGCGCGCCAAAGATGTCGCGCTCATCTTCGCCGACGCCGCCACAGGCGCACATTCGCCTGCGCTCGTCAGTCAGGGCAGGATTGGCGCAATCATCTCGGCAAAGCCACAGGAACGGCGGCAGATGCTGGAGGAAGCGGCCGGCATCTCCGGACTGCACGTGCGGCGCAAAGACGCAGAACAGAAACTGCGCGCCGCAGAAAGCAACCTTGCAAGGCTGGCAACCATCCTCGCCGACATGGACGCCCGCGCGGGGCAATTGCGGCGGCAGGCCAAACAGGCCGAACGCTACCGCACCTTGTCAAAAGACATATTGCAGGCCGAAGCCCGGCTTATTTTCGTGCGTTGGCGCGAGGCCAAGGCTGCGGCCGATGCCGCGCGGGCTGAGGCCAATGCCGCGACTGCAGCCGTAGACAGCGCCGCCGCCACGCAGCGCGCTTTAACCGAGCGGCAACAGGACGCCGTAACCCAATTGGCAAACGCCCGCGCCGTTGCAATGGCAGCACGCGATGCGGCGAATGACGTTTCCAACAAACTCGTCCAACTAACGGGTGAGCAGGAACGGATATTGCAGCGGCAATCAGATTTGTCTGCGCAAGCGTCCCGCATGGCCGAAGATGGCGCGCGTGAGGGCAAGTTAACCCATGACGCTGCTGACGCGCTCGCGCATCTTCAGAGCGAGAGCGTGGCTTTATCGGAACAGATCAAGGCGCAGGAAGAAGAGCGCCCTGCCCTGTTGCGCGCGGCCGAAAATGTCGAACGTCAGGCGCGCGAAAGTGAAATTGCCTTGGCAAAGGCAGCCGCCGAACAAGCCAGAGCCGACGCCGAATTGCGCGTGGCCGACGCCGCCGTTGCTGCGGCAACCGTGCGTGCCGAGCGGGCAGCAGGCGCAGTTGCGCGCATGGCCAGCGAGCGTGATGCCTTGGGCGATGAGGGTGCATCTGAGTCTGCGAAAAAATCGGCAGAAGCCAGCGTTGCTACCTTACAAAAGCATTTGCAGGAAAATACACAAGCCAGCGAAGCGGCGGAAACGCGCAGAACCGAATTGATCGCGGCACGTGACGGCGCGCAGGCCAGCCTTGCAAGTGCCAAAGCAGAGCTTGCGGGTTTGCTGACCGAGCAAAATGCGCTCGAACGGTCCCTTGCCAAAGGGGACGGCGACAAGGCGATTAACCGTATCAAGGTTCGGCCCGGCTACGAACGCGCATTGGCCGCTGCGCTGGGTGATGATGCCGATGCAACGATTGGTGGGGATGCCGGACGCCGTTGGCTAGGCGGGACGCCCGCGATGGACGCTTTGGCCGACAATGCCCTGATCCATTATGTCGATGCGCCTCAGGAACTGGCTGCACGCCTTTCCCATGTGCGGGTTGTCGAACATGACGATGGCGCAACACTGAAACCGGGCGAGCGCATGGTGACGCTTTCCGGGCAATTGCGCCGCTGGGATGGATTTGCCACCGACGGCGACGGCGCAACGACCGCTGAGCTGCTGGTTCGGGCAAACCGACTGGCCGAGCTAAATGCATTGATACCGCCAGCGAGAGCTGCGTTGGCTGAACAGGCCGAGGCACTGGCGCAGATGACGGATGCTATCGGCGCCGCGCAGGATGCCGTTCGGGCGGCAGCGGCGGCGCGCGCCGAAACCGAAGGGCAATTGCGGCAGGCTTTGCGCGCAGTGGACCAAGCCGAAGATGCGTTGGCCCGGCTTAAATCTGCAAAGGCCGCGTTGCTCGACCGTATGGCGGCCAGCGAACAAGAGCTCGCCGAGGCAAAGTCCGAACAAAGCAGCGCAGAAGCCGCCCGCGCCGCGTTGCCAGATGGCACGCATCATTCGGACCTCGTCCAAAAGCTTGTCATCGCGAACGAAGCTGCGCGCGAGCTGCTGGCGCGCAATCAGGCGGATTTGTCGTCACTTGAACAGCGCATTGCACAAATCCGCGAACGACGTGCCGTCGCGCTTGCCGAAATCCGGGGATGGCAAGAGCGCGCTGGCGAGGCGGAGCGCCGGATCGCCGACATGAACAAGCGCAGCGCAGATATTGCGGCTGAGCAGGAGGCGATGGAAGGGCGGCCCGATATTCTGGCACGCGAGATCGCAAGCCTGCGGCAAGACAAAGAACAGCTGGCCGAAAAGCTAAATGGCCTTCAAGTCACAGAAGGTGCCTGCGAGAAAACGCTTCGGGAACTGGAAAACGAACTCGCGACCGCTGCAGAGGCGCTCTCCGTTGCCCGCGAGGCGCGCGCTGGCGCAGAAGCCCGCGCGGAAAATCAGGAACATCGCCGCGTCGAAATGGGACGGATATCGGGCGAGCGCTTTGAATGCCCGCCGCCAGTGCTCCCCGAAAAACTCGGGTTCGATGAACATGCAATGGAAGATGCGTCGGTGGAGTCCGCGCGGCTTGACCGGCTGCAGAATGAGCGCGAGCGTATTGGGCCGGTAAATCTTATCGCTGCCGATGAACTCGCCGAGCTTGAGGCGCAACAAGGTTCGGGCGCGGCAGAAAGTGAAGAACTGACGCTCGCGATTAACCGTCTGCGCGGTTCCATCGGCAGCTTAAATCGCGAAGGCAGAGCGCGCTTGCTGGCGGCATTTGAGGCAGTTGACGGACATTTCCGCCGGCTCTTCGCAACGCTGTTCAACGGCGGGCAGGCACATCTGGCATTGATCGACAGCGAAGACCCACTTGAGGCAGGGCTTGAGATATTCGCGCAACCGCCGGGCAAAAAGCTGCAGTCGCTGACACTGTTGTCGGGCGGAGAGCAGGCGCTGACTGCGGTCGCGCTCATCTTTGGATTGTTCCTCACCAACCCAGCGCCGATATGTGTCCTCGACGAAGTTGACGCCCCGCTGGACGATGCGAATATCGAACGTTTCTGCGATTTGTTGGAGGCGATGACGCGCGAAACCGACACACGCTACCTGATTGTCACGCATAACGCCGTCACCATGAGCAGAATGCACCGTCTGTTTGGCGTCACAATGGTCGAACAGGGCATCAGCCGGTTGGTATCGGTTGACCTTGGTGGTGCCGAACAATTACTGGCTGCGGAATGACTTTACATGGCCCGATCACAAACAGCTTTATTTCGCAACGCCTTCGGCTGAATTACGTCGATTGGGGCAATCCCGATGCACCACCGTTGCTTTTGGTCCATGGCGGTCGCGACCATGCGCGCAGCTGGGACTGGGTCGCCGAAGAGCTCCGCCACGATTGGCACATTATTGCACCCGACCTGCGCGGCCATGGCGACAGCGCGTGGTCACCCGACGGCAATTACGAAATGTCTGCCTTTGTCTATGATCTGGCGCAGCTGATTCACCAGCTCAACCTTGCACCCGTCAGCATCATAGCGCACTCGATGGGCGGCAATATCGCCACGCGTTATGCAGGGCTCTACCCCGAAAATGTCCGCAAAATGGTGAATATTGAGGGGCTTGGCCTCTCCCCCAAAATGCAGGCGGAACGCGACGCGATCGGTATACAAAATCGTTTCCGGCAGTGGATTGAGGACAAACGCAACGCGGCTGGCCGGACCCCGAAACGCTATCCCAATATTGAAGCTGCTTATGAACGGATGAAGGCGGAAAACAGCTATTTGACCGACGAACAGGCAAGGCATCTGACCGTGCACGGCATCAGCCGGAACGAGGATGGCAGCTGGAGCTGGAAGTTCGACAATTACCTCAACATCTGGGCAATATTCGATATGCCACGCGAAGATTTGCTCGCAATCTGGCAGTCGATCACCTGTCCGATGTTGATGATGTACGGTGCCGACAGTTGGGCGTCAAACCCCGAAAAAGACGGCCGCATCGTGCATTTTCCAACAGCAAAAGTCGTCGAATATGAAAATGCCGGCCATTGGTTGCACCATGACCAGTTTGACCGCTTCATGGCCGACGTAAAGGCGTTCCTTTAATCAAACATCGCGCGCAGCGCGGATATGGTATCGGCCTCTTCCGCCGGCTTGTCCCTGCGTAAACGCGATATCCGCGGGAACCGCATGGCCACGCCTGATTTGTGCCGCTTGGATTCGTGCACGGCGTCAAACGCGACCTCAAGCACCAGCGACTTTTCCACTTCGCGGACCGGGCCGAAACGGGCGACGGTGCTGTTCCGGACAAAACGGTCGAGCCATTTCAGTTCTTCGTCGCTGAACCCTGAATAAGCCTTTCCAACCGGCAATAAATTGCCATCTTCGGTCCAGCAGCCAAAGGTGTAATCGGAATAATATGAGGAGCGTTTTCCGCTGCCCCGCTGCGCATACATCATCACGCAGTCGGCCACGAGCGGTTCGCGTTTCCATTTGTACCAAAGCCCGACTTTACGCCCCGCCAAATAAGGCGAATCGCGCCGCTTGAGCATCACGCCTTCAATCGCCGCTTCGCGCGCAGCGGCACGGATTTCGGCCAGATGCTCAAAATCGCGCGCTTCAATGACCGCGGATACATCAAACCGCACAGGGTCCAGATTCGCTGTGAAGCGTTCAAGCCGGTCGCGCCGCGCAGTCCATGGCTGACCGCGCACATCTTCCGCGCCGTCGAACAATATGTCGTACAGGCGGACAAACACCGGATATTCCGCCTGCATGGCTGCCGTGACATTCTTGCGGCCCAGCCGTTGCTGCAACGCATTGAAGCTGGCGGCCTCGCCGCCCTGCACGTCGCCCCGTACCAACAATTCGCCGTCGACCACGCCGACGCCATTGAACGCCGCCGCTATTTCGGGAAAGGACCCCGTCACTTCGTCACCGCCGCGGCTGAACAAACGGGTTTCGCCGCCGGTCGACGCAATCTGGATACGGATGCCATCCCATTTCCACTCGGCGACAAATTCATCGAGATGCACGCTGCCATCCTCAAGCGGATGCGCGAGCATGAAGGGGCGGAAAAACGCGCTGTCGGCGGGATCGGGTCGTTCGGTCCGCCCTTCGCCCCATGCAAAAAGCTCAGCGTATGGCGGACGAAGCGCGTGCCACACCTCTTCGACATCGTCGACGGACACGCCAAAGGCTTGCCCGAAAGCGGTCTTGGCAAGCCGCGCAGATATACCCACCCGCATGCCGCCCGTTGCAAGCTTCAGCAGCGCATAACGGCCATTGGAATCCAGCCGGTCCATCAACTCTGCCAACACCGCCGGAGCGCGCGCCCGGCTGGTACTGTTCAGCAAGTCGATGACTTCGGACACGGTGGGTGCGGCATCGCCGCCGCTGTTGTCTGGCCACATCAGTGCGACCGTTTCCGCGGTATCGCCAACATAATCGCGGCTCATACGGAACAGCATGGGGTCGAAACGTTCCTCTGCCATCGCGCGAATGGCCGCCGATTTGACGGTGGCAATACTAAGCGTCCCGGCAAGTGCAGCCAAAGCCCAGCCGCGATCGGGGTCAGGCGTTATACGCAGATAATCGGCGATCAGGCGGATCTTCAAATCGCGCGACCGCGTGTAGATCAAACCATCGATGAGCGCGGCAAAGGCTTGCATCAGCCTTCATCCTCATCTTCGCGGCCAACCAGATCAAGCGCGCGCGCCTTTAACTGGTGCAATTCACACCAACGGCCAAGCGCATCGGTGCGGCCATGGGTAATCCAGGTTTCTGAAGGGCGCAGTTCAAGCAGCGTATCGGTCAATTCGTTCCAGTCGGCATGGTCTGAAATAACCAAAGGCAGTTCGACATTGCGCTGTCGTGCGCGTTGCCGGACGCGCATCCACCCCGATGCCATGGCGGTTATGGGTTCCGGCAGGCGCTGTGCCCATCGGTCATTCATCGCAGACGGCGGCGCTATAACAATCGCGCCTTTCAATTCCGCTTTGGCAAGGCCCGTTGCCATAATGAGTTCGCCCAGCGGCACGTTGTGCGCTGCGTATAGCGCGCACATTTTCTGCATCGCGCCATGGATATAAATGGGGGCATCGTAACCCGCCTTACGCAGTTCAGCGATGACCCTCTGCGCCTTGCCCAGCGCATAAGCACCCAAGATAATGCAGCCATCAACATTGACTTCGCGGGCGGCGAGCAACTTGGCAATCTCGTCCTCAATCGGAGGATGCGTGAATACCGGAAGGCCGAAGGTTGCTTCGGTAATCAAAACATCGCAGGCAACCGGCTCAAACGGGGTGCATGTCGGGTCAAAGCGCCGCTTATAATCGCCGGTCACCACAACCCGTTCCCCGGCATGTTCAAGCAATATCTGCGCCGATCCCAACACATGGCCCGCGGGGTGAAAGCTTATTTTCACCCCGCCATGTTCGAAACCCTCGCCATAAGGCACCGGCGTGCCCATTTCGGTTCCATATCGCAGCGCCATGATGGCCAACGTTTCAGGCGTCGCCCACACCGCGCCATGACCGCTGCGTGCATGGTCCGCATGGCCATGGGTGACAAGTGCGCGTTCGGCAGGACGCGACGGATCAATCCACATGTCTGCAGGCTTCACATAGATGCCATGCGCGTGCGGCTCTATCCAATGTTGGGCTGCGGTTCGGGAGATGTCGGCTGTCCTTTTAACAATCCGAATATGGGCAGTGGCAGGCGCGATGTAAACCGCATGTGGCAGAGAATGTTCACGGCCGCAGCCCGCGAACGTCGCAATTTCGTCGCGGACCTAACGCAAGCCCGTGAACATATCGATGTCCGTCAGATGGCCTCGACGTAAAACAGCAAACAGGTTTCGGGATGCGCGTGTGGCAGTTGCAACCCGCCGTGCATCAACGCGGCACCGCTCAACGTCGCGCCGTCCTGATTTAGCCCAAGCCTCTCGATTGCCGATGGCCCCTTAATGGCTTGCCAGATTGTCGGCCAGATCAGCTTTACCAGATAATTTCGGTCTGGGTCCAAACCAGCAAAACGCACGCGTTCAGGCAAAACCTGCGGATCGCTTAAGACATAAGCGACGGAATACAAAGCTTCGGAACGGTCACGCGCGACCACGCCGCTTGCAATGATCTGCTGTGCCGTATCGATCCTGACCAAATCGCCATCATGCAGCAACGCACGGTGGCGCTTATGCAAGGCGATGGCAGACTTTAGGGTGTCGAGGTCACCCTGCCGTTCGGTCAACAGGTTGAGTTCAAGTCCCATATGCCCCGTGAATGCGGTCGCGGCGCGCATGTCTATCGATAGCCTGCGTCCACTCACATGGCATCGCGCGGGCCCGACATGACATCCCATCACTTCGGGCGGCAGGAAGAAGCTTGCGCCGCGTTGGATATATTGCCGGTCAAGCGCATCATTGCTGTCGGAGGTCCAGACGCGGTCACTATGCGCCAGCACACCCATATCGGCGCGTGCGCCGCCCGATGAGCAGCTTTCAATTTCGACATCGGGATGCGCGGCGCGCACGCGATCCAGCAGCGCGTAAAGCGCGGTTATTTGTGCGAAGGCCTTTGCGGTGCCGGATGCACCACCGGGATAGCTTAGGTCGCGGTTCATATCCCATTTGATGTAGCTGATATCGTGATCGCGCAGCACCGCATCGATTGCGTGGAATATATAGTCCGCAACCTCGGTCCGGCTGATGTCCAGCGCGAGTTGCGACCGGAACGGCACCTGATCTAAGCCCTCCACACCCAGCACCCAATCGGGATGTGCGCGGTATAATTCGCTGTCAGGGTTGACCATTTCGGGTTCAAACCAAAGTCCGAATTCCATGCCTAACGCCGTCACATGATCCACCAAGGGCTTTAGGCCGTCGGGGTACACACCGGCGGACACAGTCCAATCACCCAGCCCGGCGCGGTCATGCCGCCTGCCCCCGAACCATCCGTCATCCAGAACAAAGCGTTCAACGCCAATGTCCGCGGCGCGGCTTGCGAGTTCTTTAAGCTTTGCGACATCATGGTCGAAATACACCGCTTCCCACGTGTTATAATGCACCGGCCGCGGCTTGGCGCGCATCGCTGGCCGCAGCAATTTTGTGCGCACATGTTCATGGAATTTGCGGCTAAGCGCACTGAAACCATCGACACTATATGCAGCAACAATTTCGGGACTCGCGAAGGTTTCACCCGGTGCCAGCCGAACCTCCCCGGGCAGCAACAGCGCACCAAGGCTGGTCAACACGCGTCCATCGGTCAACGTGTCCACCCGCAGGCGATGGTTCCCGCTCCATGCCAAATGAAAACCATACGCCTCGCCCGCACTTTCGTTCGTGCCGGGCGTCGCCAATAGCATAGCGGGGTAACTGAAATGCGAAGTGCGGCCGCTGCGGTTTTCCCGCAAATATGTGCCCGCGCTGCGCTTCACCCGATCTTGGGTAAATTCCTGAGTCCAGCGGCCGGTAAATCCGACAATCTCGGTCATGTGCTCTGGCACAGGCATGCAGGCCGTCATCACGTCAGCCACATCGAGCGCAGCGGCGCCATAATTGGTCAAATCTGTGCGGATACGCAGAACGCCGGTGGCCGGATCAAAATCAATGTCATATGCGAGGCCAAGCCGCGTGCGTTCATCACGGCATATGATTTTCGCGCCATGCGGTCGCGTCTCGACCTTGCCGACGTCAAAACGGCTGCACCAATCCTTGCCCTCGCGATGGGCAGCAAAGCCTTGCATCATCGGGTGGCCCAGACCGGGCTCCATTGCCAAGGACAGCGGCAGCGCAACATCCGCGACGCCGTGCATAGCCTGCCGAAAAAACAGGCTGTCCATCTGCGCCGCATCGACATTTTCGGGCAATGCCGCGCCCCAATAGATCACCGACGGCGGCGCGCCCTTGGCACAGGCCAATATCAATGTCGCGTCCGGGGCATCAAATCGCAAATGGTCCAACT
>JBILOZ010000062.1:0-11261 GCA_044374245.1 Sphingorhabdus sp. | reverse complement strand
CTGGCAAGCATAGTTTCGCAACAGACGCCTGTGTTCCCATCTCACATCTTGCAGAGGTTATTGATGCCTGCCGGGCCAAGGCTGCGGAATCGGGATTGATCAGCCCGGTGACCGGCCATGTTGGTGAAGGTAACTTTCACCTTCTAATACTGTTCGACGATTACGATAGCGATGAAGGCATGCGCGCAGAACGGCTGGTGCAGGATGTCGCTGAAATCTCCCTGCAATATGGCGGCACGATTAGCGGCGAGCACGGTATTGGTTTGCACAAACGAAAACTAATGCAAGCAGAACATGGCGATGCGCTGTTGACTATGCGCGCCATCAAACAAGCACTCGACCCATATGACATTCTAAATCCCGGCAAGATGCTACCAGAAATTATCGAGCACGGCTATGTTTTTGGGCATTGATGTCGGCACCTCAGGGGTGAAGGCCGTGATCGTCGACGGCCAAGGCGCGGTTGCAGCACAATCTACAGCCTCGATTCCGATTTTGCGACCCCATGCTAATTGGTCGGAACAAAACCCGGTCGACTGGTGGGCAGCTACCTGTGCCGCTGTGCTGGCACTCCCCCGTCCGCTTAGAGCCAAAATTGAGGCTGTCGGTCTTGCCGGCCAAATGCACGGCGCAACATTGCTAGGCAAGGACGACAAACCTTTGCGCCCTGCGATTCTATGGAATGACGGACGCGCAGAGGCTCAGTGCCGAGAGTTAGAGCGCCGTGAACCTAAGATGCTCAGCATCACCGGCAACGCGGCGATGCCCGGTTTTACCGCCCCCAAACTGCTTTGGGTCCGTGATCATGAATCGGACATATTTGCCGCAACCCGCCATGTCCTACTGCCCAAGGATTACGTCCGCCTACATATGACGGGCGATAAGGCCACGGACGTTTCCGATGCCAGCGGCACCCTTTGGCTTGATGTAGGGATGCGGCGCTGGTCGCCCGAGATGCTGGCAGCGTGCGATCTTACCGAAAGCCACATGCCGAGATTGCATGAGGGCAACGCGATTGCAGGCACACTGCGAGCTGAAATCGCTGCGCAATGGGGAATGGCGAGAGTGCCTGTCGCTGCAGGCGGCGGAGACAACGCAGCCGGGGCTGTTGGTGCTGGCGTTGTGACACCGGGGCGCGCCCTAATATCGCTGGGAACTTCGGGCGTGCTTTTTACTTCGACCAATAAATTTTCCCCCGCTCCTCGTCAGGGTGCCCATGCCTTTTGCCATGCCCTGCCCGGTCGGTGGCATCAGATGGCCGTTCTCCTATCTGCCGCTTCGGCGCTCGATTGGGCCAAAAATTTCGGTCGTTTCTCGACCGTGACCGCTGCACTAGACAGTATAATAGGGCAAGTTCCCTTCTGCGGGTCGGAAATCTTTCTACCCTATCTGTCGGGCGAGCGTACGCCGCATAATGATCCGCATGCCCGGGGCGCTTTGATTGGCCTCACGCATGATACTCGTTTAAACGATATGGTTATGGCAGTGATGGAAGGCGTAGCCTTTGCCTTTGCCGACGGGCTTGCGGTGCTGGAGGCTGCGGGCGCCAAAGTCGACGTGATACAGGTGATCGGAGGCGGTTCAAAGGCCGCGATTTGGGGGCCCATCCTCGCAACTGCACTCGGGAAACCTCTCCATTATGCCAAAGACGGCGATGTTGGTCCGGCCTATGGAGCTGCTAGGCTCGCGCGTCTTGCGCTGACTAGTGAAGATATCGCCGCTGTTTGCACGGTCCCTGAGCTTCACCATATCGTCGAGCCCGATCCGACACTGGAAGCATCCGCGCACGCAAAGCACTTGCGGTTCCGCAAACTATACCCCGCCCTTAAAGGACAATTTTCATGACCTATTTTGCCGATCTCCCGACCATTCAATACGACGGGCCGGAAAGCCGCAACCCACTCGCTTATCGGTGGTACGATGCCAACCGCAACGTGATGGGCAAGACCATGCGCGAACATTTGCGATGGGCGATCTGTTATTGGCACAGCTTTGCCTGGGCTGGTTCCGACGTGTTCGGTGCAGGCACCTTTGAACGGCCTTGGGCCCCAGGGCAGCCAGTAACACCGGAGCGCGCCCAAATCAAACTCAATGCGGCGTTTGACTTTTTCGCCAAAATGCAAGCACCTTTTTTCTGCTTTCACGATGTCGACGCAATGGCCGATTACGAAACGATAGGCGAATATAGTAACAACCTTGCGACCATCGTCCAAGCCATGGAAGGAAAGATCGCGGAAACGGGTGTCGAACTTCTCTGGGGCACGGCAAATCTCTTTGGTCACCCACGGTATGCTGCAGGTGCTGCAACCAATCCTGACCCTGAAATTTTCGCTTGGGCGGCACACCAGGTGCGTTCGATGCTCGAGGCAACGCACCATCTGAAAGGAGCAAATTATGTGTTGTGGGGCGGACGCGAAGGTTATGACACGATTCTTAACACCAATCTCGCGCGCGAAATGGACCAGCTTGGACGTTTTATGTCGATGGTCGTCGAGCATAAACATAAAATTGGCTTTGCTGGAGCTATTCTGGTTGAACCAAAGCCCCACGAACCGACAAAGCATCAGTATGATCGTGACGCCGCGACAGTTTACGGCTTCTTGAAGCGTTATGGCCTCGAAAATGAAATTAAGGTAAATATCGAAGCCAATCATGCAACACTTGCGGGAAACAGTTTCGAGCATGAAATTGCAACCGCTAATGCGCTTGGTATAATGGGGTCGATCGACATGAACCGGGGCGATCCGCAAAATGGTTGGGACACCGATCAATTTCCCAACAATGTGCCTGAAATGACTTTGGCGCTTTATCATCTTCTAAAAGGCGGGGGTTTTACTACGGGCGGCTTTAACTTCGATGCAAAAGTCCGCCGACAATCGATGGACGCAGAGGACTTGTTCCACGCCCACATTGGCGGCGTGGATGTTCTCGCTCGCGCGCTCATCAACGCCGCAGCAATCATCGAAGATGGAACTCTCGACCGTTTTGTTGCTGAGCGCTACGCTGCGTGGAACGATGCGTTTGGCCAGAATATTCTGACAGGCGCGTTAGATCTAGCCGGCACAGCTGATCATGCAGTGTTCTCAAATAGCAACCCTAAAGCTGTATCTGGTCGGCAGGAGTTTCTCGAAAATTTAATCAACAATTTTTGCTAATCGTGGTTTTGCTACAGCCGGTCGGACCCGGATCCGAACTTCACAGCACCAGTTAGCATAAGTTGCGCGAAGCTGGAAAAAAACGTATTTAATTTACGTTAGTTTGACTCGCGCGCAACCGTCGCCTTGAGAGGCGGTTCGCATTGTTCATTGCCTTGTTCTCCCGCAACAAGCTTCTCAAGCACGCCTCGTAACAACCACAATACCGCTGCCGAAATCACCAAGCCGAGGCCAAGAAAAGCGAGCGCAATCATCGGTCGATTGACATCGGCAGCCGATCCAACGAGCCCGGACAGAAGCCCCCCTGCTGCAAGGCACAGCATCCAGAGAGCCATGATCCGGCCACTCGTGGCAGGCGTAGCGTAGCGCGCGGCCATTTCGTTGCCCGCGGGCGAAATACAGAGTTCGGAAATAGTCAAAAGAAAATAGAAAGCGACGAGCCAAAGGAAGCTGGGGCGGTCAAACATAGTGACGACGACAGTCAACAGCAGAAAAGCTATACCGCTCAAGGCCAGCCCAAAAACGAAACGTGATAAAGTGTCAAGGCTCCATCCGCGATTCCGCAACGAAATAAGCGACCGGCTGAAGGTGGTGCCAGTCACAATCACGAAAAATGCGGTGAGCGACCCCAACCAAGTCGCTGGGATAGTGAAATTTCCTATCGATCGATCAATCTGGTGAAACGTATAGAGTGACAGCAGGCCAGCAGGCTGCATAAACGCTGTCCAGAACAATGTCGCAAACGCCGCGAAAACACCGATGTAAATGACCGTCCCGCTGCCAAGTGCGGCTGAGACTGCAATGTCGGAGTTTCGGGCAGACTTGTTAAATAAGGCGTCAGCATCCTGCACTGCCTTTCCTGCAAAGATTAGCAGCAGCACACTAGCTATCATAGCCGCTGCAGCGATTGCGAAACCAAGTGTCCAACCAAACGTTTCGCCGATGGTTCCGCTAACCAGCGCTGCGGCTACAGCCCCAATGTTGATCGCGACATAGAATAGAGTGAAGCCCTCGTCTCTTCGCGCATGGTCCGGCCCGTAGAGGTAGCCCAGAAGCACCGTTACATTAGGTTTGAACAGGCCATTACCGAGGGCAATCATTGCAAGTCCGCTGTAGAAACTGAAACTAATGGTCTGATAGAGTGGCAGCGCATCGCCCAATGCTTCTCTGCTTGCGCCCGAAAGCGACAGTTTGCCTAGTTCAACTTTTGCTGCGATCATTTGTGCCTGTAGTTCCTGACTACCCATCCAGTCCGTAACGAATGGGGCGACCGCCGGCACCGCCAAGAGCGCCTGGCCGATAGCCAACATCACGCCGCCAACAATTACGGCGCGGCGGGTCCCAAGCCACGAATCCGCAAGCCACCCGCCGACAACGGGAGCAAACCAAACAAGCGAAAGATAAAAGCCGAAAAACGAGATCGCCTGCGTACTGCTCCAGCCGAAGCCGCCACTTTCGGGGGAGCCAGTCAACATTAGCACAGCTAGGCCAGACAATGTGTAATAACTGAAGCGCTCAAGCATCTCGGCAAGGCAGAGCGTTTTGACGCCGGACGGATGAATAGGATTAGTATTCATAAATACCTGAAAGCGCATCCCCATTGGTTCTGTCATTACCCAATGAAAGCCCGAGCAATTTCCAATTTAGAGTCAGCAGATTTCCTGGGTCGAAAGTAAAACTGCCAAGCACGTGCTTCCCGATAAACGTCAATAGAATGCCATGCACAGATATGATCCCAGCAACTTTGCTGGTGCCGAAGTGAGCAACCGCATTCACCATTTCAGAGCCATTTGAATTCCCGCCCACCGGGGCTTGCCCGGCACGATTTTGCCCCATCCGTTGGCAGCATTACCGCCAAGATTGAGTGCATAACGTTCGTTGAACGCATTCTGCAAAAACGCTCCGACCTGGAATCCTTCTTTGGTCCAATCAGCTCGAAAATTCGCAACCGTTCTATCGGCGCCTAAAAATGCAGGGTTATTTTGGATGTCGAAGAAAGTCGCGCTCTGATTGTTGACATCGGCGCGCAACACCAAATCCCCTCCTGCGACCGGAAAGCCGTATTCCGCAAATCCGACTAGCGATCGCTTCGGGGCATTCGGAACAATTCGATCGACCGCGCCGATTGCTAGATCGAGAACCACGGCGGCAGTCCGCTTGAAAAGGAAGCTGCCAGCGACACCGGCTCTTAACCCAGGGGCTGGGCGCGCCGTCAAATCGAAATCCACGCCACTTAACTTGGCGTCGGCGTTTGAAACGACGAATGCAAATTCACGCCGTTCATTAGATTGATAATCCTGATAATTATAGTACCAAACAGCTGCGTTAGCGATGACCGTATTCTCGAGAAATTCGCTTTTTAGACCGAATTCGAAGGCATCAAGCCTTTCTTCCTTATATGGATACTCAGCCGCCACTGTATTTCCAAAAGGAGCATTGAACCCTCCCGGTTTGATACCGCGCTTGGCGGTAGCGTACATTAGCACATCGGGAGTAGGTTTATATTCCGCTCCAACGCCGCCGGACAAGTAAGTGCTTCCTACGCTTGAAGCGCTAAACACAAGCAGTTTCGGCGAGCGATTCGCCGCAGGTGACGAGCCACCGATGAAATGTCGAAAGTTAACATCCTCGTGCTCAAGGCGCACACCCGCATTAAGGGAGAACTTTTCACTGACCTGGAAGGTGAGATCTGCGTAACCAGCAACGGAGTCTTTGCCTTGGCGAGAGTCGATCCCGAATGCCGAAACACCAGACGGACGATAGAGAATGATATCGTTGCTGTTATCCAGCACTCTCCAGTTGAAATAAAATATGCCGGCCGACCAGTTTAGTGGGCCAGCACCAGAACTTGAAAGCCTGAGCTCCTGAACAAACTGCCTCGATTTAAATGATGACCGCGACTCGTTGAACAACGGTCCGGCATTCAGGTCCTCACGGTAAGCCCATTTTGTCGTGCTGTAGCCAGTCAGCGCCAAAAGTGACAACGAATCGGATAAAGCCAGCGTAATCTGGTTTTGAAGGAGATGCGTCTTAGCATCTGTCAATCCGGGAATGCCAAAGCTGCCAGTGAAAAATTTGCCATCCGAATCGAAGTAGCCGCTTATGTCTGCGTTGTTGTCGCGTACAGCCACTCCACCGACCAAGCCAATAGGATACCACAAGAACGCGTTTGCGTTTGGCGTGCCGGATTTACCGAATTCATACTTCAAGACGCTATCCAGGTCGCCACTCGCCACTCTGACCTGTATACGTGCCGCTAATTCCTTTTCTTGTGCTTGATCGGGTCCTAGTAAATTTTTTATCCAGCCATCGTTGCGCTGATAGTGGCCCGAAGCACGAATCGCGACTTTTTCACCCAACGGTACATTCACGGCGCCTCCGAGCTTCAGATAGTCGTAACTGCCGTAGGACGCTTCTGCGTACCCTTCCGTTTCGCTCAACTTTGGCTTGCGTGAAATTAGATGCACAAGACCTCCAGAAGCGCTTCTTCCGAACAGCGTGCCCTGGGGTCCCTTGAGCACCTCAATTCGCTCTAAGTCAAAAAACGAGGTTTGGGACCCGGTCAAGGATGCAATGTACATTTCATCCTTGTAGAGTGCGACCGCTGCCTCGTTGAGGTTGGAGAAGTTCTGAAGGCCAACACCTCTGAGGTTATAGTTCGCCTTTCCGGTTCGCCCTGCGGTGGCATTGTTAGTTAGGCCGGGCACAGCCAATACTAGGTCCGCCGAATTCACCAAATTCAGCTTGGAAAGCGCTTCCCCACCAATCACTGTTGCGGTGATGCCGACATCCTGCAGCCTTTCGTCGCGACGACGCGCGGAGACCAAAATCTCTTGACCGCTATCAGGATCGGAGGAGGCGGACGGGGGCAAAGCATCCTGCGCCAAAGCGGTGCTCGAAATATTAAGCAAACCGAACACCCCAAGACTGACAAGTGCATGGCCGATGGTGCAACACGCAACCTTCCGTTTCAGCAAAATAGACATGGTTACCCTCCCTAAATTTCTAGACATTCAAGGTTGAATCGTAATTCTTGACTACACAGTGTATACTAGATTTCGCAAGTTGCAACGGTTTTCAACATCTGGCGGCGCATCTACAGAGTGGTTTCTCAGCGGCATCCCATGTTTCGAGTAACTTCGCCCACCTAAGCGGTATGCTGGGAATTTGTATCACGGGGTGCGATGATGTTGCCGCATCCGCACAGCTAGCGGCGGCAGAAGTGATCATCGCTTCAGTTTGTTCGCTCCAGGTAGGGCATCAGTTGGCTCCGCCCACATTTGCTAGTTTCGGGCCGTTTCAACGCTGTCTGGGACGAGCGATGACCTTAATTCGCCACAGTTCGTGCTCGGGTGGATGTCAAGGTAGAAGTCCAGAAAATGCTCCGTCGACATCGCCGCAGTAGGATATTGTTAGGAAATAGACCGCGTTTGCTATTTCCGAAAGCGACCGAGTGCTTTGATGAGCCGCTCGTGAGCTCGTTGGGAAGCATTGTCTGGTTTAGTAACCTCGGCTTCGCTACCGTCACCCTGCGCTATGAGGAAACGGCCATCGGCAAAAAGCTTGTACCGCTCGTCGAAAGCGTATTGGACTGGTGGTGTACGTCCGGTGGGCATGTAGGTGTGCACGATTGTATCATGCACCGCGCTGGTCGGATCGCGAAGAAGCCTAATCAGCGAGCGGCCGTCGACTGGGCCACGCAACGCTCCGCCGACGAGGTCAGCAATGGTTGGCGCGATATCGGCAATGTCTACTAGCGCGGCGCTGCGCGAGCCTTGCGGTACAACCCCGGGCCAAGAGGCGATGAACGGCACGTGCGTGGCGGCCCGCGTGGTTCCCTCTTTGCCACCGCGTCTCGGCTCGCCATTGAGGCGTACGACTATCCGCGAATCGTTGCCATTGTCGGAAGTAAAAACGATGAGCGTATCTTTTCGCAGACCTAGCGCCGACACCCGGTCAATTACTCTACCAATCAGGAGGTCCATGTACCGCACCATACCTCGATATCGTGCTTGAATGTCGGCTGTCTCCTCCATGCCTGGCGTCAGCACGAACGGATCGTGAGGTTCAAACATAGAGTAGAAAATCAGGAATGGCTTACCGTGATCCGCACCGATAAAGTCGAGTACATGTGCATTAACGAGGTCCGAGCCATAGATCTTGTCCTCCACACGTAGCCGCTCGCCGTTGCGGTAGAGTGTAGGCCCCCAGTAGCGCGAACCTACTTCTTGTCTGGTGAGGTTATGAACAATATAGTCGTCGAAACCTGCGACGCCCGGGCTGGCGCCTAGCAGCGGGAGCGTAGGCTCCCACCCGCTGGCCAGTTGCCATTTACCGGCGACCAATGTGCGGTAGCCGGCCGTTCGCGCGACTTGAGCGAAGGTTTGTTCACGCTCGTCTAGGTGACCGAAATCGCGAAAGTTGCGACTATTCTCGCGTCCTGTCAGTAGCCGCACGCGCGACGGGGTGCAAAGCGGCATGGCGTGGGCGTTGGCAACTTGTAGACCGGTGTTCGCCAGACGGGAGAGGTTTGGCGTGTCGATTTCGCTGCCGTAGGACCCGACAGATTCAATTCCCATGTCGTCTGCGAGGATGACAATGATGTTAGGCCGATTGTGCAAATTCCGCGCGAACGCAGAATGCGGCACTGTGAGAGCGATGATTGCTGGAACCAGAAGCCCAACCATTTTCAAGACGAGTGGGCGGTCAGGCGCAACGATTCCGAAGATATTGTACCATTCCTGCTGAAGATACCGGCGCTGAGATTTTCGATTGTCGCCGATCGCGCCCGGCTTAATAGTACAATTCGAGGCGTTTTTGGACTGGAGGCTCTTGCCATGCTCATCAAACGAAGAGTCGTCACATTGGTAACGGACAGCGTTGGGAGCAGTGAAATAAGGCATGGGCATTAAAATCTCCTCCGGGGTATAGTCTGCAGCTAACACAACGCGGTAAACTTGAGATTGGGTTCTGGCGAGGAGTCTGCTCGGCGACTAGTGTCTTCCCAGAAGTCTGAAAGTTCGGCGCGCGTTACCTGTATGTTTGATAACAGCGGCTTTTCTTTCATCGTGAGCGATCTCTAAATTAGGAAACTGATTGATTTGTTTGTCTACAACACGTATACAAACTGTATAGTTCAGATTCTTATATGGCAAGGCTAAATTAGGCGGTGCGGCAGAGATGTGGCTAGAGCCCACTTGAGAATAGGAAGTAGACAAAAGAGACCAATACAAGGGCAACGCATCCTGACATAATCGTTCAGATTTTGACTGGTCTATTCAACTCGGAGTGGGTTATTAGTTGCTGACTGCAGGAGGGTGTGGACATAGCATTAAGTGGTCGACACCAATTCTGTGGGCTAAATCCTTAAGAGATTTAGCCTTCACCAGATAGCCTGCATTTATGCTGGGGCTAATAGGTGCGGGCCACGGTGGCGCCGCACCAAGCCCATAACGCCGCATTGCCTTGTGATCTGCAATAATCCAGCAACCAGGTCCTTTGCCGTGAACACCTGCTTGTTTCAACATTGCCGGAACCAGATCATGATAGATCATAGCCTCATTGGCGAAGCGCTTGCCATCAAGCCCAACGATGATCACACCCGGTTTGGCTCGTTCAAGAAAGTGAGGGAACCCTGCTTTTTTATGTTCCAAATAGGAAGTGGGCGCCCAAGCTGCTGGCTGGTCTACCTTGGACTTGTAACGGTTTTGTGCCGGTCACTGATCTCATTATGCCACCTTTGCTTCGAACGCCAGCGGGCTGATGCCACCCAGATATGAGTGACGGCGGCGGGTGTTGTAGAACCCGTTGATGTACTGGAAGATCGCGGCCTCTGCCTGCCTTCGTGTTGACCATTTCTGACGCCAGATCAGCTCCGCCTTCAGCGATTTGAAGAACGTTTCAACAGATGCGTTGTCGTAGCAGTTGCCTTTGCCACTCATCGATGGCCGCAGGCCGTAGGCCTGCAGCTTCTTTTGATAATCATAGGCGCAGTATTGGCTACCGCGATCAGAATGGAAGATGCAGCCTTCGGCAGGTTGCCGCAGGTTTACCGCCATATCGAGCGCCCTGATTGCCAGATCCTTGTTGGCTACGCCGCCCTTCGGGTCATTCTGTCGCTGACCGCCCAGCCAACGACACGGCGGCTGTGTAGATCAAGAACAACAGCGAGGTAGAGCCAACCCTCGGCAGTCCATATATAGGTGATGTCGCCTGCCCATTTTTGGTTGGGAGCAGCGGCAACAAAATCACCGTCAAGCCAGTTCGCAGCGATGCCCAGGCGATGATTACTGTTGGTGGTGACCTTGTGCTTGCGAGTGCGAACCGGGCTTGGCTTTATGATCCCCCGGATCACTAGTTACCTGCGCTCCCGTTAATCCTCATTAAACGGCCAACACGGCGCTCGCCTACAGCGAGCCCCGCCTCCTTTAACTCCATCGTCATGCGAGGTCGGCCATAGCTGCCGAGACTGAGGCCATATTGTTCACGGATATGTGCCAGCACTTTCATGTCACCGCGTGATCGTCGGCTTGTCGGCCGTGCGTGCCAAGACCGGTAACCGCGTGTCGATACTTGCATCACGCGACACAACATCTCCACTGGCCAAACATGTCGCCAGCTGTGCACGAATGCGAACCTCACTTGCCGAGGCTCGCAAAGAACTGGGGAGCCTTTTTTAGTATCTCCCTCTCCTCCTTGAGGATACGGTTCTCTAAGCGCAGGCGTTCATTCTCACGCGCCAAATCTGCCTGCGGTGCCGATACCAGATCGGTTGACCGATATTGAGACACCCACTTGCCCAGCGTTGACAATCCAACGCCCAGGTCAGCAGCAACACGCCGCCGTGATAATCCGCTGGTCAATGCAATCCGAACGGCCTCTTGCTTGAAATCTTCTGTATGCTTCAACATCTCTTCGGTCTCCTTGTATGAGTGTTTAACTCTCAAGTGACCGGCGCAAAACCGTTACAAGTCCAATCATCTGTGGGTGTTTGCAAGGGGGGGGGGATTTGCCCTGGGCTTCGCTAGATCATGACTGGGGATGCTCCGTAATTCTGAGATCAAGATCTGAAGCTTGCTCGATATCGTTGATTAAGTTTCGGAACGG
>JBILOZ010000189.1:0-2915 GCA_044374245.1 Sphingorhabdus sp. | reverse complement strand
ATCGCGGCCGTCGTTGACAATTGGGCGGCGCAGGAAGCCGAGCTGTCGGCCAACCATGCCTATGTGCAGATCTTTGAAAACAAAGGCGCGATGATGGGCTGTTCCAGCCCGCACCCGCACGGACAAATATGGGCCACCGATTATGTCCCCGCCGAACCGGCGCGTGAGGACGAAACGCAAGCCGAATATTACGACAAACATCACAGCGCGATGCTGCTGACTTATGCGGCACAAGAGGCAGCGGACGGTGCGCGCACCGTCGCCATAAATGACCATTGGATTGCGGTTGTACCTTATTGGGCAAGCTGGCCGTTTGAGACCCTCTTGCTCCCGCGCTTTGCTGTCCAGCGGCTGAGTGCTTTGACGTCTGCACAACGCCATAACTTGGCCGACGTCCTAAAGTCCGTCACGACCGCTTACGACAATCTGTTCCAGACAAGCTTTCCGTATTCGATGGGGTGGCATGGCGCGCCAAGCGCAACGCCCGACGCCCCGCACTGGCAACTGCATGCCCATTTTTATCCGCCCCTGCTGCGTTCGGCGAGCGTGCGCAAGTTCATGGTGGGATATGAGATGCTGGCCGAACCGCAGCGTGATCTGACGCCCGAAGCGGCGGCCGAGCGGTTACGGGCGCAAAGCAAAATCCATTACCGGAGCAAAGCATGACCCCGCTCGACAAGGCGCTATATGACACGGTCAGTGCGGCCTTTGCCCAAGGATTTGGGTCAGCGCCTGATCTGGTGGCCCGCGCGCCTGGACGGGTGAACCTGATCGGCGAGCATACCGACTATAATGATGGGTTTGTCCTGCCCTGCGCCATTGGCCCATCGACGATGGTTGCCGCTAGCCCACGTGACGACAATACTGTGCATATTGTCGCTGTGGATTTTGACAACGCGGCGGACGCGTTCGACCTCAGACAACCCATCGAACGCAATGCGGACCAGCCATGGGCCGATTATATACGCGGCATGATAATGGCCCTGCAAAATGCGGGGCACGCTCTTACCGGCGCAAACATAGCCATCGCAGGCAATGTGCCCAAAGGCGCAGGCCTGTCGTCATCGGCATCGCTTGAGGTCGCTGTCGGCAAAGCGATGCTCGCCTTAGCCAGTATCGAGATTGACCACACCCGCCTCGCGCAAATCGCGCAAAGTGCGGAATGCGACTTTGTGGGCACCAAATGCGGCATCATGGACCAGCTCATTTCCGCTCAAGGCAAAGCTGGCCATGCGCTCTTGATCGATTGCCGAAGCCTTGCCCTGACCGATGCCCCCGTGCCCGATGACCTGGCTATCATGATTGTGCATTCGGGCGTTACGCGTGGGCTGGTCGACGGGCATTACAACGAACGCCGCCGTCAATGTGAGGTAGCCGCTGAAGCGATGGGTGTCGCCGCGCTGCGTGATGCGAACCTCGATATGCTTGCGGCGGCGGGGCTTGATGCCGTCACGATGTCACGGGCACGCCATGTGATTACCGAGAACCAACGGACTTTGGATGCAGCGGGCGCGCTGGCGAGAAACGATCTGACCATGCTTGGGGCGCTGATGGCGCAAAGCCACGCATCGATGCGCGACGATTTCGAGATTACCGTTCCCGCCATCGATGAATTGGTCGCGCTGTTGCAACGCGCGATTGGTCCCGAGGGCGGCGCACGGATGACGGGTGGCGGCTTTGGTGGCGCCTGTGTCGCCGTAATGCCCGCGGCCCGTGTCGATAAAGTCCGTGCAGCTATTTCTGCCGCGTATAAAACGCCGGAAGGCGAATCGCCACTGATCATGGTGGAACGCCCAGGTCGGGGGGTCGCTATTTTATGAAGGATATTCAGGTGCGCCGTTTCATTCGAGAGCCGCTGGTACATTTTTTGGCCGCAGGTTCAGTGCTATTCCTGCTGATGAGCCAATTCGGTTCCTCCGACAGTCTGGACCGAAGCATTACGATCAACGAAGAGGAGGTCGCGCGGCTTGCATCCCAATGGGAACAGACGTGGCAGCGCCCGCCGAGCGCGCAGCAACTCGACAGCCTGATCCGCGATTACATCAAAGAAGAAGTGTACGTCCGCGAGGCTATGCGGCTTGGGCTTGACGTGGACGACCCGATTATCCGACGTCGTTTGCGCGCCAAAATGGAGTTTCTGGCGACGGCTGAAATCCAGAATATGGAACCAACCGATGCCGAGCTCCAGCGTTATTACGACACCAAAAAATCCCTTTATGCTGCGAAACCCGCGTTCAGTTTTGACCAGCAGTTTTTGGGCGAAGATGAAAATGTGGCGCAAGATTCTATGCGCGCGATGCTCCAGGGAAAAACACCGCCCGCGCAAGCATTGAGCGTTCCCCAAAGCATGGAAGAGGCCGAGTGGGACAGCGTATCGCGACAGTTTGGCGATGATTTTGCCGATAGTCTGCGCAATGCCCCGCAAGGAAAATGGTCCGGTCCGGTGCGTTCAGGCTTTGGCTGGCACGCCGTCCGCGTCCGCAATGTTGTTGCAGCAGGGACGCCAGCTTTATCAGCGGTCCGGCAGCGCGTATCGAACGACTGGCGCGCCGAGACCCAAAGCAAGCGTGAAGCCGCCGCATATCAGGCGTTGCTTGACGGATATGACATTCGCATTGCCAAGCCATGATATTCCGACTGCTTCTTTTGATCATGCTTGCGGCCGGCCTCTCGCCGGCACAGGCCGATGATTTGCAACCCGGCTATTTGGAATTGCGCGAGCGGGTTAGTAACGCGCCGAATGCGCACCAATATGATGTCACGTGGAAAGCACCCATCAAGCCGGGTCTCGCAACGGGGGTAACGCCCACATTTCCGAACGATTGTGTTTCGACACCCCCCGAACGCAGTATCGACAGCGCGGCACTTTTGGTGCGTTGGGTTATCAATTGCAAAGCGCCGTTGGCAGGCCGCGC
>JBILOZ010000061.1:0-11503 GCA_044374245.1 Sphingorhabdus sp. | reverse complement strand
GGGATGCAGGCGGCGATGTTGGCGCCAACGGAAATTTTGGCGCGCCAGCATTATGCGGGCCTTCAAAAGCTGTTGGCGGGGATGCCGGTGAATATTGCAATCCTAACGGGCCGCGAAAAGGGCAGCTTGCGCGAAGCAACGCTGATGGGGCTTGCTGATGGTTCGATACACATCCTCGTCGGCACCCATGCGATTTTTCAGGAAGCGGTGACCTATAAATCGCTCGCCGTGGCGGTTATCGACGAGCAGCATCGTTTCGGCGTTTCCCAGCGGCTCATGCTATCGCGCAAGGGCAGGGGCGTTCCGCACCTGCTGGTGATGACGGCAACGCCTATCCCGCGCAGCCTCGCGCTTGCGGCTTATGGTGAAATGGACAGCTCGATCCTTGATGAACTTCCGCCCGGTCGTACGCCGGTTGAAACACGCGTCATGTCGCAGGATCGGCTTGGTGAATTGATTGACGGCGTTGCCCGCCATCTTGCGGCGGGCAAGCAGGCATTCTGGGTGTGCCCGTTGGTCGAAGAAAGCGACAAGAGCGATCTTGCCGCCGCCGAACAGCGCGCAGAAATGCTCCGCTTGCGCTTTGGATCGCAGGTTGCTTTGGTGCACGGGCGTATGCGGGGTGCGGAAAAAGACGCGGTAATGGAGCGCTTCGTTGCGGGCGAGACACGGTTGTTGGTGGCGACGACCGTTATCGAAGTCGGCGTTGATGTCCCCAATGCCAGCCTGATGGTTATTGAGGCGGCGGATCGTTTCGGCCTCGCGCAATTGCATCAGTTGCGCGGGCGCGTTGGTCGCGGGTCAGAGAAATCGGTCTGTATTCTGGTGCGCACGACGCAAATTGGTGAGACGGCGCGCGCGCGTCTTGCGCTGATGCGCGAAACCAATGACGGCTTTCGTATCGCCGAGGAAGACCTCAAGCTGCGCGGTGCCGGCGAATTGCTGGGAACGCGTCAGTCGGGCGACAGCCCATTTCGCGTTGCGACGCCGGAGCAAGTGCGTGAACTCATCGGCGTTGCGGCAGATGATGCGCGGCTTTTGTTGGAACGCGACGGCGGACTTGATGGTCCGCGGGGGCATGCTGCCCGTGTGGCGTTGTATTTGTTTGAACGAGATGCCGGTGTGGCGACGCTTCGCGGCGGTTAGCGCAGCTTTGGCGAAATGATTTTAAGCAGCTCAAGAAAATGGGGTAAACGCAACACGCGTTCAAACTGAAAACCGGCGCGGTTGTCAGACGTCCAGATAACCAGTGCCTCGATTCTGCCAATGATGGGCAACCGAAGTTCGACGCGCTCTCCACGTTCGAAGCCGGGGTTATCGTCAATCATGAAGCCATGCGCGGAGACGTTGATGATGTGAATTTGCGTGTCGCCGCGCAATTTACTCTCGGCTATGACGGTGTGGTTCGCGCGGTGACGGGCCGCGATGCGGAAATCCAGATCAGGGTTCGGAACTGCTTGCGCCATATTTTGCGGCCTCGTGCGGTGAATAATGTTGGATAATCACCGTACCGCGAAGTTCCAAAGATTTGGTAAAGCCACGCTTCACAATTTTACCGACGCGCTTATCCGAAGCGAATGAGGCCGTGCTTTTTCTTGCCAGCAGAAATTTTGACCGGCTCAGCCTGTGCCGCAATCACCGCATTTTCGTCAGTTACCGCCACATCGGCAACCCGTGCGCCGCCGCCTTGAATCATTCTGCGCGCTTCTTTTTTGGACGCCACGAAATTTAGCGCCACCAACGCGTCAATCACCGAGATCTCCGCGTTGACGTCAATCGTCGGCAAATCCCCGCCGGACGTTCCCTCTTCAAAGGTTTTTCGTGCGGTTTCAGCGGCGAGCGCAGATGCCTCGGCACCACGGCACAATTCGGTTGCGGCGTTCGCCAGTGCGATCTTGGCGATGTTGATTTCGGAACCTTCCAACGATTCCAAACGTTCGATTTCGTCGATTGGCAAATCGGTGAAAAGGCGCAGGAACTTGCCGACATCACGGTCGTCCGTATTGCGCCAGAACTGCCAATAATCATAATCAGGCAGCTGTTCGCGATTGAGCCATACCGCGCCAGAAACGGACTTGCCCATTTTCGATCCATCGGCTTTGGTGATCAGCGGTGTTGTAAGACCAAACACCTCTGCACCATCCATCCGGCGCGCCAATTCCATGCCATTGATGATATTGCCCCATTGGTCCGATCCACCCATTTGCAGACGGACGCCCATCGTCTTGCTGAGATGACGGAAGTCATAACCTTGCAAGATCATATAGTTGAATTCGAGGAAGGTCATCGGCTGTTCGCGTTCAAGCCGCAGCTTCACCGAATCAAATGTCAGCATCCGGTTGACGGTAAAATGGGTGCCAACTTCTTGCAGCAGTTCGATATATCCAAGCTGACCCAACCAGTCATGGTTGTTGACCATCACGGCATCGGTCGGGCCATCGCCAAAGGTCAAAAACTGCTCAAACGCCGTGCGTATCGACGAAATGTTGGCTTCGATGGTCTCATCGGTCAGCATCTTGCGGACTTCGTCTTTGCCCGTCGGATCACCAATACGCGTCGTGCCGCCGCCCATGACCACGACGGGTTTGTGTCCGGCCTGCTGCAATCTGCGCAGCAACATGATGGACACCAGATTTCCGACATGAAGCGATGGCGCAGTCGCATCGAAGCCGATATATCCCGGAACAATCTCTTTGGACGCAAGCGCATCAAGCGCCGCCGCGTCGGTTGTTTGGTGGATGTAGCCGCGTGCATCAAGCTGGCGAAGAAGATCAGATTTATAAGCAGTCATAGCGCGTTAGCGCCTAGCATGGAGTTTCGACATTGGCCAATATTTCGATGACGGAAACAGCGCTTCAGTGTCATCCACTGAGCGAACAGGGTTTTGTCGATGCTATAGCCGTGCACGTTGATCGCGCCGAAGCCGGTCGTTTGCAGATAAAATACACGCTGCACGGGGGAATCGACGAGATACATTTCCCTGAAGTTGCGCAACCGCAACGCACGGACGAGCTTTGGAAAGACACATGTTTTGAATTGTTTTGCGGCCGCGCCGATGACCGCAGCTATGTCGAATTCAACTTCGCGCCGTCGGGGCAATGGGCGGCCTATGCCTTTACCGGATACCGCGAAGGCATGACGGAGCTTGCCTGCGCGCCACCGCAGATAAACTGCACGGCGGGGGAGGGCATATTCGAAATGACGGTCACCGTGGACCTGCCCGAATCTTTGCGGACGGTGGATGTAATGGCTGGGTTCAGTGCCGTTATCGCGCACAAGGACGGACGTACCGCTTATTGGGCACTCGCGCACCCACCGGGGAAAGCGGATTTTCATCATAAGGATTGCTTTGCCCTGCAACTGGAGGCACGAAGCGCGGCATGAAATTTGGAATTGATCGCCTCCTCACGGAGCCAGAACTTCGCAAGCCATTGGCGGGTAAACGTGTCGCGTTACTGGCTCATCCAGCATCGGTGACAGCAGACCTGACGCACACATTGGATGCACTGGCTGCGCTCGACGATGTTCAGGTGACCTCCGCCTTTGGCCCCCAACATGGCCTTCGGGGTGACAAGCAAGACAATATGATGGAGTCACCCGACTTCACCGACCCTGTGCTCGGTATCCCGATATTCAGCCTTTATGGCGAAGTGCGACGCCCTTCCAGTGAGTCGATGGAGACCTTTGATGTCATCCTAATCGACCTTCAGGATCTGGGCTGCCGGATTTATACGTTTATTACGACGCTGCTCTACGTGCTTGAGGCATCTGCCGCGCATGGCAAATCGGTTTGGGTATTGGATCGCCCGAACCCTGCTGGCCGTCCCGTAGAGGGCCTAACGCTGCAAAAGGGTTGGGAAAGCTTTGTTGGCGCGGGCCCGATGCCGATGCGGCATGGGATGACTTTGGGTGAGATCGGGCATTGGTTTATCGATCATTACAAGATTGACGTTGATTATCGCGTTATTGAAATGGCGGGTTATCAACCAGACGCAGCGCCCGGATATGGCTGGCCTGCCGACCGCATCTGGATCAACCCAAGCCCCAATGCGGCAAACATCAACATGGCGCGCGCTTATGCGGGTACCGTGCTTCTGGAAGGGGCAACATTGTCAGAGGGCAGGGGAACGACCCGTCCGCTGGAGATATTCGGCGCGCCGGACATTAACGCGCGCGATGTAATTGCCGAAATGCGGGCATTTGCGCCGCAATGGCTGAATGGCTGCACGCTTCGGGAAATTTGGTTCGAACCGACATTTCACAAGCATGTGCATCAACTGTGTCATGGTGTGCACATCCACGCAGAAGGTCCATCATATAACCATGACGCGTTCCAACCGTGGCGGATACAGGCGTTGGCATTTAAGGCCATCCGGCGGCTCTATCCCGAATATGATCTGTGGCGCGACTTTCCGTATGAATATGAATTCGGAAAGCTCGCCATTGACGTCATTAACGGCGGCCCCGCCTTGCGTGAATGGGTGGATGCACCCGACAGCACGCCAGATGAACTGGACGCAATGACGTCAGCTGACGAACAGGATTGGTTACAGAAACGCGCGCAATATCTGCTATATTAGTGGCCGTGCTTCCGGCTTAATTCGCGCATCGCGTCATCAAGACCTTCCAACGTCAGCGGGTACATCCGGTCGTTCATCAATTCTTTGATGATTTTCGTGGATTGCGAATAGCCCCATTGTTTTTCGGGCACGGGGTTAAGCCAGACCGTGGCGGGATAGGTGTTGGTAATCCGGTTCATCCAGACAGCACCGGATTCTTCGTTGAAATGCTCAACCGACCCGCCGGGATGCGTGATTTCATAAGGGCTCATTGACGCATCGCCGACCATGACCACCTTATAGTCATGCGGGAATTTGTGCAGAACGTCCCACATCGGGGTACGTTCGCTAAACCGGCGCTTATTGTCTTTCCACACGCCTTCATATGGGCAGTTGTGGAAATAGAAAAATTCTAAGTTTTTGAATTCACTAGTGGCCGCACTGAAGAGTTCTTCGCAAAGCTTGATAAACGGATCCATGGACCCGCCGACGTCCAGCATCAGCAACACCTTGATCGCATTCCGACGTTCGGGGCGCATTTGAATGTCCAACCAGCCTTTGCGTGCTGTGCCGTTGATTGTGCCGTCAATATCGAGCTCTTCAACCGCGCCATCGCGGGCAAAGCGGCGCAGCCGGCGCATCGCGATCTTGATGTTGCGGGTGCCCAACTCGCGCGTATTGTCCAAATTCTGGAATTCGCGCTTGTCCCAAACCTTTACGGCGCGCTTGTGCTTGGATTCGCCGCCAATGCGGACGCCTTCGGGATTGTAGCCCGAATTGCCATAAGGTGATGTGCCGCCGGTTCCGACCCATTTGTTGCCGCCTTCGTGGCGCTTTTCCTGTTCCTCGAGCCGCTTTTTCAGCGTCTCCATGAGCTCGTCCCAGCTGCCCATTTTTTCGATCTTCGCCATTTCCTCTGGCGACAGATATTTCTCGGCAATCGCCTTTAACCAATCGGCGGGTACATCGACATCGTTCTGGCCATATTCAGTGAATACACCTTTGAAAACCTTGCCAAATACCTGGTCGAAACGGTCCAAAAGCGCTTCGTCCTTCACCAGTGTGGCGCGGGCCAAATAATAAAATTCTTCGGGACTTTGGTCGATAACATCGGCATCCAAAGCGGCGAGAAGCGCAAGATGCTCTTTCAATGAAGCGGATATACCGGCGGACCGCAACTCTTCCATGAATGAGAAAAACACCGGCAGGCTCCTGTTTAATTGACCAGTTAAAGCTTTTGGCTGTTTCGACACGCGCCGTCAACAACCGGCGATTAACTCTGTGATAACCATATTGGGGTAGGCCCCGTTACAAACGACAGAACAAGGTGCCAAAGCCATGAAAATGGAAAAAGTTGCATTGAGTGAAAATCACTGGATCCACGAAACCGCACAGATATGCGGTGAGGTTACCGTGGGCTGTGCCGAAGCTGCCGGTGTGCTCGAACAGGCGCTACAATCCGCAGACTGGCTTAAGGCAAGGCACGGCGAGATGACCGAGCTGACGCAAGCACTTGATGCGGACATCGCGGAGGTTGCGCTGGCGACCCGAGATGCACGGATTTTGGCGGAAGCCGCTGTCGCAAAGCTGAAGACGGGGCATGACACCGTTCAGCTATCACTGGCGAGCTTTTCGGAACTCATCAGCCTCATCATGAGCCTTGGTTCGCATATCACCGGTTTTGCAGCAGCGATGGAGCAAGTGAAGCGGGTGTCGCAATCAATTGATTCAATTGCGCGCACGACCAACATGCTGGCGCTCAACGCTGCGATTGAGGCGGAAAAGGCGGGTGCCGCCGGGCAGACGTTCGCGGTCGTGGCAGCTGAGGTCAAAAAGCTGGCGCATTATACGCGGCGCGCTGCGGTGGAAATAACCGGAACGGTGAACTCGCTTTCGCATGAAGCCGCGAAATTTGTCGTGGAAATCGAGGAGGGTGTCTCGACAAGTGGCGCTGCGCAAGAGCAGTTCGCGAGCCTTCAGGAGCTCATTTATGGCGTAAGCGATGTCGTTGCCAAGGTGGGTGATCACAACCGTGAGATTGCGGACAGCACCGCACAAATTCACCGTGGGCTGGTCGATTCGCAAAATGTTCGTGATGCGGTCGAAGGCGCCAATGGCGAAATGTTTGCTGCGGTTGTGCGGGCGCATAGCCAGATCGGTGGTCTGGAAATGCAGGCAAACAAGATGTTTGACCATATTGTGCACAGCGGATTGTCAAAGCGCGATAGCGAATTTGTCGAGCTTGCCCGCCAAAAGGCCGAAGAAGTGAAAGCATTGACCGAGGCCGCAATCGCGGATGGCACACTGACGTTAGAGGCGCTGTTTGATACCGATCTGCGTCCCATCGAAGGCAGCAATCCGCCGCGCTTTACATCGAAGCTGACACCATGGGCGGAACAACATTGGCAGCCATTTATTGAAGCCGTCAAAGACAGCAATCCCGACGAAATAACGTCGGTGGTGTGCAGCAGCCTAAAGGGCTTCTTGCCCGTTCAGTTGAAAGAACTGTCGCGCGCGCCAACGGGCGATATCGCGCATGACACGAAATATTGCCGCAACGGCCGCGTCATTCAGGACCCGGTGGATATCCCAGCGAAAACAAGCGAGCAGGACTATATGATGGCCGTGTTTCGCCACGAAGGCGACGGCCACTCATATAAGGTCATGCGTAACGTATATGTCCCACTGCGCATAAATGGACGCCGTTGGGGCGACTTTGAAATCGCTTACAGCGTCTAAAAAGGGCGCAGCTTAGCTGTTTGGTCGCCGTGCCATAAAGGCCAGCCGTTCAAACAGCATCACGTCCTGCTCATTCTTAAGCAGCGCGCCGTGCAGTGGCGGAATGGCCTTTGTTGGGTCGCGTGACTGCAGAACATCAAGTGGCATGTCTTCGTGCAGCAACAGCTTTAGCCAATCGAGCAATTCGCTCGTGCTTGGCTTTTTCTTAAGGCCTGGGACGTCCCGAACTTCGTAAAAAATGTCCATGGCCTTCGACACCAGCATTTTTTGGATGCCGGGGAAGTGGACATCAATGATGGACTGCATCGTCGTACGGTCAGGGAATTTGATATAATGGAAGAAACAACGGCGCAGGAATGCGTCAGGCAGTTCCTTTTCATTGTTCGAGGTAATGATGACGATCGGGCGCTCGACCGCTTTTACGGTTTCCTGCGTTTCGTAAACAAAGAATTCCATGCGATCGAGTTCCTGAAGCAAGTCGTTCGGAAACTCGATATCGGCCTTGTCGATTTCGTCGATCAAAAGAACGGGCAACTGAGGCGCGGTGAACGCTTCCCAAAGCTTGCCCTTCTTGATGTAATTTTTGATGTCGTGGACGCGCTCATCGCCCAATTGGCTATCGCGCAAACGGGCAACGGCATCATATTCATACAGGCCCTGATGCGCCTTGGTCGTGGATTTGATGTTCCATTCAATCAGTGGTGCATTGAGCGCGGTCGCGATTTCCTGCGCCAGGACGGTCTTGCCGGTGCCGGGTTCGCCTTTGACAAGAAGAGGGCGGCGTAACCGCGTGGCTGCGTTTACGGCAACTTTCAGATCATCAGTTGCGACGTAATTATCAGTGCCTTCAAAGCGCATGGACGGACCCCGTTTGTTAATCGAACGATTAATTCGTTAAGTGGGCCCACCGCGTTATGCAATATAATAGTTTACGCCGCGGAGTATTGGACAGGTGGCGCGCATTTCGCCGGCCGCGCCAGATTGCACACACAATACTCCCGCAATGGCTACCGGAAACCCGCACATAAGGGCGAGCATCCGGTCCATAATATCAACTGTTCAGAAATATAAACGCGGCAGACCGTCGCTTATTGGTCGAGGAAGCTGCGCATTTTGCGGCTGCGGCTTGGGTGCTTCAGCTTGCGGAGTGCTTTTGCCTCGATCTGACGAATACGTTCGCGGGTAACGCTGAACTGCTGACCAACTTCTTCCAATGTATGGTCGGTGTTCATGCCAATGCCAAAACGCATGCGCAACACGCGCTCTTCGCGCGGTGTCAGTGACGCCAGAACGCGGGTCACAGTTTCCTTCAAGTTCGCCTGAATGGCGGCATCTACGGGAATGATCGCGTTTTTGTCTTCGATGAAATCGCCAAGATGGCTGTCTTCCTCGTCGCCAATCGGCGTTTCGAGTGAGATCGGCTCCTTCGCGATCTTCATGACCTTGCGCACTTTTTCGAGCGGCATGGAAAGGCGCTCGGCCATTTCCTCCGGCGTCGGTTCGCGGCCTTGTTCGTGCAAGAACTGACGGCTTGTGCGCACCAGCTTGTTGATCGTTTCGATCATATGCACTGGAATACGGATGGTGCGGGCTTGGTCCGCAATTGACCGGGTAATTGCCTGACGAATCCACCATGTCGCATAGGTGCTGAACTTGTACCCACGGCGATATTCAAATTTATCGACCGCTTTCATGAGGCCGATATTGCCCTCTTGAATGAGATCGAGGAACTGAAGGCCGCGATTGGTGTATTTCTTCGCGATGGAAATAACGAGGCGCAGATTGGCCTCGACCATTTCTTTCTTCGCAATACGCGCTTCGCGCTCGCCCTTTTGCACCATGTTGACGATGCGGCGGAATTCGCCCAGCGACATGCCGGTATTCGCGGCAATGTCCGCTATTTCACTGCGAATACGCTCAACGCCTTCGGCTTCGTTCGTCGCGAACGCCGTCCATTTTTTGTCGAGGTTTGAAACTTCGGCCAGCCAATTTTCGTCGAGCTCACGGCCCATATAGCTGTCAAGGAATGCCTTGCGCGGAACCTTGTGACGCTCGGCCAAGCGCAGCATTTGGCCGCCAAGCGCGGTCAAACGACGGTTGAACGAGTATAATTGGTCGACCAGATATTCGATCTTGTTCGCGTGGAACTGAACGCTTTCGACTTCCGCAGTCAATTCTTCACGTAATTTGTGATACTTATTTTCGGAAGCTGAGGAAAACTCTTCGCCGGCGTTCAAAGCGCGCATCCGCTCAAGCTGAATGTTCGAGAACTTCTTGAACAAAGATGCGATCTTGGCAAAACGCTCTAAGGCTGCAGGCTTCAACGCTTCTTCCATCTGCGCGAGGCTGAGCGTGTTGTCTTCTTCCTCTTCTTCAACCGGGCGTGAACGCCGTTCGGTCATATCATCGTCGTCGCTCGCCGATTCCGGCTCTTCTTCGACTTCGTCTTCTTCCTTGTAAGAGACGCCAGCGGTTTTTTCGCTGATTTCCCCGTCGCCTTCTTCTTCCTCGTCGTCGGTCAGCGTTTCAGGCGCTTTTGACAACATGGCGTCAAGGTCCAGGATTTCGCGCAGCTGCATTTCGCCGTCGTTAAGCGCGTTCGACCAGTCAATAATGGCGTGGAAGGTGATCGGGCTCTCGCAGAGGCCGAGGATCATCGTGTCGCGACCGGATTCAATCCGCTTTGCAATCGCGATTTCGCCTTCGCGCGACAACAATTCCACCGCGCCCATTTCGCGCAAATACATGCGCACAGGGTCATCGGTGCGTTCACCCGTTCCGGTTTTCTTGACCGTGCTGGTCAGCGAGCGCGGGTCATTTTCAGAGATATTGTCGACGGTTTCGACTTCTTCCTCTTCCTGCTCGTCCTCGCCATCTTCGCCGGCTTCGTCATTCTCGACGATCTGCACGCCCATGTCATTAATGGCGGACATGACGTCTTCAATCTGTTCGGAAGACATCTGATCCTGCGGCAAGGCAGCATTTAATTCGTCATAGGTCAGGAAACCGCGGCGCTTTGCTTTGGCTAGCAGTTTTTTGATGGTCGCATCGTTCAGGTCAATCAGCGGTGCATCGCCGTTTTCGGCCATATCTTCTTCATTCTCGTTTACGCGACTTGCCAAAATAATTCCCCGATACTGTCATAAATCGTCCGCATCTCGCCGAAAAAATGCGATGATACGATCGTCAAATGCCTTCTTTTCGTGACGTAACCTTTGCTGTTCGGCAAAAGTTTCGTCCGTCATTTCTAAACTCGCCAACCGTGTAGCGCGTTCCAGTGCTTCTTCGAGCGCAGGACGCTGCTTCATCAGCCTGATTGCTTCACCCAAATCTTTTGAAACGCTGGATAATCCGTCGCCCCCCGAACCGAACTCCCCACGATTGAAGGCAAAGACCTTGCCATTGCTGTGGAGCAGCGTCGATGCGACATTATACAACTTCTCGTCCAATATGGTAATTAGGCCGTCGGTATCAAGCGATTCTTTGGCAAAAGATTCATTCAGCATGATGTTAAGCAAAGCGGCGTGATTCGGGTCGGTCGGAACGAAGTCACTTAACCCTTCATGATGCTGGCGTATCATGGATGGATTACGCAGCAATGCACCAAGCACACCTTGCACCAGGAAATCCGATCCCTTTGCATTGAAACTCTTGGTCTCTGCGCCAGGCGGCAATATCTGCGGCTTTCGCCAATCGCGTTTTGGCGTGTTGGCGTAGCGGGCCGGCCGCGCGTTTCTGCGTTGCGCAAAAAGATTATCGAACCGTTCGCGAAACGCATCGGCATAATGCCGTTTGATTTCTCCGTCCGTGATCGTTGCCATGTGGACACCAAGGCGCTGTTTAAGCCCCGCACGGTCCTCTGGCGTGTCCAAGGGGCTTGCAGACACCTCCGCCTTCCACAATCGCTCCACAAGCGGCTCAGACGCCTCCAGAAGCGCGGTGAGGGCCTTTGCACCAGATGCCTTCACAAGGTCATCCGGATCCTGCCCATCGGGCAGCGTTACGAACTGAAGGCTGTGCCCAGGCTTTAGCAACGGCAGGGCACGTAACGCCGCACGCATCGCGGCTTTCTGCCCAGCCGAGTCCCCATCGAAGCACAGCAACGGTTTTTCGGTCATGCGCCAGAGCATCTGGATTTGCTGCTCGGTCAGTGCGGTGCCCAATGGGGCAACCGCGTCACCAAAGCCGGCCTGCGCAATCGCAAT
>JBILOZ010000188.1:0-3005 GCA_044374245.1 Sphingorhabdus sp. | reverse complement strand
AGCGCCTGAACCATGGCGCGGGCTTGGCTTTGCCTGCATATGCGACATCGGGCGCGGCCGGCATGGACATTTGCGCCGCCGAAAGCCTGAACCTGCGCGCTGGTAAGCGCCATGCCGTCGCAACCGGCTTCGCCTTTGCCATTCCTGATGGATATGAAGTGCAGGTGCGCCCGCGGTCGGGCCTTGCGCTGAAGCATGGGATTACCTGCCTCAACACACCCGGGACCATCGACAGCGATTATCGCGGCGAGGTGAAAGTCATTCTGGCCAATTTGGGCGAAGATGATTTCATGATCAACAAAGGCGACCGGATTGCACAGATTGTGGTGGCACCTGTGACCCACGGCCACTTGGTCGAGGTGGATGACCTTGACGAAACCGTGCGCGGCGCTGGGGGTTTCGGCTCAACAGGCGTATGACGCTTAGCGATCAACAGCTTGACCGTTATGCCCGCCACATTGTGTTGCGCGATATTGGCGGCGCGGGGCAAAGCAAATTATTGTCGAGCCATGTCCTGCTCATTGGCGCAGGCGGCATTGGCTGTCCGGCAATCCAATATCTTGCGGCAGCCGGCGTCAGAACCATCAGCGTTATCGATGATGATGATGTGGCGCTGTCTAATCTCCAGCGTCAAATTTTGTACAGCGACCGCGATATTGGCACCGCCAAGGTGGAAGCGGCTGGCGCGGCAGCGGCGCGGCTAAACCCCGACATCACCTTCAACGCCCTTAAGCAGCGGATTGGCAAAGACACCCGCGCCGACATTCTCGCGGGCGTCGATGTGGTGATCGATGGCAGCGACAATTTTATGACGCGCCTGATCGTCAATGACCTGTGCCTTGCGGCAAAGGTTCCGTTGGTGAGCGCCGCGATTGGGCAGTTTCACGGACAGATTGGCACATTCACAGGATGGCAGGCAGATGCGCCATGCTATCGCTGCTTCGTCGGTGATGCCCACGACCCTGATGATTGCGACGATTGCGCCACACAAGGCGTTCTGGGCGCGATGTGTGGGCTTATGGGCAGCTTCGCAGCGATTGAGGCGATACGCGCGCTGACAGGCTTTGGAGAGCCGCAGCAGGGCAAGCTGCACCTGTTCGACGGACTGACCCCATCCATGCGGTCCATCAAATTGCCCAAAGACCCGGCCTGCTCCAGTTGCGGCGGCTTAACCGCCTAGAAGCTCGTTCACCCATTGTGAAACAAGCTCCGTCGCCGGGCCATGGCGCGATTCATTGAACCAAGAACTGCCGTGCGATGGTTCAAGGTTCAGTTCCAATGTGGCTATGCCGTTTTGACGGGCTTCACGTACAAGACCGGCGGCGGGATAGACTGCGCCTGACGTGCCAATGCTGACGAACAAATCAGCACGGTTTAGTGCGTGGTAGATATCACCCATGCGGTAGGGCATTTCGCCGAACCAGACGATGTCAGGCCGCAATTGGCCTGATATGCCGCACGATGGACAGGCCGGCCGGTCAATCAATGTGCCGCGCCAGCCATGGCGTACGTCGCAAGCGGTGCACCAGGCGTTCAGATGCTCGCCATGCATATGCAGCAAGCGTTTGGTCCCTGCCCGTTCGTGCAAATCGTCGACATTCTGTGTCACCAAAAGCAGATTGCCGCTCCATTCCGCATCGAGCCGCGCCAGTGCGTAATGCGCGGCATTTGGTTCCACCTGCTGAATGCATTCGCGGCGCATATCGTAGAAACGCAGCACAAGGTCAGGGTCGCGGGCAAAGGCCTCCGGCGTTGCGACATCCTCAACCTTATGCTGTTCCCACAATCCACCAGCACTGCGAAACGTATCAATACCGCTCTCCGCGCTGACACCTGCTCCTGTCAGAATGACGATGTTTTTGATTTGGCGATCCACATTTGCTCCTTCACCGTCCCGCTGCGGCCAACGTCGTACACAGCACAACTTGTTTCGGCTCCCTAATATAGTAAGACCCTGAAACAATATCAGGATGACGGTTATGAAAATAGGTATCATTGGCAGCGCGGGCCGCATGGGGCAGGCTTTGGTCGACGCAATTGCGGCGGATGGTCAGGTATATGCAGGCGGCGTCGACAAAGGCGATGATCTTGCCGCTTTGGTTGCGTCCAGTGATGTACTCGTCGATTTTTCCAGCCCGCATGCGATTGAGGCGAACCTTGATGCATGCGTTGCTGCGGGCAAACCAATCGTCATTGGCACGACGGGCTTGGAGGAACGCCACCATTTCCTGATTGATGATGCCGCGCGCGACATTCCGGTTTTGCAGACGGGCAACACCTCATTGGGGGTGACGATGCTGTCAGCGCTCGTGCAGCAGGCCGCACGCCAATTGGGTGAAGATTGGGATATCGAAATATTGGAGATGCACCACCGGCATAAGGTGGATGCGCCGTCTGGAACCGCCCTGCTGCTGGGCGAAGCCGCAGCCAGCGGACGCGGCATCGATCTAAAGCAACGTAGCGACCGCGGCCGCGACGGCATTACCGGCGCGCGCAAAGCTGGCGACATTGGCTTTGCGTCCTTACGCGGCGGCAGCGTCGCAGGGGACCATCATGTTATTTTCGCATCCGAACATGAACGGATCGAACTTGTCCATCGCGCTGAAACCCGCGCGATATTCGCGCGCGGCGCGGTAAAGGCCGCGACATGGCTGACGCGGCAAAAAGCTGGCCGGTTCACTATGCAGGAAGTGCTTGGCCTTTGAAAAAGGCAGATATCTTCGAATTTTACCACCGGCTGGCGGAGGCCAACCCTGCGCCGGAAACCGAGCTGGCTTATGGCAATGCCTATCAGTTGCTTGTTGCTGTTACCTGCTCTGCCCAATCGACGGATGTCGGCGTGAACAAAGCCACCAAGGCGTTGTTTGCGGAGGTTAAGACGCCCGCGCAGATGGTGGCGTTGGGGCTAGAAGGGCTGAAGGCGCATATCAAAACCATTGGGCTGTTTAACAACAAAGCCAAAAACGTGATTGCCCTGTCCGAGATATTGGTCCGCGACCATGCAG
>JBILOZ010000060.1:0-11537 GCA_044374245.1 Sphingorhabdus sp. | reverse complement strand
AACCCGTTTGCCCTTTGATGATGGTCATGTTGGACACATCAAACCCGCGCACTTGCCACATATTGTCGGTCACCGCATATAGGCCATGCTTGCGCAAAAGCCCCATGTGCCGCCACAGGCTGGGGTTCACTGTGTCCGGCGATGCCGAATTGTCCATCCAGTCATATGCGCCCAAATTCCAGACAGGCTTGCCATCTTTGTTGGTGATGATGGGGTCCGCCAGACTTCCGATAAACCCGCGATCTGCAAATTCGCGGTCACGACCATCGTCGATCGGAAGCTGCGCCGCCATGCTGCGCTGTGCGGCAATGGTCGCGTCCGATGCGGGCTTGGCGTCTTGTGCAAAAGCACCTGTGGCCGACGCCGTGCTCAATAAAATGGCGCATAAGAATTTCTGCATGTTGGTCTCTCCCCCAAAATTTTTTTTTGACGATGCATCATAAGGCGGCGCAGGTAAATCAGGTTTTTCGACCCGGGATTATCCAGCCGTCAGAATTTATAAGAAACTATAGGGATCAACGTCGACCCCGACCCGAACGCTCCGGGGAAAATGCAAGCTGCCTAGCCATTCGCGAATGATGGTCTGCACCTCGACCGAACGTTGCGCATGCACCAACAGCCGCTGGCGGTACCGGCCACGCAGCATAGCGAGCGGCGCTGGCGCAGGGCCATAGACATACATGCCGTCAACCTGCGGCGCGGCGCCACCGACCGCGCGCGCGGCTTCAATAGCCTCACGTTCGTCTTCTGATGAAATGATGATCGCGGCGAAACGCCCAAAGGGCGGCGCGCCTGCGGATTTGCGTTGCTCGGTTTCCGCATCGTAAAATGCATCGCGGTCCCCTGCGACCAACGCGGCGATCACGGGGTGGTTGGGATTACGCGTCTGTATGAAAACCTCACCCGGTTTTTCACCACGCCCTGCCCGGCCCGCCGCCTGCGCGATTTGCTGAAATGTCCGTTCGGCCGCACGCAAGTCGCCGCCTTCAAGACCAAGGTCAGCATCAATCACACCCACCAAGGTCAGCTCAGGAAAGTGATATCCCTTGGTCACCAACTGTGTGCCGATGATGATATCGACCGCCTTGTTTTCAACCCGCGAGACGAACTCGGCGGCTTTTTCCGGCGACCATAATGTGTCCGATGTCGCAACGATGGTGCGCGCATCAGGCAACAGGCGATTTACCTCATCACAAATCCGTTCAACGCCCGGGCCACAGGCGACCAAGGTATCGCTCTCGCCGCATTCAGGGCATTCGTCGGGCGGCGGCATGACATGGCCGCAATGGTGGCACGCAAGCCGGCGAACCAACCGGTGTTCGACCATCCAGCTTGTGCAATTGGGGCATTGGAAGCGGTGGCCACATGTCCTGCACAAGGTGAGCGGCGCAAAGCCGCGCCGGTTGAGGAACAGCAAGCTTTGCTCGCCGCGTTCGACGCGCTCTTCTAACGCCTTGAGCAATGTTGGCGCAATCCAATGTTGACGCTCGGGCGCGTCCAAGGTGAGGTCAATCGCCTTGATCTCCGGCATTTTGGCCGCGCCGAAACGGGACGGGATTTCCAACCCCTTATAGCGGCCAATCGTAACCATATGGCGCGATTCCAACGCGGGCGTGGCCGACGCGAGCACCACGGGAAAGCCTTCAAAGCGACCACGCATCACCGCAACATCGCGGGCGTGGTACCGCACGCCATCTTCTTGCTTGAAACTGCTCTCATGCGCTTCGTCGACGATGATCAGCCGCAGATTGGCAAAGGGCAGGAACAAAGCCGACCGTGCCCCGACCAGCACCTTTGCACTGCCGTCCGCCACCGCGCGCCACACACGGCGGCGCTGCGTTGACCGCAAATTGCTATGCCACACGGCAGGCTCCACCCCGAAACGGGCTTCAAAGCGGTCCAGAAACGGCGCTGTCAGCGCGATTTCGGGGAGCAGGACCAGAACTTGCTTGCCCAGACGAATGGCCTCGGCAACGGCTTCAAAATAGGTTTCGGTTTTGCCAGACCCGGTCACGCCGTCGAGGACAAAGGTATCAAACCCGCCCGAGCGGACGGCGGTGACCATTGCGTCTGCCGCGACCATTTGCGCGTCATTCAATTTAGGCGCGCCGAAATCTGCGAGCGGTTCAGGCAGCGGAGAATCGACACTGATCGTAACGGGTTCAAAGGCCCCAGCCTTGATCAGACCGCGGATGACAGCATCGCTAACGCCTGCTTCTGCCGCAAGCTCACGAACAAGGCCTTGCGCCCCCTCCAACGCGTCAAGCGCGGCGGCGCGTTGCGGGGTCAGCCGTGCGGGTTCAAAGCCGGTGCGCCGATATTCAATGATCGTACCAGACACCGTAAACGCCGCAGACGACGCCAAGACCATCCGCAACACCGCGGCATGGCTGGTCAGATAATAATCGGCGACCCAGTTGACGAGACGGCGCAGCCCTTGCCCAAGTGGCGGACAATCGAGCCGTTCCAACACGGGCCGAAGTTTGCTGGCATCGACGGCTTCATCGCCAAAAACATCATCATCCCAGATAACACCCGGCAATTTACGCGGCCCCAGCGGGACCATCACCACGCAACCGGGCCCCGCCTCCATATCCGCAGGCAACCGATAGTCGAGCGGACCAATCGCTTGCGTCAACAGGACGACACGGACACGGTTGGTGGGCGGATTCATCCCGACGATATAGGCAGACAATCGGGGGACGTCACCCACCTATCCCTGCCAATTCAAAAGCATGTTCCTTTGGCGTGATATATCCCGCCAAATCCGCACGGAATATTGCCTGTCATTTCCACGTTAACTTTGCCAATAGGCGGTATACCGAATCTACTATCAGGAATAACGTGCCATGAAATTTTTTGCCGACACCGCTGACATTGCCGATATCAAAGATCTGGCAGCGACTGGCTTGCTTGATGGCGTTACCACCAACCCAACATTGATTGCCAGATCGGGCCGCGATTTCATTGAAGTAACCCGCGAAATTTGCGCGCTGACCGATGGACCTGTATCCGCCGAAGTCGTTGCGCTGGATCATGCAACGATGATGAAAGAGGCGGAAATTCTCCGCAAGATTGCAAGCAATGTCTGCATCAAGGTGCCATTGACGATTGATGGTCTGAAAACCTGCAAAGCGCTGACGTCCGAAGGGACCATGGTCAATGTGACCTTGTGCTTCTCTGCAAATCAGGCGCTGCTTGCTGCAAAAGCCGGTGCAACATTTGTATCGCCCTTCGTCGGTCGTCATGATGACAATGGCTTTGACGGCATGCAGCTGATCAGTGACATTCGCCTGATTTACGACAATTACGCATTCGACACTGAAATCCTCGTCGCCAGCGTGCGCCATGGTGTGCATGTGCTTGAAGCGGCAAAAATCGGCGCTGACGTCATGACTGCACCACCTGCAGTCATCAAGGGCCTGTTCAAACATATCCTGACAGACAAGGGCATTGAAGGCTTTTTGGCGGACTGGGCGAAGACTGGCCAAGCCATCGGCTAACGCTATCGGCGCGGCTGTGCTTGAAGCACTAGCTGGGCATGAATATGATATCGCATCATGGTGAAACGCCTATGGGTTATTCGCCGTATAGTTTTTAGAGGCGGGCGGACGTATCGTTGGGAATACAAATGGCGGCCATTTCAGACCGCTGGAGACCCAAGATGAACCAGCCCGAAAAGGTGTTTCCCATCGCACATATACATTATGAAGACGAAATTGGTGAGAACGGCAAAATTGTCGTTCCTGACGACGTTCAGGACGCCATTCGCACGCTAATCCGTTGGTCCGGTGATGACCCAGCCCGTGAAGGGTTGCTGGACACACCCGCACGCGTTGGACGCGCATGGCGCGAATATTGTGGCGGCTATGCAGAAGACCCTGCCGCGCATCTGTCGCGGACATTTCAGGAAGTCGGCGGATATCACGAGCTGGTTCTGCTGAAGGATATCCCGTTCCAGTCCCATTGTGAGCACCATATGGCGCCGATCATTGGCAAGGCATCGATTGCCTATATGCCAACGGATCGCGTTGTCGGCATTTCAAAGCTGGCGCGCGTGCTGCACGGTTTTGCTCAACGGCTGCAGGTTCAAGAACGCCTGACCGCCGAAGTCGCAAACTGCATTTGGGAACATTTGAAGCCAGAGGGCGTCGCCGTTGTCATTGAGGCGCAGCATGGTTGCATGACGGGCCGCGGTGTGAAGGTGCATGGCGTTGGCATGGTCACGTCAAAGCTTATCGGCTGTTTCCTTGACGACCAATCGAGCCGCAAGGAAGTCATGAGCCTGATGGGCTACTGATTACGGCATTGCTGCCCGGTTCGAACGCACTTATGGGTGGGGCAACCCCATCCGTTAGAATCCCCGGACTGCACTGACATGGCCTTTAATCTTCCCCATTTTGATCTCGACGCGTTTGTCCGCGCGACGCTTGCCGAAGATCTGGGGCCAACCGGAACCGACGTTACATCGCAAAGCGTTATCCCTGCGGATGTCCGGTTTGAAGGCACGATGGATAGCCGCGACGCAATCGTCGTGGCCGGTCTGCCGATTGCCGTCGCGTTCTTCACATCGCTCGATCCCGCAATGGAAATCGACCTGCTGGTCGAAGAAGGACAGCAGGTTGCTGCTGGAACTGACCTTATGCGTCTTCGGGGTAATGCCCGCGCGATGCTGACGGCGGAGCGGTCCGCACTGAACACGGTCCAACATCTTTCGGGCATCGCCACGCTAACACGGCAATATGTTGACGCGATTTCGGGTACGGGCTGCACCCTTTTGGACACACGCAAAACCATTCCCGGGCTTCGCGTGCTTGAAAAATACGCCACGCGCATGGGCGGGGCAACGAACCATCGCATGGGATTGTGGGATGCCGCAATGATCAAGGACAATCATGTGGCGGTCGCAGGCGGCGTTGCAGAGGCGGTACGCCGCGCACGCGAAGCTGGCGTCGAACGCATCATATTAGAGGTCGATAGCATCGCGCAGATCGAACCCGGGCTTGCGGCGGGCGCGAGCCATTTGCTGCTCGACAATATGGATGCGGATACGCTGCGCACCGCAGTTGCGTTAATTGCGGGCCGCGTGCCGACAGAGGCGTCGGGCGGCGTCACGCTTGATAGCATTCGTGCCAAAGCGGAAACCGGCGTTACGTACATCTCGGTCGGCCGCTTGACGCAAAGCGCGCCCGCTGCCGATATCGGCTTGGATTTTGCGCAGGCTTAGTGGCCTCTTTCTTTTAGGCGCGGCCGCGTGCCTTTCGCCAGCACCCGCGCTGGCGCAAGCATGGCAGTGTCAGCCCACACATTATCTGCCCCGTCCAGCATTGGAGCTTCCGTCACCCGATCAGGTCCGGCGCACGGCGATTGCGGGCTATATTCTGGCATTAAGCTGGAGCCCCGAATTCTGCCGTGGACGTGAACGCGACCCGGCGGTGCGGTTCCAATGTTCAGGGACAATTGGCGACTTCGGCTTCATTCTTCATGGCCTCTGGCCCGAAGCAAAGGGCGCAAATTATCCGCAATATTGCCGGCCGGTGGGCGTGCTGCCGCGGCAGACCATTGCCAACAACATCTGCCTGAGCCCTTCCCCGCAATTGCTGCAGCACCAATGGGCCAAGCATGGCAGTTGCATCGCCAAAACGCCGGAGGCGTATTTCGGTGCGGCGCGGCTGTTGTTCCATGCGCTTGAGTTTCCCGACATGGCACGGCTTTCGCGCGAGCCGGAACGCGGAACGCCACTAACCACAGCGACGATTGCCGAGAGATTTGCCGAGTTAAACGACGGCATGCCTGCGGATTCCGTGACGGTAAAGGTCAGCGCGAAAGGCTGGCTTCAAGAAATACGCATTTGCCTAGACCGCACATTCAAACCGCGACAATGCCCCAGTTTTAGCCGGGTTGCATCACGCACAGCACCAGTCAAAATCTGGCGCGGGCGTTAACGTTCGATAATTCGCGTGGACGGATGATGTTTGTCCAGATGCTTGCGGATGATCTTTAGGTTCTTCGTATTTGAACGCCACACCAAGTCAAAGGCATCGCCCAAAAATGGCACCGCGCCAATCGCGGTATCGATGCCGATGTTCGCGCTCATGCGCAGCAGCTGCCATTTTGACATGCCCAGATTGCGGCCTTCCCAGACGATATAGGCGCCCATGGCTGCGGTCACGAGATCGCCCAAGACCGGCACCAAACCTATGACGGTGTCTAAACCGACCGGAATTTTTGTGCCAGGAATGTGAAATGCCCGCTCAAGCACCTTTTCGAGTGCCTCGACGCGCATGCGAACGGCCCTTGGGTCGTTGCCCATTCCGGGCAGATCCTTGGCAATTTGTGCAAACTGTTCCTGCGAAATCGGCACTGGCATAACTCCTTTGGACTTATGTTGGGTCCCGCCCGAGATATTGCAACAGGTGCCAGCCCCGTCCGTTGGCAAAGTGCCCCAAAAGCCCGGGCCGCACGACCGACCAGCGCAGCGGATTGGCAATCGGAATAAAGCCAACCGTGGATTGCATTTCGGCCTCCGCCTGCCCCAATAATTGCGCGCGCACCGCCATGTCCTTTGTCATGCGCGCCTCTGCGACGATTGCGTCGGCACGCCCGCTGCATATCGCGGCAAATTTGCAGGACAGTTGGTCCAGATACCATGCAGGGCTGGATTGCTGTGCCGTCAGGTCAATCAAACGCAGGTCATGCGGCCGGTCGGCGGTCACCCGCTCAATATCGATACCCACGGCCGCCAGATCAGCGCGCAGGCGCGCAAAAAATATGCGGCTGCCGTAACCACGTGGCAGGGCAACCCGCAAAGGCCGGATGGCCCCGTTCGCACGCTTCCAGTTTGCAATGCTTGCCGCCGCCATAGACCGTCTTTGGTCCATGGATGGCGCCGCCCAATCGGGGCGGGCGATGTCCGCGCGGTTCGGTAAGCTTTCGGGCACGAGCGTGACCGTTTCCCGCCATGCAACAATGTCGAAAGCAGTGAGCAGCTTTGGCCGGTCAATGGCCATCGCGATTGCCGTGCGGTTGTCCTTGTCCGCTAAAAAGGGACCAGCCTGCACCACCATCAATCCAAACAAACCCGGGACAGCATCAAACTGAATTTCATTGGCATTTATCTTTGCCGCTTCGAGCAACGGGAAGGTTTCAAAACGGCCACCCTCAATCAAATCGGTCTGCCCAAGCACATAACGGGCGAGCACCAACGACGCTTCGCCCCGGCGCAGCGTAACGGTTGCGGTGCCAAGAACCGCCGTCCCCTCGGCATCCATTTCATTGCGCCGCAATTGCATGGCCTGACCCAATTTCTTGGCCTGCATCGGGCCGGACCCGGCACCGCGACGTAACAATCCGAATTCAGGCAAAGCAAGCAGCTCAAGCAAATAAGGCATAGGGGCCTTCAGCCGGATTTCGACGACCTTGCCTGTCATTGCGACAACGCGGTCGATGACCGCAAGCTCCTCGCCCCAACGGCCCTTTTTGAGTTCGCTTATGCGCCGGGTCAAAAGCTGCGCGACCTCTTGCGAGTCTAGTTCGCGCCTATCGTTCCACCGCGCCTTATTCAGGCGGAAGATATAACTCATACCGTCGTCATTAACGATCCAGCGGCTCGCCAACCCCGGCGCAACGCGTCCTTTTTCGTCGAAGGTAACAAGCCCCTGCGCCGTTGCGCTGCGCAGATAGGCAGAGGCGAGCGGCAATGGAGCGGCGGACACGTTAAAGGGCTTGGGACGATCCTCAATCACATCGACGCGGACACGTTCATTGTCGACGCCCTGCGAACAACCGGCAAGTGTAGCCGACAGAAACAAAAGCAAAAGCGGCATCAGGCGGGTCATGCGGCCACCATAATCAGAATGTCGCGGTGCACAATCCACGATTCAACGGTCAGTGCAGGTGAACAGCAATATCTCGTTCGGGGCGGGCGGCAATTGTGCGGCAATCGCCTTATTCATATTGTCGATATTGGTCAGCTGACTGGCGTCCGTTGTACATGTCTTCACGTCATAACGCTGGCGCGCTTCGCGGGCGGACCGCATGGCATCTGTACCCGGCAGAAAACGCTCAATACGATAGATATTGGTGTCGGGTGCGTAACTCGTCACCGAAATCTGTGCGTCATTGTTCGGCACAAAGCTTCGAACCCATCGCCCGCCGCTTTCGACATATTGCGTCCGCCCATTGACGCATCCATCCGGCCGCCACGTAAAATCGACATCGGCGGTATCGGACATGGTGATGCGGCTGCGCTCGGGCTGCAGCACGCATATTTTGGCCACTTCGGTTACGGCAGCTTTGACCACTTCGTCCTGCGGCGCATCCGCAGTCAGGGCCGCACGCACCCTGTCATCGACTTCGTCGAAAGAGGGGCGCGCTGCAAAAATACCGACCGCCGAAACCAGTAATATCGCGCCCGCAGCGGCAGCCGCCTTGAAACGATCATTTTGCCCACGCTCCGAAAATTGCCACGCTGCGCCGCCGGCGACGGCACTTAAGACCAGCAGCAAAACCGCAAGCGCAATATGGTTTTCGCGGGCCGATATCACGGCGTGCTCGGCGTCACTGCGCACTTTGCCTTCACGGCTGCGCTGTAACTCAGCGGCGACACGTGCTTCTTTCTCAACCTTGGCGCGCGTGGCCGCTTCCAGTTCCGCCTCAGCGCGCGTCAGTTCCGCGACCGAGCGGCAATCGCCACGAACTGTCCGAAATGCCACGCCTTGATTGTCGAGAAAGGCCGCAAGCTCGCGCGTTGAAATAGCGAAGTAAAACTCGGCGCCGCCGTCGTTCGCGACCGATCCAAAGCTGTTGATGCCAACAACGCGGCCACATGCATCGACAATCGGCCCCCCGCTATTGCCCGGTGCAATGGGCGCGGTGTGCAAAAGCGATTCAACGGACTTCGATGTCCGACCTGAAGAAATGGTCCCCCGCGTTTTAACGGGTGGTTGCGGGCGCAGCACGTCCGCCTCGCTCTGTTCAAGCGCCACATCCACGCTCGCCGGATAACCAATCGCGAAGACATCCGCACCATCGGATACCGTGCCCGCAAATATGCTTGCGGGGACCAAGGCGCCCGAAGAAAGCTCCAGAAGCGCAAGGTCCTTGCGCGCGACCACGGCGGACACCGTGGCGCGATAGCTTTGCGTCCCGTCGGAGGGCACAACGACAATTTCAACACTGTCGTCGAAGCGCGCCTGTTCCACGACATGGGCGTTGGTAATGACCTTGTCCCGGTCAACAACCACGCCGGAACCAATGCTGACAATGGTCTGCTGGCCTTCTGCGGAGCTAAAAACGATAATGCGCACGACACTTCGTGCGGCAGCGCTAATATCACTTGCGTCTGCATAGACCGGGGTCGCAACCACCGCGCCGAGAACGCAGGCCAGCGCGAGCGCGAGTTTTTTAATGCTTGAATACAAGGACCGAACGACCATCATCGCGAGCCTTGCGCTGGTCGCGTTTCGGGTGGCGCAGGCTGGATATTCACACCGCCGCGGTCAAGCTTGACCTCCACCGGCATGCCACCGACGTCGGCATTCACCGTTACACCTTGGCCTTGGTCAATCCGGACTTCCGCGTTGCCAACATCGACTGGAAATTCGCTGAGTTCTGGCAAGTCCAACGGCTCGATCGGGCCTTCAGGGTCAGGCTGCTGACGCAGCTTCGGCCTTGCCGCAGGTGCCGCATTGCGGATCGACTGCGCCATGAAATCGCGCCAGATGCGCGCCGGCAAACCGCCGCCGTTAACACCGCGCAACGGCGTGTTGTCATCATTGCCAATCCAGACACCGACCACGAGGTTACCCGCAAATCCGACGAATAATGCGTCGCGATTGTCTTGGCTCGTTCCGGTTTTGCCATAAGCCGGGATGGACAGCCGCGCCGCGCGTCCGGTTCCCTTATTGACCGTCGCACCCAGCAAATCGAGCAACATCCCGTGCGTACGGCTGCTGAATGAACGTGGTCCGGAAAACAGCCACTCGATCCAGCCTTGCTCTTCGCGTTTGATGGCGTGCGGTTCAACGGGCCATTGGTTCCCCGCCACGCCGGCATAGGCAGCCGTCAGCTCAATCAGGGTCAGGCCCGAACTGCCCAGCGCCATGCTCTGGTCCATCGTCAACGGACTACGCACGCCCAGATCCGTTGCCGCGCGCGCCACCGCTTCGCCTCCGACTTTTTGATACAGGCGGACCGCAGCCACGTTGCTTGACTGGGCAAATGCCTGCTCCAGCGTAATGTCACCGCGGTAATTCTGCCCAGAATTTTTGGGGCGGTACGCGCCTTCATTGATCGGCGTATCGGCAATCAATGATTCAGGCGTCATCCCCGACCGGAGCGCGGCCAGATAGACAAACAGTTTGAAGGTCGACCCGGGTTGCCGCTTTGCCTGCGTCGCGCGGTTGAAAGCGGAATCCTTATAGCTCCGGCCACCGACCATGGCGACAACTTCGCCATTGGGGCGCATCGCAACGAGCGCGATTTGGGCATTGCCAACGGCGGATCGCGCCACGACTTTGCGGGCGATGTTCTGCAATCGCGCATCCAATGTCGTGGTAATCCTGACGTCGGCATAACCGCTGTCGGTCAGCAGCCGTGCTTGAGGAATGGCCCAATCTGCAAAATAGGTGCCCGTGGGCAGCGTTTCCCGCACGCGAACGTCAAGCCGCGCGACGGGTGTCGCGTCGGCCTTAGCCCGCGTAATAACATTATTGGCGACCATTGCATTCAGCACCAATTGCGCCCGCTTGGCCGCCCGTTCGGGGTTCTTTGTCGGGGCAAGCCGCGACGGTGCCTGTACAAGGCCGGCAAGCATCACCGACTGGCTGAGTGTCAGCCGCTCGGGTTGTCTGTAGAAATAATGTAAAGACGCTGCGCGCAGGCCGTAGACATTGTCGCCAAAATAGACGTTCGACAGATAGCGCTCAAGAATTTCGTCCTTCGTCAAACGCCCTTCCAACCAGAAGGCAATGAGCATCTCGCGCGCCTTGCGGGTCAGGCTGCGCTCCGGCGTCAGAAACGTGAATTTCGCGAGCTGCTGCGTAATCGTGCTTCCGCCCTGCGTCATTCCGCTGCCAAAAGCATTGGACCAAAACGCCCGCGCAAGGCCGCGGGGGTCGATACCGAAATGCGAATAAAAGCGGCGATCTTCGATGGACAGAAACGCCTGCACGACGTGCGGCGGCAGCGTGCCGACATCAACCGGCTTATCAACGATAGCGCCGTTCCGCGCGATCGGCGTGCCATCCGATGCCAGCAGCGTAATGCGCGGCGGTGCGATGGGCTGAAGCGATTTGGACAATGGCGCCGTAATCGCAAGCCACAATATCAACAATATGAACAGGCCAAGCAGGGCCGCGCTGGTTCGGCTAAACCACCACCAGCGGGTTTTGCCGAGGATCAGACGCCGAGTCGACGCTGGCTTTGCATCGGGATTCCAAGGCTGCGGATCATCGGGAAAGCGCTGCGCATAGCTTTCATCGAAGGCCGCCAGTCGGCCGTCAATATCCGAAGGAATGTCAGAAGAGGAGCGCCGG
>JBILOZ010000058.1:0-11597 GCA_044374245.1 Sphingorhabdus sp. | reverse complement strand
ATCTCGATCTTGATCAGGCCGTCGCCGCTGCATGTTTCGCAGCGGCCGCCCTTGACGTTGAAGCTGAAACGCCCTGGTTTATAACCGCGCGCGGCGCTTTCGGGCAATTGGGCGAACCAGTCGCGGATGTTGGTGAACGCGCCGGTATAGGTCGCGGGGTTCGAACGGGGGGTGCGGCCAATGGGGGATTGGTCGATGTCGATCACCTTGTCGCAATGTTCAAGGCCGGTGACCTTGTCATGCGCGCCCGCGATGACGCGCGCGCCATTTAAGGAGCGGGCCGCAGAGGCATAGAGCGTGTCGATGGTGAAGCTTGACTTGCCCGATCCCGATACGCCGGTGATGCAGGTGAATGTGCCCAGCGGGATGCTGGCGGTGACATTCTTTAGGTTGTTGGCGCGGGCATTGTGGACGGTCAGCTTCTTCTTATTGCCCTTGCGCCGGGTCTTGGGCACCGCAATCTCGCGCGTGCCGTTCAGATACGCGGCGGTCAGGCTGTCTTTCGACTTCAGGATTTGTTTCAACGTGCCTTCGGCCATAACGGTGCCGCCATGGACACCCGCGCCGGGGCCAAGATCGACCACCCAGTCGGCGGTGCGGATCGCGTCTTCGTCATGCTCAACCACGATGACGGTGTTGCCCAAATCGCGCAGGCGGCGCAGCGTGGCGAGCAGGCGGTCATTGTCTTTCTGGTGCAGGCCGATGCTCGGCTCATCCAGCACATAAAGCACGCCCGACAGGCCGGAGCCGATTTGGCTGGCGAGGCGGATGCGCTGGCTCTCCCCGCCGGACAAGGTGCCGCTGGTCCGGTCGAGGTTGAGATAATCGAGCCCGACATTGTTGAGGAAGCCCAACCGTTCGTTGATTTCCTTCAGGATCGCCTTGGCAATCTGCTGCTGCTGGTTGGTTAGCGTTTGGTCGACGCTGCCGAACCATTCGAGCGCGTCGCCGACGCTCATCTTCGTCGGGGTGGCGATGTCGACGCCCGCGATCTTGACCGAAAGCGCCTCGGGCTTGAGGCGCGCGCCGTGGCAGGTTTCGCACGGCTGCGACGTCTGATATTTCGACAGCTCCTCGCGCATCCACGCGCTGTCGGTTTGCAGCAAGCGGCGGTTGAGATTGCCGATGACGCCCTCAAACGCCTTGCGCACCGTATATTCTTTGCGCCCGTCCTTAAACGTCAGCTCCACCGCCATGCCGCCGGTACCGTGCAGGATGATCAGCTTCTGTTCGGGGAGCAGATCCTCCCACGCGGTATCGAGGTTGAAGCCATAAGCCTTCGCCAGGCTGGACAGCACTTGCATATAATATGGGCTGGGCGGGTTTGATTTCGCCCAAGGCACAATCGCGCCTTTCTTTAACGACAGATGTTCGTTCGGCACCACCAGCTGCGGGTCAAATTCCTGCCGCTCGCCAAGGCCATCGCAATCGGGGCAGGCGCCTTGCGGGGCGTTGAACGAGAATAATCGCGGCGCGATTTCGGCGATGGTAAAGCCGCTGACGGGGCAGGCGAATTTCTCGGAAAACACGATGCGGTTCGCGGGCAGGCCCGTGCCCTTCATCTTGGCTTTGGCCGAACCGCCGTCGCCTTCAACCGTAAGCCCTGAGCCTGTCGAAGGGCGGCTCTCTGCATTGCCGGTCTGCAATTCCGCCACCGTAGTGTCGGCCAAATCCACAAAGGCCAAGCCATCGGCCAGCTTCAACGCCGCTTCAAAGCTTTCGGCCAAACGCTGCTGGATGCCGTCCTTTACGACGATACGGTCCACCACGACCTCAATGTCATGCTTATATTTCTTGTCGAGCGCGGGCGCGTCTTCGATGGCATACATTTCGCCGTCGATGCGCACGCGGGTGTAGCCCGAACGCTGCCACTCGGCGAGTTCCTTGCGATATTCGCCCTTGCGGCCCTGCACCACGGGGGCAAGCAAGAACGCGCGCGTGCCTTCTGGCAAGGCCATGACGCGGTCGACCATCTGGCTGACCGTCTGCGCGGTAATCGGCAGGCCCGTCGCGGGCGAATAAGGCACGCCAACACGCGCCCATAACAGCCGCATATAATCGTAAATCTCGGTCACCGTCGCGACGGTCGAGCGCGGGTTGCGCGACGTTGTCTTCTGCTCGATGGAGATTGCGGGCGACAGGCCCTCAATATGTTCGACATCGGGCTTTTGCATCATTTCCAAAAACTGGCGCGCATAAGCCGACAGCGATTCGACATAACGCCGCTGCCCCTCGGCATAGATGGTGTCGAACGCGAGGCTGGATTTGCCCGAACCGGAAAGCCCGGTGATGACGATCAGCTTATCGCGTGGAAGGTCGATATCGACGCCCTTGAGATTATGCTCGCGCGCACCGCGCACCTTAATATGGGTGAGTGACATGAAGTAGATTGTTCCAGATTTGTTCTAAAAGCGCAAGTGCGCGAGTCTCTTCCCGAAATGGGCCGAAGGTTAACCAAATTCAAGGCAGGTTTTTACCTCATCTTGTATGGGCATATCACGCGCGGGTGAAAGGGGCCCCCGCAATGTTTTGATACAGTTTAACCGCTGGGTTAACTTTCCACTTCTAACGCCGGGCATTCCATGCTCATGTGGGGCATGACTTTAGAAACAGCATCCGAACCCATCGCCACCCCCGCCGCCACTATGGTGATTTTTCGCCAAAACCCCGATGGCGGTGCACCATTGTTGCTGATGGTCGAACGTATCAAGGCAATGGCTTTTGCGGGCGGTGCGGCGGTTTTCCCGGGTGGGAAGGTCGATCCGGCGGATTTCGATTATGCCGAAATGCTGGGCGGCCCTCTGCCATTGGACGAGGCCGCGGCGCGGCTGGCGGCGATCCGCGAGACGATTGAGGAGGCTGGGCTTGCCCTTGGGCTAAAGGGTGTTGATGACCCCGCAGATTGCGATGCCCCGCGCGCGGCGTTGCATGATGGGGAAAGCCTGCAAGCCATATGCAACCGCTTTGGCTGGGAACCCGATTTTGACCAGCTTGTGCCATGGTCACGCTGGCGGCCGCCAGCTTTTGAGCGGGCATCGCGGGTTTTCGATACGCGCTTCTATTTGGTGAACGCAGGCAACACCACGCCGCTGGCGACAGTTGACCACACCGAAAACCGGGCGCTGTTTTGGGCCAGCGCGGCAGACGTTTTGGAAAAAGCCGACAAGGGCGAGATCAAGATCATCTTCCCGACGCGCCGCAATCTGGAACGGCTGGCGATGTTTGGTGACTTTGACGCGGCTGCTGCGCACGCGGCGGCGCATCCGGTTTCCACGGTCCTGACCTATATCGACAAGCGCGAAGACGGAAACTGGCTCTGCATCCCCGACGGCCATGGCTATCCTGTGCTGCAGGAGTCGCTGGATCAGGCAATGCGGGGGTAGGTTTTCCCTCCCGCCTGCGGGAGGGGCGTTAACGTCGCTCTAAATCAATCTTCAGGCGCGATGGTGACGATCAGGCCGTCAAGCGCATCGGTTACAGGAACCTGACACGACAGGCGTGAGGTTTCGTTCCGGTGGTCGGTGCTGTCGAGCAAGTCATTTTCGTCTTCGCTCATCTTCGGCAAGCGATCGGCAAAGGCGGGATCGACATGGATGTGGCAGGTCGCGCACGAGCAGCAACCGCCGCACAATGCCAACAACTCGTCAAAGCCATTGTCGCGGATGACTTCCATCAGGCTTAGGCCATTTTCAGCCTCAACTTCGCGGCCTTGGCCATCGCGTGAAATTACTGTGATTTTAGCCATGAAAATGCTCCCTAAACCCGTGTTTCGGCCCGCCTGATAAGTTGCCGACGTCATAATGTGAAGCGCTAATTTAATGGGGATAAGTCGGGTGGCGCACTTGGCCAAAGCGGTGGCGACGCTTATGTCCGGACCGAACAGAATCAGAAAGACCGTCCATGACCGAAAATCGCCACGCCCCTGTTATCATTATAGGTTCCGGTCCAGCCGGATACACCGCGGCGGTCTATGCCGCGCGCGCCAACCTGACGCCCATGATGATTACCGGTGTTGAAATCGGCGGGCAATTGATGACCACGACCGAAGTCGACAACTGGCCCGGTGATGACGCGGGTGTCATGGGCCCCGAGTTGATGGAACGGATGCGCAAGCACGCCGAACGTTTCGGCACGCGGATTGAAAATGACTATATTGAAAAGGTCGATTTTTCGAAGCGGCCCTTTGTCCTGACGGGTGGCGCGGGTGATTACACCGCCGACGCGGTCATCATCGCAACGGGCGCAAGCGCGCAATATCTTGGCCTGCCCAGCGAAACTGCGTTCATGGGCAAGGGCGTATCGGCCTGCGCAACCTGCGACGGCTTTTTCTACCGCAACAAGCCAGTGGCCGTCATCGGCGGCGGCAACACTGCGGTCGAAGAAGCTTTATACCTCGCCAATATCGCAAGCCATGTGACCTTGGTCCACCGCCGCGACAAGTTGAAGGCGGAGAAGATATTGCAAGACCGCCTGTTCGCGCGCGAAGCCGAAGGCAAAATTACGATCAAATGGAACCATAGACTGGATGAGGTTCTGGGCGATGCGATGGGTGTCACAGGCATGCGCATCGCAGCGACCGACGGCAACGGGACCGAAGATATCGAACTGCACGGTGTCTTCATCGCCATCGGGCACAAGCCAAATACCGGCATTTTCGAAGGGCATCTGGATATGGCCGGCGGCTATATCAAGGTGCGTGGCGGTTCAGAGGGTCAGGCAACGGAAACCAGCGTCCCCGGCGTATTTGCCTGCGGCGATGTGATGGACCACATCTATCGCCAAGCATGCACCAGCGCGGGCACGGGCTGTATGGCTGCTCTCGATGCGGAGCGGTTTATCGACGCTGTTGCGTAAATTGGCGGGCGTTTAAACCACAGCCGCCGCTTTTTTCTCCTGCCGGAATTTGTGCAGCAATGGTTCGGTATAGCCATTGGGCTGCGCCACGCCTTCGAAGATGAGCGCACGGGCGGCCTTCAATGCGATGCTGCCCGATGTGAGCTTTTCGTAAAGCGGATCGCTGGCATTTTGCGCGTCGACCTTCGCCGCCATCTTGGTGAGCGCGGCGTCCACCTGTGCCTCGGTCGCAATGCCGTGCAGCAGCCAGTTGGCAATATGCTGCGACGAAATACGCAAAGTGGCGCGGTCTTCCATCAGGCCGATGTCGTGAATGTCTGGGACCTTTGAACAGCCGACACCTTGGTCAATCCAGCGGACGACATAGCCAAGGATGCCCTGTGCGTTATTCTCAAGCTCTTGCGCGACCTCTTCATCGGACCAATTGTGGCCGACGGGCGCAACGGGAATCGTCAGCAAGGGATCAAGGCCCGGCGTGGGTTCTTGTGCCAATTCAGCCTGCCGCGCAAAGACGTCAAACTGGTGATAATGCATCGCGTGCAACGTTGCTGCGGTGGGTGAGGGGACCCATGCGGTGTTGGCACCAGCTTTCGGATGCCCGATTTTCTGCACCATCATGTCGGCCATCATATCGGGCGCGGCCCACATGCCTTTGCCGATTTGCGCTTTGCCCGAAAGGCCGCAGGCAAGGCCGATTTGGACATTGCGCGCCTCATAGGCTTGGATCCAGCTGCTGGCTTTCATCTCCGCCTTGCGGATCATGGGGCCAGCTTGCATCGCGGTGTGCATTTCGTCGCCGGTACGATCCAGGAAGCCGGTGTTGATGAAGACAATCCGGTCTTTGACGGCGTGAATGCACGCGGCGAGGTTGGCGCTGGTGCGGCGTTCTTCGTCCATCACGCCGACCTTGATGGTGTGGCGCGCAAGGCCAAGCACATCTTCAACCGCATCGAACAAAGCATTGGTCAGCGCGGCTTCTTCGGGGCCGTGCATTTTGGGCTTTACGATGTAGATTGAACCTGCGCGGCTGTTGCGATGCGTGCCAAGACCTTTCAGGTCATGCAGCGCGCATAAAGAGGTGAACAACGCGTCGAGAATGCCTTCGGGCGCTTCGCTGCCATCGGGCAACAGCACCGCAGGATTGGTCATCAGATGCCCGACATTGCGCACGAACATCAGGCTGCGGCCCGCAAGGGTGAGGCCGTCATAATTGCGGTCCGCCTCAAGCGCGCGGGTCATTGTCCGCCCGCCTTTGTCAAAGGACGCAACCAGATCACCACGCATCAGGCCAAGCCAGTTGGTGTAGGCGGCAACCTTGTCCTGCGCGTCGACGGCAGCGACCGAATCTTCCAGATCGATGATTGTGGTCAGCGCAGCTTCAAGGATGACATCGGCGATATGCAGTTCGTCGGTCGTACCGATGGGGTGCGCGGGATCGACCAATATCTCGATATGCAGGCCATTTTGTTTGAACAGATAGCGTTTTGTGGCACCCGATGCGGTTTGGGTAACGAAGAAATCGGACGTCCCGCCCGACAAGACGGCTTCCCAGCCGGGGATGCTGTGGTTCAGGAAATTGCGCGCATAAGCGATGACGGCCGCGCCGCGATCCGCATCATAGCCACCTGCGCGGGCAGGCGGGGCATCGAGCGCGTCGGTGCCATATAAGGCATCATACAGGCTGCCCCAACGGGCATTGGCGGCGTTGAGCACGAAGCGGTCGTTAAGGCTCGGCACAACAAGCTGCGGCCCCGCCATCGTCGCGATTTCCGCATCGACATTTTGCGTGCCAATGGCGAATGGAGCTGGTTCGGCAACGAGATACCCAATGTCGCGCAAAAATGCCTGATAGGCCGGCATATCGCTAATCGGTCCGGGGTTCGCCTTGTGCCAAGCATCAATTTGGGTTTGCAGCGCGTCGCGTTTGGCGAGCAATTCGCGGTTCACCGGCACAAACCGCGCCAGAATATCGGATAGCCCGGACCATAAAGCGTCGGCGGCTATGCCCGTGCCCGACAGCGCGCGGCTTTCAACGAAAAGCGCGAGTTCATCGGCGACCTGCAGGTTTGCGCGGGTTACATATTCAGTCATGACTTTGGCTCCAGTGGGACGTGGTGCCTGGGGAGATATTGTTGTTATTGCCGCCTCTCTAGCGATAGTTTGGACGGTGCAAAAGCGTTTAATTGCGGGTAAGGGCTGGCCCATGAAACTGACCAAGCATCTTGTTGAAAAGCCATGGGCCCGCGTAGATATCCCGACGCAACATTGTTGATCGCCCGCTAAACATAATTATCACTCGGTCACGCGGGGTTGTGGGTGGCATTGCGTTTTTAACTGCCTTATCCGGAAAGCATTATGGAAATTTTCTTTGCATCTACCTTGCTTGTTGCCGTTGCCGAAATCGGCGACAAGACAATGCTGCTCGCCATATTGCTGGCGACACGGTTTAAAAAGCCGCTGCCGGTCATCGCCGGCATTTTTGCCGCCACAATGGCCAATCATGCGCTCGCGGCTTGGGCGGGCAGTGCGCTTGCCAGTGTCTTCACGAGTGATACATTTCGCATTGCGGTGGCCATTGGTTTCATCCTGATGGCGGCATGGACGCTTATTCCCGATAAGGTTGATGACGATATGAAAGTCGCGTCGCAGCGTGGGGCGTTTGTTGCGACAACAATCGCGTTTTTCTTGGTCGAGATGGGCGATAAGACGCAAGTCGCAACCATCGCGCTTGGCGCGCAATATCATGCCGTGCTGGTGGTTGCGGCGGGAACAACCTTGGGCATGATGATCGCCAATGTCCCTGCGGTCTATCTGGGCGAGAAGCTGGTGGAAAAGGTTTCGCTGCGCATCGTGCACAGGATTGCGGCGTCGATGTTCCTCTTTCTGGGGCTTTGGCAGTTGTGGGAGTTGTCGAACCCCGCCTAAACTGTTAGGCGCGCGGCGGATATTAAGCTTCGGAAAATGATATGACCAAAGACAGCGTTAAAAAAGTCGTCCTCGCATATTCGGGCGGGCTCGACACCAGCGTCATCCTCAAATGGCTACAGGTGGAATATGGCTGTGAAGTCGTCACCTTCACCGCCGATTTGGGGCAGGGCGAAGAGCTTGGGCCAGCACGCGAAAAGGCTGTGCTGATGGGCGTGCCGGATCACCATATCTACATCGATGATTTGCGCGAAGAATTTGTGCGCGATTTCGTTTTTCCGATGATGCGCGCCAATGCGCGGTATGAAGGCGACTATTTGTTGGGCACATCGATTGCCCGTCCGCTCATTTCGAAGCGGTTGATCGAAATTGCCGCCGAAACCGGCGCGGACGCGATTGCGCATGGCGCAACGGGCAAGGGCAATGATCAGGTGCGGTTCGAACTTTCGGCTTATGCGCTGAACCCCGACATTAAGGTGATTGCGCCTTGGCGTGAGTGGGACCTGACGAGCCGGACACGGCTGATCGAATGGGCCGAACAGCACCAGATCCCTGTGCCCAAGGACAAACGCGGCGAAAGCCCGTTTTCGACCGACGCCAACCTGTTGCACACGTCGTCCGAAGGCAAAGTGCTTGAGGACCCGTGGGATGAGACACCCGATTATGTGTACTCGCGCACCGTCAATCCAGAAGATGCGCCCGACACGCCCGAATATATCACCATCGATTTTGAAAAGGGCGACGGCGTCGCGCTGAACGGCGAAGCGATGTCGCCCGCGACGTTGCTGGCTGCGCTGAATGACCTTGGCCGCAAGCATGGCATTGGCCGCCTTGATCTGGTCGAAAACCGCTTTGTCGGCATGAAATCGCGCGGCATGTATGAAACACCCGGTGGCGAGATTTATGCCCGTGCCCATCGCGGCATTGAAAGCATCACGCTCGATCGCGGCGCAGCGCATCTTAAGGATGAGCTGATGCCGAAATATGCCGAGCTTATCTATAATGGTTTCTGGTTCTCGCCCGAGCGCGAGATGCTGCAAGCCGCGATTGACCATTCGCAGACATTGGTGTCCGGCACCGTCCGGCTGAAGCTGTATAAGGGTCTGGCGAGTGTTGTTGGCCGCAAATCGCCCAACAGCCTGTACAGCGAGAAGGTTGTGACGTTCGAAGACGACGCGGGCGCCTATGACCAAAAGGATGCGGCGGGCTTCATCAAACTGAACGCGCTTCGTCTGCGTTTGTTGGGACAGCGTAAAGCGTAACTTCACCGAGCAATCGTGATCAACGCGACCCCACTTTAACCGTCCGATTAAGTCTGATAGGCTCTCCTGTAGGAAGAGGAGAGTCGATATGCATGATTTGGTCATTCGCGGTGGAACCGTGGTGGATGGCACGGGCGCGCCGCGCTTTGTCGCCGACGTTGCGGTGGATGGCGGCATCATTACCGCAGTCGGCCAAATCAGCGCTTCGGGCCGCGAAGAGATTGATGCTTCGGGCAAAATCGTCGCACCAGGCTTTGTTGATATCCACACGCATTATGATGGCCAAGCAACGTGGGACAGCGAGATGGGGCCGTCGAGCTGGCATGGCGTCACCACGGTTGTCATGGGCAATTGCGGTGTTGGCTTTGCGCCCGCGAAAAAGGACAAGCATGATTGGTTGATCGGCCTGATGGAGGGTGTTGAGGATATTCCCGGCACTGCGCTCGCCGAGGGGATGAAATGGGATTGGGAAAGCTTTCCCGATTATCTCGACGCGCTCGAACGCCTGCCGCGCACGATCGATATCGGTACGCAAGTTCCGCACGGCGCACTGCGTGCCTTTGTCATGGGACAGCGCGGCGCGGATAATGAGGAGCCAACCGAAGCCGACATTGCCGAAATGGCGCGGCTGGTGGAGGAAGGCTTGCGCGCAGGGGCTTTGGGTTTTTCCACATCCCGCACGGTGTTGCACAAATCGATTGATGGCGAACTTGTCCCCGGGACAACCGCGACCGAACCCGAACTGGTGGGCATTGGCCGCGCCATGGGCAAAGTTGGACATGGGGTGTTTGAGCTGACCACCGATTTCTTGGAAGAATGGGACGAGTTCGGCTGGATGGGTCGGTTAAGCCGCGAAACGGGGCTGCCGATTGCCTTCACCATGTTGCAATCGCCCATCAAGCAAATGCCGTGGACCGAGCAAATGGCAGGGATGTGCAACGCCAATGACAATGGTGCCAATCTGGTCGCGGCGATTGGCCTGCGCGGTATCGGCGTCATCATGAACTGGCGCGGCACGGTGCACCCATTCATGCGCAAGCCAAGCTGGCAGAAAATCGCCGGACTGTCGTGGGACGAACAAAAGGCAAAACTGTCCGACCCGGCGTTTAAGGCAGCGATGTTGGCGGAGGATAATTTGCCGCCGCCATCGCCTGATATGGCCCCATTCTTCATGCTGGTCACCGCTGCTTGGGCCATGCAATTCCCGCTGGGCGATGGCTTTAGCTATGAACCGACACGCGAAGAAAGCGTCTTCGGCTTTGCGCAAGCCGCAGGCAAAGAAGGCGCCGAATATGCCTATGACCAGTTGATGTCCGACGACGGCAACGGCATGATTTACCTGCCGATATTGAATTATATGGATGGCAATTTGGACTTCACCAAAGAGCTGCTCCAGCGTGACGATATCGTCGCATCGCTCTCCGACGGCGGCGCACATTGCGGGACGATTTGCGACGCGGCGTCACCGACATTTCTGCTCAGCTACTGGGCACGCGACCGTAAGGCGGGGACAATACCGCTCGAACTCGCCGTCAAACGCCAATGCCACGACACGGCGCGGCTTTATGGGTTGAATGATCGCGGTGTGCTGAAACCGGGCTATCTCGCCGATATCAACGTTATCGATTTTGATGCGTTGAAATTGTTGAAGCCGTGGTTGGCGTTCGACTTGCCCGCCGGTGGCAAGCGCTTGCTGCAAAAGGCTGAAGGCTATGCCGCAACGATAAAATCAGGTGTGGTCACGTTCCGTGATGGCGCGATGACGGGCGCTTTGCCCGGTATCGTGGTGCGCGGTCCGCAGAGCATCGAAATGGCGGAAGCGGCGGAATAAGGGAGGGCTTCCAGCGCGGAAGCCACTCCATTTATTAGACGCGCATTGGCATCAGAACATACAGCGCCGCTGACTTGTCATTCTCGCGAATGAGCGTTGGGGCGCTGGCGTCGGCCAAGTGAAGCTCGACAATGTCGCCTTCGATTTCGCCCAAGATGTCCATCAGGTAGCGGGCGTTAAAGCCGATTTCGAAGCCGTCGCTGCTATATTGGCCGGACACTTCTTCTGCGGCTGTGCCGTTTTCCGGGCTGGTGACGGACAAAGTGATCTTGTCTTTATCGAGCGCCATTTTGACAGCGCGGGTTTTTTCGGTGGCGATGGTCGCCACGCGGTCAACGCCTTGGCTGAATGCCTTAGGGTCGATGCGCAGCAACTTGTCATTCGCGGTTGGAATGACGCGGCTGTAATCGGGGAATGTGCCGTCAATCAGCTTTGATGTCAGAATGACGCTGTCAAAGGTGAAGCGGATTTTGCTCGCCGACAGGTCGATCTGGATGACATTGCCGCCGCTTTCGTCAAGCAGCTTGCGGATTTCGGCGACGCATTTGCGCGGCACGATGATGTCGGGCATATTTTCTGCACCAGCCGGACGCGGCAGCGTGACGCGGGCGAGACGGTGGCCATCGGTGGCCGCTGCCTTCAACACAGGATCGGCATCGTCGGTGACGTGCAGGAAAATACCGTTGAGATAATAACGCGTTTCTTCGGTCGAAATCGCAAAGCGC
>JBILOZ010000187.1:0-3039 GCA_044374245.1 Sphingorhabdus sp. | reverse complement strand
GTCGACGATTGCGACGCAGCCAGTTTCGATAAGTGTGGTCGAATCCATTTCGACGACAATGGCCGGGCCAGGAATGACATCCCCCTGTCGCAGCTTTGATCGGTCGTAGATGACCGCAGCCTGTTCTTTGCCGTCCATCCACAAAACATGGTCGCGCATTTTGGCCGCTGCGGGGTTTCCATCACCCTTGGGCAATTCTGCCGCTGGCAAGTCGAGCGGCTGCCCCAAGGCAACGGCACGCAAGTTCACGATTTCGTGCGGCGTATCCATGTTGAAGGTGAACAACCGCAGATGTTCCTCGTCGAAGCGTGCCAGAATGCCGGCAACGCCATCACGCTCCAGGACGTCGGGTGTAATCGTCAACGGCACTTCAAATGCTTGCCCGGCATAGCGGACGTCAATTTCGAACTCGCTGGTGATGTCCGCATCGTTGATGCCATCTGACTGCAACTGCGCACGCGTCTGCTCTGCCATTTCTTTCAAAATAGCGATGAGCTCGGACGCGTCGGTTGTTGTCGCAAGTCGTGAAAAGCTGCGCGCGGTTTCAGTGCGCATCCGCGTCGTGGCATCACCCAATGCGCACAAGACGCCTGGCGAAACGGGTGATACGGCAGGCCAGCTGCCCATCAACCGCGCAACGGCGTTTACGTGCAACGGTCCAGCCCCGCCAAAGCCCATCAGGGCGAAATGCCGCGGGTCATAACCCTGCTGCACCGAAATCATGCGCAGCGCGCCGAACATATTTTCGTTCACAATATCAATGATACCGCGCGCAGCCGCCATCAGGTCAATGCCGAGCGCGTCCGCGATGGTCTGCACCGCTTTTTTCGCGCCCTCGCGGTCAAGCTGGAACGTTCCGCCCAACAGATTTTCGGGAAGATAGCCCAACACCACATTGGCGTCGGTCACGGTTGGCGCTTCCCCGCCCTTGCCATAAGCAACTGGCCCTGGAACAGCGCCGGCCGACTGCGGACCAACGCGCAAGGCCTTAGTCAATTCAGGCACATAAGCGATGGAGCCGCCACCTGCACCAACGGTTTTGACATCAAGCGATGACGCCCGCACCGCCAAATGGCCAACCTCGGTCGTACGCACGCGACGTGGTTCGAGATTTTCGATGAGCGCGACATCGGTCGACGTACCGCCGACATCAAGCGTCAGGATGTTCTTGATGCCTGCGTTCTTCCCGACCCAAAGCGCGCCTGTCACGCCGCCTGCTGGACCCGACATCAAAATGTCGACGGGATGCTCCTGCGCTTTTTGCGCGGACATCAATCCACCATCGGACCGCAACAACGACAGTTTGCCGGTGAAACCAGCGTCAGCCAGCTTGCTCCGCAGATTGGAGATATATTTGCCGACCACCGGACGGACCGCGGCGTTAGCAACGGTTGTCAGTGTCCGCTCATATTCCTGCATTTCTGGCAGAACTTCATGGCTGAGCGACACGGGAACATTCGGCATCATTTCACGCGCGAGATCGCCGACCTGCTGTTCATGCGCGCCATTGGTGTAGGCGTTCATAAAGCTGACGGTGATCGCCTCAACGCCCTGTTCTTTCAGATAACCGAGAGCCGTTTTTGCCGAGGCTATATCCAAGGGGCGAACTTCTTCGCCTTGTGCGTTCATGCGGCCGCCGACAGTGACTGTATCTTCCAATGCCGCCAACGGCGTCGGCTTTGGCCAGATAATCCATGCAGCAAGACCGCCGGGCACATACGACCGTGCGATCTGCATGATATCGCGATATCCCTCCGTGACGATCAGGCCGACGCGTGCGCCTTTGCCTTCAAGCACAGCATTGGTCGCCACCGTGGTTCCATGCAGGAAATATTCGATCCCTGCCGCATCTACGCCAGCGTTCGCGCAAATCGCGTTGACGCCGTTTAAAATGCCCTCGCTGCTGTCATGCGGCGTCGACGGCGTTTTGTGCCTCCAAAACGCGCCAGTGTCTGCATTGAACAGCAATAGGTCGGTAAAAGTCCCGCCGACATCCACGCCCAAACGATACCCCATTAAACTCTCCTCACGCTGCTTTTGGAAATGATGGCGATTGCGCCACCATGCCGGGCAATTTCCTGCCCATAATTTCTGAAAGCCAGTTGCTGGCCTCAATCAAACTTTGCAAATTCATTCCTGTGCGGACGCCTGCGCGCTCAAGCATGTAGACGACGTCTTCGCTGGGCACGTTTCCGGCTGCACCCGGCGCGAATGGACATCCGCCAAGTCCGCCTAGCGAGGCATCTACGACGCTCGCGCCAGCGCCAACGGCGGCCCATAGGTTCGCGAGCCCTGTATTCCGTGTGTTGTGGAAATGCACCCGAACAGGAAGCGGGTTAACCTCTTTGCGAATGTGTTCCACGAGCCGCGCAACATGCGCCGGGTTTCCAACGCCAATAGTATCCGCCAACGCGATTTCGACGGGGCCAGCCTCTGCGATCGCAACGGCCATTTCAATAACGCGCTTGTCGGCCACTTCGCCTTCGAATGGACAACCAAAGGACGCCGCAATCGTGCATTGCGCCGTGCGTCCTTCGGCATGGGCGAGCGCGATAATAGCCTTCGCCGCTTCGACCGATTCGTTGCTGCTTTGACCTTGATTGGCCATCGCAAAGGTATCGGTCGCAACCGCAACCGCACCCAGCTGGTCAATTTTTCCTGAAGCAATGGCGCGCTCTGCGCCGCGCAGGTTCATGACCAGTCCAATAAACGTAACGTCGTCGCGATCAGGAAGCCCCGCGCACACATCTTCCGCGTCCGCCATTTGCGGAACGCGCTTTGGGTTCACAAAACTTGTTACCTCAATACGACGCGCGCCGGCATCGATGGCCCTGTTTATCAGCGCCAGCTTATTCTCCGTCGAAACCAAGACAGCCTCATTTTGAAGGCCATCACGGGGTCCGACTTCGACAAACTCAATATGGTCAGAAATGCTCATCACATCTTAAATGGCATAATTGTATACAAAATCAAATAGGATTATGCGGCCAAATTCGACTTTCGAATTTCCGTATCGGTCGAATGCGCTTGTGCATAGGC
>JBILOZ010000057.1:0-11731 GCA_044374245.1 Sphingorhabdus sp. | reverse complement strand
CAGGGTTCCATTTTTCGGCATCGGTCCGCGTTGTCCATGGCCCGCCATTATCCCATTGGTCGAACCATAATTCTTCGGTTTCATAGGCCATCGCGCGGAGGTCAAAAATGCCCGCATGATTGACGAGACATTTGAAACGGTCGGGCCAGTTGCCCGAAATCCAGTTCATCATATAACCGCCGTAAGACCCACCAAGCGCGCAGGCGTTTGCGGTATCAAGTTGCGTGTCGATTTTGCCAACGGCGTCCATGCCCTTTTGCAAATCTTCAAGCGGCCATCCGCCCCAGTTTTTGTTGATGCTGTCGGTGAATTTCTGACCATAGCCCGTCGACCCGTGAAAATCGATGGTGACAACGGCATAGCCTTGCGATGCCATGACCGCCGGGTTCCACCGGTAGGACCAGCTGTTGTTAAACGAACCCTGCGGTCCGCCATGCACCAGCAGCAGCACCGGCAGCTTGTCCGTCGCATTTTGCGGCTTTACGATTTGGCCAAACACCCGTTCTCCATTGGCCCCGGCAAAATCGAATTTCTGGTAGTTAACGGGATCGAGCGTTGCCAGAGCGTCCGCATTTACGTTGGTTAGCCGTGTAGTTTTGCCCTTGGCATCCATATGCACAAGGTCGGATGGACCAGAAATGCTGTTGATGGCGTAGACGACACCGCCATTTTTCAACGGCACGGCCTCGGCGATGCTACCGCGATCTGTCAATCGCGTCACTTTGCCTTTCAGGTCGACGCGATACAGCGGCGTTTCCAGCACATCTTGCGCCGTCACCAGCAAGCTTCGGCTATCCAAAGCCCATGCAAGCGACGCCACCGAACGGTCCCACTTTTCGGTCAGCGCGGTAACCTTGCCGCTCTTCATATCCATAAGCTTTACGACCAGCCTGTCTGCCTCGTAGGTCGCGCGCGACATCGACGTCCATGCCATCCATTTGCCATCGGGCGACATGGCGGGTGTCGTATCCGTCCCTGCATTGTCGGCGGTCAGGTTGACCGGCGCCTTTGACTTGAGCGACACGCCGTAAATGTCGAGATTGGTTGATTTGGCCTCATTTTTGTCGGCCAACCGCAGTGTGAAGGCAATGCCGCTGCTGTCGGCGTTCCAGCTGATCTCGTCGCCGCCGCCAAAGGGTTTGGACGGGGCATCACCGACAAGGGTGCCGTCCATGGCTGCACCCGATGTGCCAAGCTTGCCATCAGCGCCGAGCATGACCGTGAACACGCGGCTGTAATTGCCCGGCGTTTCCCATTGGTCCCAATGGCGCACCATCAGCTGGTCATATTCGCGACCTGTGCCAGGGCCAGGCTTTGACGTATCACCGTCTTTTTCACAGCCAAATTCCATGCAATCGCGGGCAATATCGCCCCAGACAGCAAATTTCTGTCCATCCGGGGAGATTTTAAACCCGCTGACATCGGCCTTGAAATTGCTTGTTTGCGTGGTTGTCGCAGTCGCAATGTCGTAGCGCCAAATCTGGTCTGAACCGCTTTCATTGCTGATGTAAAAAATGCTTTTGCCATCGGGGGCAAAGGCGGGGTCATGCTCATTCATATCGGGTTTTGATGCGAACATCATTGGCTGGGGATTGGCACCGATTTTGAGCATATAGAGGTCGGTCTTGCCCTTGTTCGCGGTCAAATCGGTCTCGCGCAGCTGATAGGCGATCATTGTCCCGTCGGGCGATGCCGTTGCGCCCGAAAGGCGTTTCATTGTCGCGAGGTCGGTCTCCGTCATCGGGCGCGCAAACGCAGCGGAGGAAAGGGCGGAAGTGCCGATGATTGCGGCAAGCAGGATGGTTTTTCTCATGGCCGCACGCTAGTCAGCGTAAGGCAGGCAGGCAAGAAAATTAGCGGACCAGCTTGCCGTCTTTCATGACGTGGGTCAGATTTTCCAGCACGCGGATATCCTGAATTGGATCGCCCTTAACGGCCACCAGATCGGCAAAGCGCCCCGGCTGCACACTTCCCAGCGTTTCTTCTTTGCCTAATAGTTCCGCCGCGCGGACGGTCGCGCTTTGAATGGCCTGCATCGGGGTCATGCCATAGCGGACCATATACGCAAATTGCTTGGCATTATCGCCATGCGGATACACGCCGCTGTCGGTTCCATAAGCAATCTTCACGCCCATCTTCACCGCTTTGGTAAAGCCAGCACGTTGGATATCGGTGGTCTCGCGGTTCTTGCGCAAATATTCTTCGGGCCATTTTTCGCGGGTGCCGACATCGTTAATATAATCACCATTATAGATGTCCATGACGAGCCATGTGCCGCTTGCTTTGGCCATTTTGAGCGCCTCGTCATCGATCAGGCTGGCATGTTCGATGGACCGCACGCCCGCGCGGATGGCGCTTTTGATCCCGACCGCGCCGTGCGCATGCGCCGTCACAAATTTGCCCCGCGCCTTGGCAGTCGTCACCACAGCGCGCAGTTGATCTTCGGTCAATTCCGGTTCGCCGGGTTCGGTACCAATGGCGAGCACCGCGCCCGTGGCGATGGTTTTGATGAAATCGGCGCCTTGGTCTATCAAGAACGCGGTTTTTGCGGCGGCTTCGTCGGCTGTGCTTGCAACACCCAGACGCATGTCGGCCGGAAGCTGCTCGTTAGGAACGACGCCGTTGAGTTCACCGCCGCCCTTTGGGATCGTAATATAGGCGCCAGCGACAAACATGCGTGAGCCAGGAACGCTGCCGGCATTGATGGCATCGCGCACTGCAACATCGGTTAGCCCGCGATAGGTGCCGACATCACGCACGGTGGTAAAACCGGCCTCAAGCGTGAGCCGCGCATTATGGGCGCCAATCAACGCAGTTGCCGCAGGCGACGTTTTCAGCGGAAGGGCCAGATCTGCGCTTTGACTCGCGTCGGCCAGATGGGTGTGCAAATCGATTAAACCGGGCAGGACGGTGTAAGCCGACCAATCAAGCCGTTCGCTGCCCGCTGGCGTCTGGCCACAGGGGGCGACCGCGGTGATCTTGTCTGCGGTTATGTGAATGCATTGACCGGAGCGGACTTGGCCGGCCTGAACATCCAACAGCCTGCCTGTTTCAATATAGAGATTTTGCGCAAAGGACGCCGTTGGCGAAAACGCCAACGCCGCCGCGAGTATCAACGCCGCGCGCATCAACCCTTTTTCGTGATGCGGGTGATTTCCCGCTCAACCATCGCTTCGACGATTGGCGGCAAATGGGTGTCGAGCCAATCCTTCAGCATAGGACGCAGCAATTCGCGGGTTAGACCTTCAAGCGAAGTTTCCCCTGACCGAACGATTTGCGGCGCTACGCCGGGTTCAGAGAGGGTTTGCAGCGCTGAAAAGCTATGCCGCAGGTTTTGCGCTTTGCTATCGTCGAGCAAGCGATCCTCGGAAATCGTATTTTCAGCGGCTGTCGTAAGCTCGAGGACTTCTTCTTCCTCTTCACGCGCAACCGACTTGGCGCGTTTGGTCGCAGGGCGGCTGCGGTCGTCATCGGCGATAATACGTTTAATCGACGACAATATTTCGTCCATTGACGGTTCGCTGCGATTGTCTGCCATAAAATTTGTTCCGCTGCGTTGGATTAGCGCGATTTTCCGCCTGTAGAAATCGGTTCTATTTCTGCTTTTTGCGCCTGCGTGTCAACGGTGCGGGTAGATTTGGCGACAGGATCGGGCTGCGATGACCAGTCGTTCCAAGCGCCATCAACCTTTTGATATTCTGCGACGGGATCGTACAAAGTTCCGCCTTCGAGACCCAAATCACGTGCCTCTGCCTTGCCCATGGCCGCAAGCAAACTGAAGCCAGCGACATACGCATTGCGGCGTGCCGCAACGAGCTGAACTTTGCTGTTCAACAATTCCTGCTCGGCATTCAAAATGTCGAGGATCGTCCGGTTGCCCACGCTATTCTCGGCACGCGTGCCTTCTAACGACAGCTCATTTGCCGACACCGCACGTTCCGACGCGGCGATAACATCAAGCGCAGCTTTCCAGCTGGCGAAGGACGCCCGCGTTTGTGCAATCGCTTCGCGCTCAGCCGCGATTTCAAGTTCCTGTGCTTGACCAAGACGCGCCTGCGCCTGACGGATTTGCGCCGCAGGTTGGCCACCTTGATATAATGGCAAAGTTGCGCGCACGCCCGCTTGTGCATTCAGCGAACTATTGTCTGCCTGAAACCCTGGAATATTCGACGATATGGAGCCAAGGGCATTGCTGTACGATGGCGACGTAAATACGCTGATCGTGGGAAGGCGCGATGCATTGGCCGCACGGCGGTCAAACCCTGCCGCTTCACGCGACTCGCGTGCCGCAATAAGGTCGGGGTTGCTTTCCAAGGCGACGCTTACGGCACTGTCGGGGGTGGCGGGCAGATTGGGCAGCGGCGGGGGCGCCTGCAATTCTCCCGGCTCGCGGCCGACCAGTTGGATGTAGATTTCTTTTGAACGAATGAGGTTGGCACGGGCCGTTTCCAAATTGCTCGTTGCCAATGCCAGACGCGCTTCGGATTGAGCGACATCGGTTCGGGTGAGATCACCGATTTCGAACCGGTCGCGCGTGGCGTCCAGATTGACTGAAAGCACGCCAACTTGGGCGCGGTTCAGGTCAACAATCGATTCGTCGCGAATGACGTCCATATATGCGCCAACCACAGCCGAGAAAATGGCGCTTTCGGTGCCACGCAAATTGGCAAATCCGGCCTCGACGCGATTTTCAGCGGCGCGCACGGCGTTTCTAATGCCACCACCTGCATAAAGCGGCGCGGAAATGGTGCCGCTGATGCTGACGCCACGCGCTTGAACGACCGATGCGCCGCTGTCCTGAAGCACGTTTTCAACATAGGTCGGCTGAACGATGACATCGGGGCGGCCATTGGCCTTAGCCAGCGGCACCGCTTCGTTTGTCGCACGCTGCCCGGCGCGCGCTGCGGTCAGGTTCGGGTTGGTTTCATAAGCCGAGACCAGCGCATCGCGCAGCGTATCCGCCATCGCCGGAGCCGAACAAGCTGCCGACGCGAGCAATGCGACAGTGATAAAATGACGCGCGCTCAAAACACAAACTCCGGCTTGCGGGCAAATGCGGGTAAAGGCGCGATCTCGCTATCGGCGATTGATTTCAAAGCAACGTTCCCGTTCTGCACATATCCTTTTGCGAGGCGCGTAACGGCGCCCTCAACAATCCCAGTGACCAACCGGGCACCATCTGCGGCGAGCGTAAACAGCGCATCGGGCAGTTCTTCAGCGGCGCCGTCGATAATGATGCAGGCATAAGGTGCGTTGGCGCTGGCCGCGCCGAGATTGTCTGCGGCTGCCGTGGTCACATGCGCGCTACGTGTTTTCAATATCGCAGCGACATATCCATCGGATTGGCCAATGAGCAGAATATTGTCGTCCGCCTGCACGTCAGCAGCCTGCAACAACAATGCAGTTGAAACCGGCGGATTTAACATCTCGCCATTTTGCAGCTCAAGCGACCGGTCCATATAGGCCGTTGTCTGGTGCGAAACGGGGACATAATCTTCGCGCGCGATGCTGCCCATTGCGGCGAGCACCCAGCTTTCGGTTACACCGCTTGTACGCAGCTGGCTGTCCACCATTGAACGCCGCATATCTTCAAATTTACCTGATTCCATCGGAATATTTCCATTAACCTGCTGGCCATGTGGCACAACTGTATTGCAAACACAATACAGCCTCTCGCTCCCGTTCTAGCTATCCGAACCCGTCCCGCCAAGCTGGATTCAGACAAACGGCCTATTTCAGGATGCAAATAGCAACTTTTTCCATGGCTTGTGGCGCACATGGCACAGCATTCCAGATTGCCGGTTGCAATGAATTCTGCAAGCCGCTAATTGCCCGCCTTCACCACATGGCGGCATTGCTGATTAGGCAGGTTGTTGTTTAGGGGCCCGATGGCGGAGTGGTGACGCAGAGGACTGCAAATCCTTGCACGCCGGTTCGATTCCGGCTCGGGCCTCCATTTTCTTATATTGAACGAGACGCGACCGAGCGTCTTTTTGCGGCCGACATGTCTTCCCGCATGCCGTTTTTCCCCCCACGCATCTGCTGTGGTTCAGTCTGCCCGTCTAAGGCCGCTTATTTTGCGGGGATTAACAGCTTGGGATCAATGCGCGCATTGTTCCATTTCATGCCCCAATGCAGATGCGGGCCGCTTGCCCGTCCGGTCGCGCCAACGCGTCCGATGACTTGCCCCTGCTTCACATAATCGCCTTCTTTTACGAGCAGTTCGGAGCAGTGTAAAAATGCGCTGTTAAGACCCATGCCATGATCAATCATCAGCAAATGCCCCTCCAGCGTGAAGGCATCCGTGGCCGCAAGCGTGACAACACCATCCGCCGGCGCGACAAAATCTGTCCCATTTGGTGCGGCAATGTCCATGCCGCTATGATAGCTGCCGGGCGTCCCGTTATAGATACGCTGCGCGCCAAATAGGCCAGACGTCCGGCCAGCCACAGGGCGAATGAATGCTTGCCGCCAGCCATTGCCCAGCGTGGTTTTGGCTCGCGCTGCATTTATGCGGTCGAGCTCCGCGCCGCGTCTTGCAGCAAACTCTGCGCTTGTTTTTGCGCCGCCCGTCGGGTTCGCAGAAACATGTTCAATCCGCCAGTTGCCCGGTGTTACCGCCAAAGTGCGCTCCAGCGTCCGACCATCGGCGAATGTCGCGGTCAGGATCGCGCTGTATTCGGCATCGCGGTCAAAACCCATCAGGAAAAAGCCGTCGGCTGTCAACGGCAGGGCAACGCCGTTCAGCGTGACGGACAGTGCGCCGCGTGGCGCACGTGCGATGACCAAGCCGCCCTGTATCGCTGGCATAGACATCCAGAAATCTTTGGAGGCCGCTGGCTGTTGCGTGTTTGCTGTCGGTGCAGTCGCGGCGCTTAATGGCTGCGCGGAGATTCCCGCGAGCGCGGTTAAGAAAATCCAGCCGGAATGCTGCAATCCATCAACCCTTTTTCATCGTCGCGCGAACGGATGCATCCGCGCTGACATAGGGTTCCTGTTTGACGACGCTCCAATAGCGCAAATCTTCCAATGGAATGGCCTGCCCCGTTTCGGCGCACAGGACATGGTCGCCTGCGGTCAGCATACGAAAACTGTTTGCCATATAATGCAGGCGGGCGACTTTATTCTTGGAAGACATCAACATTTGGACATTATGGCGCATCGATACTGAATGGGCAATGCACGGCTTTACCCGTCGAACAAATTGCCTTGATTGACGGCAGCTTTTGCTGGTTTCGTCGGGGATATTCGCGGTGCAGGGCCGCCACTTACTTGGCCACCGACTTCGCCATCGACAAACCGCAACGTCACGTCACCCGCTTTCACGGCTGCTTCCCGCGTCATAATGGTTTTGCCATTCGTATCGGTCACGCGCGCAAAGCCGCGCTTAAGCGGGGCTTCGGGATGCAATGTGCTTACCAGCCGCGTCAACGCATCAAGGCGCTGCTGCCCTTGCTCGGCGCGCCTTGTCAAAAGACGCGGATGCAGCATCATTGCTGGCGCTGAAAAAGCCACTTCAGCCTTGCCCACTCTGGTCCGAAGCGATTGGCGAAGCCGTTCGGACAGATCATCTGTGCGCTGCTGATGCGGCGCGGCAAGGTCTGACAGACGCGGCATCAGACGGCGCTGCGCCTCAAGCCGTTCAGCCGCAAGGTCGACCTTTTTGCGTATCATGTTGGACATGCGCAGTCCGAATTGCCCCACGCGTTGCAGCAAATCGCTGCGCACAGGAACGGCAATTTCGGCCGCGGCCGTAGGCGTCGGCGCGCGCAAATCTGCGGCAAAGTCGCACAGCGTTGTATCGGTTTCATGCCCGACTGCCGATATGATGGGTATCGTGCAATCCGCGACGGCTCGGACGACGGCCTCATCATTAAATGCCCATAGATCCTCAATAGACCCACCGCCGCGCGCCACGATAACCAGGTCAGGGCGGCGCGTGGGTCCGTCATGGGGCATGGCCGAAAATCCATTGACCGCACGCGCGATTTGGGCGGCGGCGCCTTCGCCTTGCACCAATACGGGCCAGACGATCACATGGCTTGGAAAGCGATCGGCCAGACGGTGCAGGATATCACGGATGACTGCGCCGGTGGGCGAGGTTACGACGCCAATTGTACGCGGCAGTGACGGCAGCTTTTTCTTGCGTTCCGGTGCAAATAAACCTTCGGCGGCGAGCCGTGCCTTTAGCTTTTCAAACAAAAGCATCATCGCGCCTTCGCCTGCGACTTCCAGACTTTCGACCACGATCTGATAGTTCGACCGGCCCGCATAGGTCGTCAATTTGCCCGTGGCGACAACCTCCAGCCCGTCTTCCGGGGCGAAGGGCAGACGCGCCGCCCCACCTTTCCACATGACCGCGTCCAGCCGCGCATTTTCGTCTTTTAGCGAGAAATAAATATGGCCCGACGCCGCGCGCTTAAAGCCCGAAATCTCCCCGCGCACGCGGACATGGCCGAACCGGTCCTCAACAGTACGCTTCAACGCCAGCGATAACTCCGACACGCTCATGGCCTGGGCATTGTCGCCGGGCCGCTCCTCGGCTAACAGGCGGGCAACTTGCGGGTCAGCATTTTCAAAGGGGTCATTTGCGGACATGAATATCTTGCTCATCGGATCGGGTGGACGCGAACATGCGCTGGCGTGGAAGCTCGCGCAATCGCCAAATTGCGATACACTCTTTGCCACGCCGGGCAATCCCGGGATTGCCGAAGAGGCGGATCTGGTTGCATTGAACATATCTGACCATGCGGCGGTCATATCCTTTTGCGCGGGGCATGATGTCGGGTTGGTCGTGGTTGGTCCAGAAGCACCGCTTGTTGCCGGCCTGGGCGATAGCCTGCGCGATGCGGGCATTCCCGTTTTCGGTCCCAATCAAAAGGCGGCACAATTGGAAGGGTCGAAAGGCTTTACCAAAGATATATGTGCAGCAGCGGGTATCCCCACAGCAGGCTATGTCCGTCATGATAGCAAAGCGTCGGCACTATCTGGCCTCGACGCATTCCAAGCACCCTATGTCATTAAAGCAGACGGCCTTGCTGCGGGCAAAGGCGTGATTATCGCGGAAACCCGCGCAGATGCGGAAGCCGCTATTGAAGATATGTTTGGTGGCGGTTTTGGGGACGCGGGTGCCTCTGTTGTCATCGAAGAATTTATGACCGGAGAAGAAGCCAGCTTTTTCGCACTGACCGATGGCCGCGACGTTGTCGCATTCGGGTCTGCGCAAGATCATAAGCGGGTCGGCGATGGTGATATTGGCCCCAACACCGGCGGCATGGGCGCATATTCACCCGCAATTGTTCTGACGCCTGCGTTGCAAGCCGAAGTCATGGACCGCATCATTAAGCCGACAGTGGCGTATATGGCGGCGCACGATATGCCCTATTCGGGCGTTTTGTTCGCGGGCCTCATGCTGACCGATGAGGGGCCAAAGCTCATCGAATATAATGCGCGCTTTGGTGATCCCGAATGCCAGGTGCTGATGACGCGTTTTGATGGCGACCTTGCGGCGTTGATGTTGGCGGTTGCGACTGGAAAGCTTTCTGAAGCGGCGGCTCCAAGCTTTTCGTCCGACACGGCACTGACGGTCGTTATGGCGGCGAACGGCTATCCCGATGTGCCGCAAAAGGGCGGCGCGATTGATCTGGCCGTTGTGTCCGGCGCGAAGGTATTTCATGCAGGCACTGCTGAAGTGGACGGGCAATTGGTGGCAGCGGGCGGACGTGTGTTAAACGTTACCGCAACCGGGGCAAATGTGACCGTCGCGCAGGCCAAGGCCTATGCAGCGGTGGATCAGGTCGTTTTCCCCGATGGCTTTTGCCGCCGCGACATTGGCTGGCGTGAGGTTGCGCGCGAAGCAGGGAACTAACGAAATCGCGCAAATGTTGGCGCGGCGGATTAACGCTTTCACGCCCTGCAAAAATTGCGTAACCCGTTGGTGATATTGAGGGCGTTTCTGGGAGGAATATTATGTCCAACAATCTACTGATTATTATTGCGGTGGCCATTGTTGCCATTTTAGGTTTGTGGTTGCTCGCGCGTAACGGTGCGAAGAAGACAGCTGCGCAGCCGAAAGACGTTGCTTCGCCACCACCTGCGGCAGCTGTTGCGAAGGCGCCTGCTGCGCCGAAGTTGACGGACGGTCCTGCGCCAGCGAAGAAAACCGCGAAAGCCAAGGTAAAGGCGCCAGCAAAAGCTGCGGCAACGAAGGCCGCGCCAGCAGCTGCCGCGAAGCCCGTTGCGGCAAAGGCCAAAACGGCGAAGGTGCCTGCACCTAAAGCTGCCCCAAAAGCTGCACCGAAGACTGCACCTAAGGCTGCCCCAAAAGCCGCAGCGCCGAAGCCAACGGCACCGAAGGCTGCTAAACCGAAGGCCGCAGTTGCCAAGGTCCCCGCGCCCAAGCCAGCAGCGAAGCCTGTAGCCGCAAAAGCAAAGGCCGCGCCTGCGCCCAAATTCGCGCCGAAAGCTGCCGCGGCGAAGGTGAAGGCAGAAGCCGCACCCAAGCCAAAGGTCGCCAAACCAGCGGCCAAGGCTAAGGTATCGGTCCCTGACAATCTCGAATTGTTGAAGGGCCTTGGTCCGAAAGTGAACACTATGCTCAAGGCATTGGGCGTAACCAGCTTTGCCCAAGTGGCGAGTTGGACGGCCGCTGATGTTGCGGAAATTGATGGCAAGCTCGGCGCATTTGCGGGCCGCATCAGCCGCGACAACTGGATTGATCAGGCCAAGTATCTCGAGGCGGGCGATGTCGCCGGTTTTGAAAAGAAATATGGCGCGCTGGGTGGCGACGCCGCCAAAGGCTGACCTGATTATTTCTTAATGCGTTTTGGCCTTGGCTGAAGGTCGCCGCCACAATTGGGGCAGCGACCATTCAGCGGGCCATGCACGCAGGGTGCGCAAAAGGTGCATTCATAGCTGCAAATCATCGCGTCGCCGCTGTCCATCGGCAGTGGCGATGTGCATCGTTCGCATGAGTCCCGCATTTCTAGCATTTTATCTTCCCTATCGCCCAACCCGTTGCAAACCCGTGCCGTGCATTTTCAACCACTGGTCCGCAGCCTTGCGGTTGCCTTCAAAGAGGACATCGAGCCACGCGTAGAAGTCGGGGCTGTGGTTCATATGCCGCATATGCGCGACCTCGTGGGCGATGACCGAACGGCGCACAGATGCAGGCGCCATGATCAGCCGCCAGCTGAGCGAAATGGTCCCCCGGCTGGAACAGCTGCCCCACCGGCTGCGCGGATCGCCCAGCGATAAGCGTGGGACTGGCTCACCGGCTTTGTCGCAATAATGCGCGATTTCTTTGGTGAAAATCCGCCGCGCTTCGCCCTTGAGCCATCGCAAGATGCGGGCTTCAACCGACTCCCTTGGACCACCCAAGCGCAGCATGCCTTCGCCGCAGCGAATGCTGCGCGGCCATTCTTCGCGCCATTCAATCAGGTGGCTTTCGCCTTCGACAGCGATTTCGCTGCCAGGGGCAATGGGGGCAATGTCAGGCGCGCTGTTTAACCGCGTGGCGATCCATTCGCGTTTCTTTTCGACAAAATCGAGGGCGACATTTGTCGGCGTATAATGCGGCATCGTTATGCGGATTTCGCGCTTCACGGCATCGGCGCGCATCGAAATGCGCTTTGCCCGCGGGTTGCGGCGAATGCGCACGGGTACGCTTTCCCCTTCTATGACCACTTCAGGATCAGAGAGGCTGTTCGACAATATGGTTTTCAAGCGGCCC
>JBILOZ010000186.1:0-3085 GCA_044374245.1 Sphingorhabdus sp. | reverse complement strand
TTTGTCCGTGCGGGTGCGGGCTGGAACAGCCCATCATCGCGCCTTTGTTTTCAAAGATCTGCACATAGGCATGGTTGGCCGACAGCTCGGCTTCCTGCGCCGCCCAATTGTCAACGACGGCCGCGATCTCGGCCACCGGCATTTCGGGCAATGTCTTTCCATGGTCCGGGGAGAAGCAGATCACCCGGCATGTGCCATGGGCAGGTGCTGCACGAAACAAAGTATTGTCCTCGTCCGTTTCGTCGCTGCTTCCCGGCATCAGCGCGGCAAAGTCATTGTCGAAAATGAAGACATTTTTGTAATCGGGGTTGTGTATCCCGCCAGCGCGTTCATTGCCCGGGCACAAATAGCAGTTCGCGTCATGGCTTGGACGCACTGCATTGTCTGGCGTGTCTTGTTGCCCCTGCCATGGACGATTTGCCCTGTGCGGCGACACCAAAATCCATTCGTTTTTCAGCGGATTGAAACGGCGGTGGGGCTGTTCACTAAACCGCATCGGGCAAAGTCCAATCAATCGGAGGCTGACCCTTGCTAGTCAGAAAGCCATTGCATTGCGAGAAATGTTTGCAGCCCAGAAAGCCGTTATACGCAGACAAGGGCGATGGATGCGCAGCCTTCAGCACCAAATGGCGGCTGGCATCGACATTGGCCGCTTTCTTATGGGCATAGGCACCCCACAGCATGAACACGACCGGATCTCGCTTGTCATTTACGCGCCCAACAATCGCGTCGGTAAACTGTTCCCATCCTTTCCGGCTATGCGAAGCGGCCTTGGCCATTTCGACCGTCAGGACGCTGTTCAACAATAACACGCCTTGCTTCGCCCAATGCTCCAAAAAGCCATGGGACGGACGGCGTATGCCAAGATCGCTTTCCAGTTCCTTGTAAATGTTCACAAGGCTTGGCGGCGGCCGGACGCCCGGCGGCACGCTGAAGCTCAGCCCATGGGCTTGGCCCGGGCCATGATAGGGATCTTGCCCCAAAATGACGACCCGCACCCGATCGAGCGGGGTCAGTTCAAGCGCGCGAAACCATGCGGATTGTTCCGGGTATATCGTTTTGCCAGCCGCCTGCTCGGCCTCCAAAAACCGTGCAAGTGCAGCCATGCCTTCGCTGGCCAGTGCCGCGCTTAAGGGTGCTTCCCAGCCATTTGGTATGGAAAGGCGGCTCATTCTGCCTTTGGCGGGGCCGTCAGCAAATCGGTCCAAGCCTTGACCTCTTTCGATGTCGCTGGCCCAAGTAGCTCCATGGCATGGCGCAACCGTTCACGGATGATGTCGCGGCCAAGATGGGTGATGGCGTCAAACAAGGGCACGCCTTGCGCGCTTCCGGTTATGGCCAGATAGAATGGCCGGATAACATCCTTCAACTTGGCATCGAGAACTTCGGCCGTGCGGCGCAATGTTCCCTCAACACCGTCCCGGTGCCATTCGATCATCCCGTCAAACTGCTGCAGCGCAATCGTATAGGCCGCGCGTTGCACATCCTGTTCCAGCTTCACGCCATCGCGTAGCCGTTCAAGTGTCATGCCCTCAATGCGGTTCATGAAGAACATGGCGGTAAGCCCGCCAAGGTCGGACATTTTGGTAATCCGCGCCTGCGCCATTTCGGCAATCGGCGTCAGATAGCTGTCGTTCAATGCCCATGCTTTTACGGCGTCCAGAAACTCGGAAACGCTCAATTCTTCGCGCAGATAACGGCCATTCAGCCAGTCCAGTTTCGACGTGTCGAACACGGGCCCGCCGAGCGATATATTGTGCACGTCAAATTCGTCGATAAGCGTTTGGAGCGAGGTCTTTTCGTCTTCTTCGCTTGCCGATTTAATGAACAGTCCCAGAAAGTTCTGCATCGCCTGCGGCAAATAACCTGCGCGCTGATAATATAAGATGCTTGTCGGGTTCTTCCGCTTTGACAGCTTTGATTTGTCGGCATTGCGCAGCAACGGCAAGTGCGTGAGCACTGGCGGTTCCCAGCCGAAATATTGATATAGCAACAAATGCTTGGGCGCCGACGAAATCCACTCTTCGCCGCGCATGACATGCGTGATTTCCATCAGATGGTCATCGACGACATTGGCCAGATGATAGGTCGGCAATCCGTCTGATTTCATCAGAACCTGCATATCGACCACCGAATATTCAAACTCGATCTCGCCGCGCAACGTGTCCTGAACGATGCATGTGCCTGTCGTTGGAATTTTCATGCGGACAACATGCGGCACGCCGTCTGCGTCGAGCTTCGCGCAGTCGTCGGTGGTGAGCGAAAGGCAGGTGCCGTCATATTTGGGTGGCAACTTCGCCGCCATTTGGGCCGCACGCGAGGCGCTAAGCTTTTCAGGCGTGCAATAGCATTTGAATGCATGGCCATCGGCCAGCAAGCGATCGCAATGTTCGGTGTAGATCGCGCTCCGTTCCGACTGGCGATAGGGCCCGTGCGGTCCGCCAACATCCGGACCTTCATCCCAGCTAAGCCCAAGCCAGCGGAGCGATTCCAGAATCATTTTTTCCGATTGCGGCGTTGACCGCACTTGATCGGTATCCTCAATCCGCAGCAGGAATTCGCCGCCATGCTTCTTGGCAAAGCAATAGTTGATGAGCGCGATATAGGCCGTGCCGACGTGCGGATCGCCAGTGGGTGAAGGGGCTACCCGGGTACGGACGGGACGGGTGATGGCATTCATGTTCAGTGCTTCTTTCAATCTCGGTTTGGCGGTCCTCTATCAAGCCCCGCCATGCTTGTCATCTTCGCGCTGCAATTGCGAAAGGGCGCTATGTCGGTTGGGCGTAAATCGGGGTAGGGTAAAGTCTACCTAGCGCAAAGCCGATAACAGGCGTAGCTGATTGACCAATGACGCCTACTTCCCCCCGCTTGCTCTCGCTTGGCACCGCTGTGCCGCCGCACGGCATTACGCAAGATCAGGTCTTGTCGATATTGGCGCAGGCCAAAGGTCACGCGTTACCGGCACGCATGGCGGATATTCTGGGCAATACCGGCATTGATCAGCGGCATATTGCGATGCCGCCTGAATATTATTTTGCGCCGCGTTCTTGGGCCGGTCGCGCAGCGGTATATGCCGACGCTGCAG
>JBILOZ010000056.1:0-11783 GCA_044374245.1 Sphingorhabdus sp. | reverse complement strand
CGATGAAGCTTTTGTCACCGGAACCTTTGCCGGAGTTGTTCCCGCGCACACCATCGATGGCCGTGTCTTGACCGATGGAAAGGGGCCAGTCGTCGAACGCCTACAAAATCTCTACCGCGCCTTCATCGAACGCGATATTGCGGGCCAGAGCCGACCTTGACGCAGCGGATATGCATGTGGTCGGGGCCACGAAACATCTCGACGGCTATGATGCGCAGCTTTTCGTCGCGCGCGGATTGCGCGGTCAGTGACGAACCCTTTTACGGCTGTTTCCTTGCACATAGCGGTGAGCCGCACCCGATGGCAGCAGACGTCATCGCCGATATGGATTGCAACTGGTCCAGCGTAGCAGCCCGCTTGTCCGGTCCGGCACCGGGAGGTGCGCGCCTGTGGTATCAAAAGCAGATGACCCATCATATGGTCGGCCCAATCCAACCCGATGATTTGACCAACTGCCGCCACGCCTTTCTGGTTCGCGAACCTGCGTATATGGTCGCCAGCTACCGCGTTAAGCGAGAAAGCGTGAACGTCGAAGACCTTGGTTACGCAACCCAGCGTGCGTTCTTTGATCGTATCGCCGACCGGACCGGCCATGCCCCACCCGTCGTCGACAGCGCGGACATTCTTAAAAATCCCGCGAAGACGTTGGCTTTGCTCTGCGATGCACTCAACATCGCATGGGACCCAGCCATGTTGTCATGGCCCGCTGGCATCCACCCAGATGACGGCATTTGGGCAAGCCATTGGTATGACGCGGTCGCGGCCAGCACGGGCTTCCAAAAACCAGATATACGCCCGCTCAACCTCGATGATGAAGCCCGCGCCGTCGCCGATGCCTGCATGGCCGACTATGAACATCTTGCGCAACATCGCATTGTTGCACCTTGATTTTTGGCCGCGCGCGTCTTGCAACGGCGCCAATGGCAAACTTATCGCTCGCCTTTGAATGCGCTGAACAGCTCAGGCAGGAAGGATGCCAGATGCGGCATTTCTTGCGCGCAATGCACCAGCAACGCACGGGCGTCAGTCTCGGTTAGGCGCAAAACGCGCTTCGCGGCAGCTGCAGCCATGCTGCCGACGAGGTTGCGTCCACCGACATGGCGTCCGCCCATCCAGAAACGCGACCGCATTTCACTGCCGCCGGGAACCGCGCGGACATGGTGCGCCAGATAGCCGACATCGATCGGGGCGTTGCCAAGGCCGATCCGCGCGCAAATGATGGTGGCCTGTTGGTCGTCATCCAGACTCTTGTCGGTAAAACCAAGCGTTGCGGGGGGCACAAAACGGATCGCGCCACGGATCAGGCCGCTGCCAATATATTCGTCAACAATGGACGTCTGCCCAACATAAAGTGCACGCCCGCTGGTCCCTGCGGGGGGCGTTTCGCGCCAGCCGACATGGACATGTGCCTGCGGGTGCCAAAGCTTATATTTGGCGGCCGCATCGCCATGCCAGCCGAACCACCAATCCACCATCGCCGGGGTGACACCGGGCATGGCCGTGCGCACGCTGACCCGCATGCCGCCGTCTTGCGTCAGGACCCAGCCATCTTCCAACACAGCCTCCGCGCCGAACAGGTTGCTATTCGCCTGGTCAATGCCGGGGATCAGAACATCGGGTACGCCGCCGCGATCAAGCGCCGCGCACACATGCGGTGCCAACGGGGCAAGCTCTGGGTTGAAAAATCGGGCATAGGGCTGCGCATCGTCCGCCTCTCGATAGCCCAGATAGCGCCCGGCAATTGGCTTACTGCTTTTCATAATGCACGCCCCATATAACTATTGAATCGGCCTTCTGGATCAAACGTCGCGCGCAGTGCGTCCAGCCGTTCCAGATTGCCTGTGGCCATAAACGGCATCGGCCGGCGCCCCAGATTTTCATCAGCGAGCTGAATGCCGACGCTGTGCGGTTGCAACGCGCGCATATGGTCGGTTGCCCAGCTTTCATCGGCGGGTGTCGCCGCCGTGCCGCGTAACCCGCCATAAAGCGCGAGATAGGTGCGTGCTTCGAGCGAAAAAGCCATGTCGGGTCGGGACGGCGGGGCGTTCCAGTTGAGCCATAAGGCATGGCTTGGTGCGGCCGGCTGACTGTCTGCAATCTTGCGTAGCGCGGGCAGCAGCGGATCAATCGGATCATTCATCCACATGCTGTCGGCGGTCCAACGTGTATTGGGCAGGAACAGCGTCTTCTCACCGGTATTCATCATCATGTTGAGCGACATCGGCATCAGCGGCAGATTCAGACTGGCCTTGGACCGCAATGGGCCATCGTTGATGAAGGCAACCGCGTCCCGCGCCTCGCGCCAGCTATCGGTCAGGACCGGCGCCAAAACTTCAATGCCGTGGGAGAAGATGCCGGTCGCCTTTCGGTTGAAGACCAGTTGAAACTCGACAGAAGGCGACACATCCGGCCCCACTTTGTCTGCCCATGCCATCACCTCTTCCAAATGGCGCATACGAAAAACTTGCAGCTTCAACCCGATAAATTTGGGGCGGCGGTGCAGCTTCAGATGAAAACGAACCACGACACCAAAAAAGCCCGGCCCTGCGCCCCGCGCGGCCCAGAGCAATTCGGGATTTTCCCGTTCGTTGGCATGCACCAACGTGCCATCGGCGAGAACGACATCAATGCCGATCACACTCTGGCACGCCAGCCCCAACGCGCGGCTGTTCCAACCAAAGCCGCCTTGCAGCAGGAAACCGCCCATGCCGACCGTATAGGCATGTGCGACAGGAAAGAAGAGTTTATGTTTTACCAGCGCCGCATTGAGTTCCCCTGCAAGGCAGCCCGGGCCAATGATTACAATGCCATCTTCGCTGTCGATCGCGATACTGTTCAACCGCGACAAATCAAGCAGCATCCCGCTGTCGCGAATGTGGTTTTGCGCCCAGCTATGCCCGCCTGAACAGATACCGATTGTCAGGCCTTCATCACGCGCGCGCTTTACCGCCGCGATAACCTCTTCCACGTCATTCGCCTGTACAATCCGATCGGGACGCCGCCCCGGGTCTTGCGCATTGAAGCTGGTACCGAGCAGCGCCGCCTCGAAATCGCGCGCGCCCTTGTCGATCACGATGCCGCGGCGTGCTGTACGCTTCATTGCGTGTTTCCTGTGTGTGATTGCGGGGACGTCGGCAGCGCCAGCCAACGCATCGGCAATTGGGGTGGCGGTGGAAAATCAAAAGCCGCATGTGCTAACCGCTCCGCTTCGGCGGCATCCAGTCCCAAATATTTCAGAAGCTGGGCGGTTGCGGGATCAATCTTGTCGAAGCCTAAGACACCCCGATGCAGATCGAGTGCCAGACCCGTAATGGCCCCCGCAACGATCGAGGTTGCAAGGTCGACGTCAGCCACCGTGAAGAGACCATTCGCAACGCCCTCGTCAATGTCCATCTTCAACCGCAACCGCAACTCGGTAGCCAGCCGGTCAGTCGGCAAGCCAATGTCGAACATCATCCGGCCGAAGTCAGGTTGCTCCGCCACAATGCGCAACGTCTGACGCGTGATCCGTGCAAAGCGCGCTGCCGCGTCTTCAACGCCTTCGCTGGGCATTGCCATCGCCGCGGCATGCGTTGCCCCCAGCAGCTCACCCAAATCACCGAGCAGCGCAGCTACATCCGGATAATAATTGTAGAAACTCGCATGCACCATGCCGGCATGGGTCGTAATCTGACGCAGGCCGAGCGCCCCGGCGCCTTCGTGCATCAACAGCGATTGCGCCGACACCAACAACTGGTCGCGGGTGCGTTCACGCTTGGTGCCCGGCAGGCTATCGACTTTGCTTCTCATATATTTGACATATCATCAAATATGACATTATGTCAAATTATGTAATTGGCACAGCCAGACGGTGTTTCAAAGCATCGGCGGGGCCGCCGAGGGAACACATCTCTGCCCTCATCAATAGGCTCCCCGCCGATATATTGACATTGATAATGTCAATAGGACGCTTTACAGACGTCCACCCGCCATGACGGAAGGAACTAAGGCCATGTACACGATCAACGGCGCACTCGGATCGCCTTATTCGATGAAGATGCGCGCGCTTATGCGCTATCGCCGCATCCCGCATCTGTGGGTGCATGGTGCTGATTCACGCGATGCGTTGAGCAAGGTCAAAGCGCCCGTCATCCCCGTGATGGAATATCCCGATGGCACATTTCACAATGATTCAACGCCGCTGATCTATGATCTGGAGGCGCGGCATTCCGAACGCTCGGTCATCCCGCCCGATCCGGCGCACGCCTTTATCGCGCATTTGATTGAGGATTTCGCCGATGAGTGGGTTACAAAGGCGATGTTCGGTTATCGCTGGCTGGAGGAGGTCGACCAGATCCAGATGAGCCGCTGGCTCGCGTTTGATGCCATGAAGGGCGGCGGCCTGACGACAAGTCAGGGCTATGCCGAACAGTTCCGCGCGCGCCAGGTCGGCCGCATGGCGATTGTCGGCTGCGCGGCCGAAAACTTCCCGTTGATCGAGGCGTCAACCCGCGCAATTCTGGGTGCGCTGGAAACGCATGTAGTGGATCAACATTGTCTGTTCGGTTCGCGGCCCAGCATGGCGGAGTTCGGGATGTACGGCCAATTGTCACAGCTTGGCGTTGACCCCACGGCGCAGGCGATGATGCGCAAGGATTTTCCTTATAGCTTCCGCTGGCTGCTCCATATTGATGATATGTCGGGAATAACGGGCGAATGGGATAAGGCAGATGCGCCCTTTGCGCCTATTATCACCGCGTGGCTGCAACAGGTGGGCGAAATTTACATGCCCTTCCTGCTCGCCAACGCCGCCGCGATTGAGTCAGGCGAAAATAGTTTCCACATCACCGCGATGGGCCTGCCCTACACGCAGGGTGTTTTCAAATATCAGGTGAAGTGCCTCGCCGATTTGCGCGCGCGTTATGCCGCGTTGGATGCAAAGGCGCGGGGGCGGATTGACCCGCTGCTCGCGCAGACGGGCTGTCTTGAGGCTTTGCTGAACCAATGAAGCTGAAAGGACCGGCAACGCTATTAACGGCGCTGGCGTTGCTCAGCCCGGCCACGCTCGGTGCACAGTCCGCGCCCGCAAAAGCCCCCAATATCGTCATCCTATTGGCCGATGATTGGGGCTTTAGTGATGTCGGGGCCTTCGGCGGAGAGATTGCGACGCCCAATATCGACGCGCTTGCCGCCAAGGGCGTGCGTTTTTCGAACTTCCATGTGGCAGGGTCCTGCTCGCCAACGCGCGCGATGCTGCAAACCGGCGTGATCAATCACCGCGCAGGTCTGGGCAATATGCCGGAGACAATTCCGCCGGAACATCTCGGCAAACCGGGTTATGAGGCGCATTTGAACAACCGCGTCGTGACCATTGCGGACCAGCTGCGTGCGGGTGGCTACCGCACCTATCTGACCGGAAAATGGCATCTGGGCCACACGCCCGATACTTTGCCGACGGCACGCGGCTATGACCACGCGCTCGCGCTGGCGCAATCGGGCGCGGACAATTTTGAAGATAAGCCCAATCTGCTGATTTATGACAAGACCGAGTGGAGCGACGATGGAAAGCCGGCCAAACTGCCGAAGCGCTTTTACTCCTCAACGCTGATTGTCGACAGGATGATCGGCTATATCGATCGCGGCAGGGCGAGCGGAAAACCGTTTCTGGCGTCCGTCAATTTCATCGCCAACCACATCCCGGTGCAGGCACGCGATGCGGACATTGCGGCTTATGCCGGGCGCTATAATGCGGGTTGGACCGCGCTACGCAAAGAGCGCCGCGCCGCAGCGATTGCCAAAGGCGTGATGCCAGCGGACGTTGCGATGGTGACCATGGGCACCAGTGGTGACTGGTCGAAATTGTCGGCAGAGCAAAAGCGGCAACGTGCGGGTGCGATGGCCGCTTATGCTGCCATGGGCACGGCGATGGACCGCGAAATCGGCCGGTTGATCACGCATTTGAAGGCCATCGGTGAATATGAAAACACCATCTTCGTGTTTCTGTCGGACAATGGTGCGGAAGCGACTGACCCGATGAACATGGGCGCGTTTACGCGCTGGAACGCCAATCACCTTTATGATCAAAGCGTTGCTCAACAGGGACGCGCGGGTTCGCTGACCGCACAAGGTGCGGGATTTGCCAGTGCATCGGCATCGCCGCTGCGTGGATATAAGTTTACCGCGAACGAAGGTGGCTTGCGTGTTCCCATGATCATAGCCTGGCCGGGCAACCGCGCGATTAAGGGTGGCAGCATTACATCGGGTTTTGCGCATGTCACCGATATGCCGCTGACTTTGCTGAAGCTCGCCGGCGTCGCGCCGCAGCAAGGCAGTTTTTCCGGACGCCGCGTCGAACCTATGATTGGGATGGACCTGACACCGATGCTCACAGGGGCGGCATCGTCCGTCCATTCGGCGGACAAGCCATTGGGCTATGAATTGTCGGGCAACGCCGTGCTGTTCAAAGGCGATTACAAGCTCATCAAAAACCTGCCGCCTTATGGCGATGGCCGCTGGCGGCTTTACAACATTACCACCGACCCCGGTGAGACCAACGACCTGTCGGGTTCCGACCCGCAACGTTTTGCCGATATGCAATCCGATTACGCCGCCTTTGCCAAGGCAAACAACGTGCTGCCCATGCCGGACGGCTACACTGCGCCCAAACAGATATTTGCAAATGCCATGCGCACATTGCTGATACCGCGGCTTATCGCATTATGGCCGGTGGGCGGGCTATTATTGATAGCAACGGTGGCTATGATCTGGTGGCGCAGACGGCGGCGACGGGCCGTTTAACCGCCGGACCGTTGCCTAGGCAGCGACGAAATTGCGGATCAACGCGACCAGCTGTTCCGGCTGATCTTCCTGACAGAAATGGCTGGCGTCTATCCGGCAATGCGGTTGCCCCTTTGCGCCGGGAATGCGTCGTTGAATTTCCGTATCGAGATGACCTAGCACCTTGTCCTGATGGCCAAAGCAGGTGAGCACCGGTTTGTCGAAGCGTTCAAGCTGTGCCCATGCCGCGACGTTTTCGGCAACCGACAGATGGTCCGGGGTCACTGGCACGAGCACAGGAAACTGGCGCGCGCCGGCCTTGAAATTCTCATCGGGGAACGGCGTATCATAAGCGGCGATCTCGGCGCTGGTCAGTGCGCGGTTACAGCCGCCATCAACGATCCGGCCGCTCTTGAATTCGGGCGTGGCCTGACTGAATGCGCGCCAGCCATCGAAACCGGGACCAATATTCTCGCCAACGGGCAAATAGGTGTTTGAAATCACCAGCCGGGCAAAACGATCCGGAAAAGCCGCAACCAGCCGCAGCCCGATCAACCCGCCCCAATCCTGACAGAACAGCGTGATGTTGTTGAGATCAAGCTGCGTCAGCCAGTCGCTCAGCCAAGCCACATGGCGTTCATAGCTATAATCGTCGCGGCTGGCCGGCTTGTCAGACTTGCCAAAGCCAATCAAATCAGGTGCCAGCACGCGGTGCCCGGCGGCGGCGAGCGGTGGTATAAATTTGCGGTAGAGATAGGACCAGGTCGGCTCTCCATGCAGCAGCAGGATCGGCGCAGCATCGCGGGGGCCTTCATCGACATAATGCAACCGCAAGGCTGGTGTGCCGTGCGTTTCAACCTCAACATAATGTGCCGCAAACGGATAGTCCGGAAGGTCGGCGAAAGCGGCCTCAGGAGTGCGCAAGACTTTCATCGTCATCGCACTTTTAGGATGCAGTCGACGAAGCCTTGCGGATCATTTTCCTGAATGAAGTGACCGCCCTTCAACGTGCAATGCGGCTGACCCGCTGTACCGGGAACGCGGCCGATGAAACGGCTCTCGCCCCCGCGCGTGACGGGATCGCCGTCGCTGAAGCAACACAGGAATGGCTTGTCCCATTGCTCAAACACTTGCCACGCACGTTTCTGATCGGGGATCGCGACATTGTTTTCGAACGGAACGAAGCTGGGGAATATCCGCGCGCCTGCCTTGTAGCGGCTGTCAGGGAACGGCGCGTCATAAGCGGCGATCTCAGCCGCGCTGAGTGCACGCTTTGCACCAGCGTTGACGATCCTGCCGATGGGGAAAAACGGGCTCCATTTGGAAAAGGCGCGCCAGATAGCAAATGCGCGCGGTGGCGGGCCGCCTTCGGGCAAGCCGCCATTGGACAGAACGACACTGGCAAAGCGATCCGGCAATTCCGCGACAAGGCGCAGGCCGATGAGCGATCCCCAATCCTGACAGACCAGCGTCATGTTGCTCAGATCAACCGCCTCAATCCACTGGCGCATCCAGCCAACATGGCGGGCATAGCTATAGTCGGTTTTTTTCGTGGGCTTGTCCGATTTACCAAAGCCGATCAGGTCCGGCGCGACAACGCGAAAGCCGGCCGCGACGACCGGACCGATCATGTGACGGTACAAATAGCTCCAGCTTGGTTCGCCATGCATCATCAGCACCACCGGCGCATCGCGGGGGCCTTCATCCACATAATGCACACGCAAGGGCGTGCCGTCCGAGGGGTCGGCAATCTCCACATAATTTGGCGCAAAAGGAAAATCGTCGATTGCGGCAAAGGCGCTGTCGGGTGTGCGTAGGACTTTCATGACTTCATCCCTAAAATTGGTGATATTGGCACTTAAAGTGTCATATTATCAATGGCGGGTCAAGACGCTGGCCCAGCCTTCTTCGTGTCGACAAGCCGGAACCCGATATGGTCGGTGCCCAGCCCGCGTTCCTGAAACTGACGCGCCGCAGGGCGATAGCGCGCGCAATAATTGGCGGCGCACAGATAGGATCCGCCTTTTATGATGTTCACCGGTTCGCTAGCATCGACGCGCGATCCGCTGCTGCGCGTCCATTCCCAAACATTGCCGATCATATCATACAGACCGTATCCGTTCGGTTTGAAACAACCCACCGGCGCCCGGCCGATATAGCCGTCGGTGTTGAGGTTTTTGACCGGAAAGACGCCTTGATAATAATTCGCTTGCGGCTGGCCCTTCGCATCGACCGGTTCCGGCAAGGCCACCGCGCCGCCGCGTGCAGCATATTCCCACTGCGCCTCGCTCGGCAATTCCTTGCCAGCCCATTGCGCATAGGCTTCGGCATCCTGATAGGCGATCTGGACAACGGGTTCGTTGTCGCGACCAACGATGGTCTCTTTCGGGCCGGAGGGATTTCGCCATTGCGCCCCCACAACCCAGCGCCACCAACGCGGGTCGTCGTCCGACGGGATATTGAACACGGCAGAGCCCGGGACCAGCATTTCTGGCGGCGCACCGGGCAGCTTTGGCGGATCGCGCTCCGACAACGTCTTGTAACCGGTCGCTTTTACAAAGGCCGCGAATTGGGCGTTGGTCACTTCATGTGCGTCGATCCAGAACCCCTCAACAGCCACAGTCTGCGGCGGACCTTCCTCTGCATAATGCGGATCATCCCCCATCACAAAGCTGCCACCCGGGATCCAGACCATTTTATTGTCTGATAGGCCCCTGCACATTGTTTCGGGCGGCACATCTGCATCGCCGCAGCCAGACAACAGCAACACCAGACCAAAAGCGATACCGACGCGTTGCATCATTCCTCCGGCATGCCGGACATGGCATCGCTCAGCAAACGGCGCACGACAGCCTTGGCATCCTCAAAAGGCAGTTCCTGATCATGCCTTAACAATCGCCATGTCTGGAAACTCAATATGACATTGAGACTGCGGGTACCCGCCACATCAGCCTTCACCGACACGGGCAAATGCGCCTCGGTGCTGTCGGATTCGAGCCTCAGCATCCGGCGATAGTCCTGCATCAAATAGGGCGATTGAAATCGTTTGAGATTGGCCGAAATCCGGTAAGGCAGGATGGTTTCGAAAACCACTGCCCGCCGGTCCGCAATGTCGAACAGCTTTTCCTTCCAGCTAGCGCCGATGGGCGGTTCGAGGATGATGGGCATCACCTGCGCCGCAATCACCTCCCCCATTTCGCGGTAAAGCTCGTCCATATCGTCAAAATGTCGGAAAACCGAGCGGAGCCCGACACCCGCGACCTCCGCAACACGCGCGGCGCTGGGTGCGACATCGCCCTTACCGACCAGATCAAGCATGGCTGCGACGATCTTCGTTCGGCTAGACCGGCTGCGTTCCCGCCGACCATCGGCCAGTGGCGCTTCTGCGCGTGATGTCATTTTGTGCGATGCGTTGGTCATACGGGCATGTTTTGCGGCAAACGGCCGCTGGCGCAAGCGACAAAAGCGTTTGCAAATATATTTTGGCACAATTAATGCCAATAATATTCCGCCGCTTCGTTGCGGGACGCAAAAGACAATTGGGTGAAGGAAAAGACAAGGATGTCAAAAGCAGTCTTCATTTTGACGGCGTCCGCGCTGATGCTTTCAACTGCACCGCTGTCGGCGCAAGACAATGTGCGCCAAGCCTGCATGCCCGATATCCGTAAATACTGCTCCGCAGAGTTGGCGACGTTTAGCCGCGACAATGTCCGCGCCTGCCTTATCAAAAATATCAAGAAAACATCACCCGCCTGCCAAGAGGCCGCAAAAGCGCGGCGCGATGCCGAGCGCGCCAAAAAGAAGGGTAGTTAGAGCGATGACAGCATGGATGATCTGGGGAACGGCGTTGCTCGCTTATGGGCTGTTTCGGCTCTGGTATGACAATTGGTCAGGCCCACTGAAACCTGCCGAAATTGATGCGTTTCTTGCGCAAATGGCGGGGCGTTTCGAAGGCACTGGAAATAGCCAACAGGTGATGCGCGCATTCCTTGAAGCCGATGACGGCCGCGAGTTTGTCATGCTCAATCTGGTGAAAGCGCAGATGGGGCAAGTGGAAGACCCCAAAACCGGGCAAATGGTCCAAGGCTTCGATCTGCTCAAACGCTATTCGCAACGCTTCATGCCGGCTTTGTTCCGCAATGGCGGCCATCCGGGCATGGTCGGACGCAAGGTTGGCGGATATATTGATGCTTGGAATACTGAGGCGGATCCCGATTGGACGATCTTTGGCCTCATGCGTTACCGCAGCCGCCGCGACATGATAAAGCTGGTTAGGGACCCCGCTTTTATGGAGGGCCATCCCGATAAGCTGCTCGGTACGCTTGCGACATTTTCATTCCCGACACAGCGGGTCGTGTCGTTCTACGTCAGCCCGCGCGTCACGGTTGCGCTCATCTTGGCGCTGGCGGCGGCTCTTGCGCATCTGGCCGTCCTAACGGTCGCCGGATGAACGCTTTCCTGCCACCCAGTACAAATATCCATTATCGTGGATCACTTTATTCCGCGTGGTTTTTGGCATTTTATGGCATTGGCTGGATCGTGCCGGGGATGATCCACAGTTTCCTGCCTGATGGCGGTGCGGGCGTGATTGCAGGGCTTGATCTCAGCCACAATCCAACGATGATTTTCGGCATGTTTGCCTGGGCGGGCGCGACGCAGATTGCGCACGGCATTGTCACCATGTTGGTCGCACTGCGCTATCGCGCGCTCGTGCCGCTGTTCCTTTTGGTGTCTCTGATCGAGCGCCTGTTGCTGAGCTGGTCGGGCTGGATAAAGCATGTACCCGTCAGCGGCCATCACCCGCCTGAACATTATGCCAGCCTGATTTCGCTACCGATAATTTTATTGTTTCTGTGGCTATCCGTGCGGCAATCAAAGCAAACCCAACCGGAGAGCCCAGAATGAAAAAATGGACATGGATCGGGGCATTGGCGCTGTTGATCGGCGCGGGCTATTTGGGTTTTCAGCAATATAAAATCTACATTCCCGGTATCATCAGCGAATGGCGCGAACCGATTGGCGAAAAC
>JBILOZ010000055.1:0-11934 GCA_044374245.1 Sphingorhabdus sp. | reverse complement strand
CCCGCATCATATCGGATTATGTCAACGCTGCGAAAAACGCGATGGCCGCCGGCTTTGACGGCGTACAGATTCACGCGGCCAATGGATATTTGATTGACCAGTTCCTGCGCGACAACACCAATTTGCGTACCGATGAATATGGCGGTGCAATCGAAAACCGTATCCGCCTGTTGCGCGAAGTCACGCAAGCCGTTGTCGACGCCATTGGTTCGGAACGCACCTCTGTACGGCTGTCGCCCAATGGCGAAACACAGGGTGCAAATGACAGCAATCCAGTGCCGTTGTTCACCGCTGCTGCTGCCGCATTGCAAGATATCGGCATCGCGTTTTTGGAACTGCGTGAAGTGAAAGCATATGGCAATTTCGGGCAAACCGATGTGCCGCGCATTTCCCCTGAAATCCGCAAGATATTCAAGGGCCCGTTGGTGCTGAACCAAGAATATACGCGCGAGCTGGCGGACGAAGATTTGGCATCTGGTTTGGCCGACGCAATCAGCTTTGGCCGTCCCTATATCAGCAACCCTGATCTGGTTGAACGTCTGCGGTCCGGGGCTGAACTGACCCCCGATAATTTCAAAACATGGTACGCACCTGCGGCAGAAGGATATACCGACTATCCGTTCCTGAACGCGGCGGACGCGTAACGCACATGATCGAAGCGGGGATTGGCATATATGCAATAGCCATCCCCGCTTTGCTGCTTTTTGTGTTGGCCGGTGCTGAATATATCTGGCCACGCCGCGCCTTGGTCCTGGGCCGCTATCCGCGATGGCGGACGCATGCTTTATTCTTCGCAACCAACGCAGTGGTCGGCAGAATCTTGTCGTTATTCGTTGTTATTGGCGTCGCGGCGACATGGGCGGACGCCCACCGGTTCGGAATGCTGCACGTTTTAAATTGGCCCTTGTGGGCTGAAGCCTTGATGGCGTTTGTTGTTCTCGATTTCGCCGTCTGGCTGCAGCATTTTGCGATGCACCGCTTCGCATTTTTCTGGCGCATGCATGCGGTACATCACAGCGACCGCGACCTTGATGTCAGTACCGCGCTGCGCTTTCATCCGTTCGAATTGATTGTGTCGACATTTTATAAATCCGCAATGTTCGCCCTGTTGGGCGTGCCACTTGTCGTCGCGCTGGCATTTGAATTGTGGCTCAATGCAAATGCGCTGTTCAATCACAGCAACATCCGCCTGCCCAAAAAGATCGACCGGATATTGCGCATATTTTTTGTGACGCCGGACATGCATCTGGTGCACCACAGCGTGGTTGTTGCCGAACAGAAAAGCAATTTCGGTTTTGCCTTGTCGATCTGGGACCGATTGTTCGGGACATATTGTGCAGTATCCCATGTCGGTGCTGAAAATCAGAAAATCGGTCTATCCCAATTCGAAGATCAGCGGCCATCTACATTTGTCTGGAGCATGAAGCAGCCGTTGACGTAACATTATGTTGCGGTTGCTTCGCGGCACTTGACCTACACTGTTTTCCGACGCATTTTCGGGTTTGGGGGAGATTATATCATGGCAAAATTGCGCAACATCATTTTGGGCACCGTGGCTGTTGTCGCGGTCGGCGCCGGACTGACCTATGGTTGGCAGCAATATCGCGAAAAAAGCATCATGGATGACTCGCGTACCGCACAAGCAGCATCCGATAGCGAAGTGACCTCGGGTCCCGCGGACAAGCTTTTATGGGGCGACACCCATTTGCATACGGCAAATTCCATCGACGCCTTTGGTTTTGGCGTAAAGCTGGGGCCAGAAGATGCGCTGCGTTTTGCGCGCGGTGAAGAAGTGACCGCTACCGGCGGGATGAAGGCACAGCTGGAACGCCCACTCGACTTTCTGGTGATCGCCGATCACTCCGGCGGCTTGGGCGCGACCAAAGCATTATATGACGCACCCGGCTTTCTTGTCCGCGATCCGACCCTGAAACGCTGGCATGAAGAGATGCACAAGGGGCCAGAGGGCATGCAACGTGTTACAGGGGAGCTGATCGATCGCGTTGGCCGCAATGCGTTGCCAGCGGCGCTGACAGACCCCGTAAAGCAGAAAAAAACCTCGACGAGCATCTGGACAGGCCACAGCTCCCTTGTCGAGCGGTATAATGAACCGGGCAAGTTCACCGCGTTCATGGGCTTTGAATATACGCTGATGCCCAGCGGCAACAATTTGCACCGCGTTGTCATGTTCCGCGATGGCAAAAGCCGGACCGACAAGGTCCTCCCTTATGATCCAGGGCAAGGCGACACACCCGTCAGCCAGCTGTGGGACTATATGGACAATTATGAAAAGGTAACGGGCGGTAAGGTGTTGGCCATTCCGCACAACAGCAACCTTTCCAATGGCATGATGTTTGAATTGGTTGGCCCAGATGGCGGACCAATGACCGCTGCATATGCCCGGCGGCGGGCAGCGCGCGAACCGGTGACTGAAATCACGCAGATTAAGGGTGATAGCGAATCGCATCCATTCCTGTCGCCAAATGACGAATTTGCAGGCTTTGGTAGGGCCGGTTGGGACACCGGCAACCTGACCATGCAGATCAAAAAGAAAAACCAGGATTATGCCGGCGAATATATTCGTGAAGCGTTGAAGCGCGGGCTTGCGATTGAGGCGCGCACGGGCGTGAATCCTTATAAATTTGGTGTGATCGGTTCAACCGACAGCCATACCGGCCTTGCCACGGCCGATGAGAATAATTTCTTCGGCAAACATGCTGGCGTTGAACCAAACCGCAAACGCGCCAGCGCCCCGCAGAGCCTGGGTACCCGTGAAGGCCGTTTTGGATGGCATTATCTCGCCGGTGGATATGCCGCAGTGTGGGCTACGGCGAACACGCGCGCAGCCATTTTCGATGCGATGACGCGGCGTGAGGTTTATGCCACGACAGGACCACGCATTAAATTGCGTTTCTTTGGCGGTTGGGACTTTACCGAGAATGAATTCACGCGCGACTGGGTTAAAGCCGGCTATGCGCGGGGTGTGCCCATGGGCGCAGATTTGAAACCCGGCCGCGGCGCGCCGAAATTCATGATTTCCGCGCTCAAAGATCCGATGGGTGCAAACCTTGATCGCGTTCAGGTCGTCAAAGGCTGGGTAAACGCATCAGGCGCGCTTCAAGAGAAAGTCTTTGATGTTGTCTGGTCCGACGCTGACAAGCGCACCAAAAGCGCCAATGGCAAGCTGACGCCCGTCGGCGACACCGTCAATATCGCGAAGGCCAGTTACACCAACAGCATTGGTGACCCGGAACTGCGGACGATATGGACGGATCCCGAGTTTAACCCTTCGATCCGCGCTTTTTATTATGTGCGCGTCATTGAAATTCCGACGCCACGATGGGTACTGTTCGATGCCTTGCGCTATGGTGCAAAGCTGCGGCCCGGTACTGAGTTGAAAGCGCAAGAGCGGGCTTATTCTTCGCCGATCTGGTTTAATCCGAAGAAGAGCTAAGCTAGGCTTTCTTTACTCGGCTTCGATTTCGGCAAGGATCGGGTCCGGATCGGCAATGCCCATCAGGCGGCGCATGGCGAGCCGTGCCAGCCGTTGTGTTTCGGTCTTGCGCCGCGCGGTGGCCAATGGGACGAGCGCCGCCGGGCGGGCTATTTCGGCGTCATAGGCATCGGCGATGATCAGCCCTGCCCGTTCCGGCATAAACGCCTCGCCGTGCAATGGCCCGATATCAAACCCCGCCGGCACCGCCCAAAAAAACCGGTCGCAATATTCAAGATATTCGGGCCATTTCTGGTCACCCAAAAGATCAGCCCGTGAACATTTAATTTCGACGATGATGATTTCGCCTTTGGTCGTCAGACCCATAAGGTCTGCGCGCCGACCGTTACGAAGACTTACCTCGGGCTGAACCATAATCTGGTTGCGCAGAAACAGCCGTGATGTTCCGCGGGCAACCGATGGGGCCCCTATCGGCAATATTGAAGTGTGCGGGTTCATGGCACGTGAATAGAACGAAAGAAGAACAAAATAAAGGCCCCATTTCGGGGCCCTTATTGTCGGATTTCATCGGCGTTTAACGATAGAAGATATGATTATCGATGCTGCCAAGGCGCGTTAAGCGCCAGCCCGGCGAGACATGCCGCGCATGAAAGTATAAGGCGCCTTCAACGGGGCTTTCCCAACGGTCGTCCAACGCGATCTTGCTGATCGCGACAGCGTTCCGCCAATGTGCACTGCCAATGGCGATCGGTGGCATGCCGCCCCCACGTACAAAGGAAAATTGGCTTTTCTGGAAAACCACGCCGCACAATGTGGTGGGGAAACGACCGGACTTGGCACGCGCCGTCACGACACGCGCAACGGCAAGCTGTCCGGTGAGTGATTCACCCTTTGATTCGAAATACACCGCGCTCGCGAGGCAGCGTTGTTCAGCGCTCAGCGATTCGTTGGTGTCTTGTTGGCGCACCAGATCGGATAGCGACGAAGCCGCGATGGCTTCATTATCATCGATGTTCGAAGGTTCGCCGATGCCTGGAGTGAAAATGATGTCGCCATTGTCGGCGAGGGTCGCAGTAACCTTACCGCGTTTTGCCAAGTCTGCTTGGACCTGATCGGCGGAGATTTGCGCAGCGTCCACTAATATGGTGGTCGCGTTTAAAGCGGTGCTTTGGGTGTTTTCAAAAGCGAAACCGGCATCTGCGGCAATGACCGCTGAAGCCAGGGTAAGCGTTACGGCCGCAACAGAAGCAGCCCGAAAAAATTTCAACATTAAACGTACAATAAAGCGGCAACAACAGCGGACGAAATGCTATATATATATGTTTTTATTCGTCTTTTGTTGCGTCCGACTCGCGTGTTTGTCTGGTCACCCCTAATGCGTTCCCGGTCGACAACCTTCGCTACTCGATGACCGCGCATTTATGATGCGCCGCAGCAAAGTCAATTAAACGCAACCAAGAGTCCGTCCAACCGTGCAGCGGATGCGACATCCAGTTCAAAAACCCACAAATCTGGGTCGCGGGCGCAGCGTTTTTGCCAATAATTTTGGATGGCAGCATCACCTGTTTCCGCCAAATCAACGCTTTGCCAGGCGGTTTTGCCGTCCAATGACGGATATCGATCATACAAACGTGGCTCTGCGCCGCGGATCTGCCCAATGAGCAGGATGGCACCTGATGTGGCATCGCCCTTTTTTAAAACGGTCGCAAAGCCGCCGTCAGCCTCTGCCAATCGCCGCATGGCAGATATCTGCACATCCGTTGCAAGCCGCGGTTCAATCAAGCAGCGTCGCGCTCTTCGGAAAGGGTCAGCACGGCGAACATGGCCGCAGAGTCGGCTGCACCACGTAACTGGGCACGGAATTTCTCGTCACGAAACAGGCGGGACACTTCCGCCAGGGCGCGCAAATGCGACGCTCCGTCTTGAGCAGGTGATATCAGCCCGCAGACAAGGTCTACGGGTTCATCATCCACCGCATCATAGGGCACGGGCTTTGAAAGCCGCGCAAATACGGCAACAGGCATATCAATGCCCGACACTTTGCAATGGGGAATCGCGGTACCGCCACCAAAACCCGTCGGGCCAAGTCGCTCACGCTCCACCATGCCTTCCAGCACCGCATGGGAATCGAGAAAATAATTTTCGGCTGCAATCACCGATAGGTGCGCAAGCAGGTCGGATTTGCCCGAACACACCATGTTAGCAGCAACGGCCCCTTCAACGAGCCTTGTAGAAAGTCTTATCATATTTCTTTCAAATGCGCCTGCTTCACCGAGCAGCACAATCCCTAAATATTTGAATTGGTAAAGAAAACTAAACAAATGTGACCGGTATTTATGGCGCGGATTTTGGTTCAACCCAACCGATCGTGCCGTCTTCGCGGCGGTAAACCATATTATGTCGTCCAGTTCCAGTGTTTTTGAATAACAACGCGGGGGTATTGCGCAAATCCATCAACATAACAGCATCCGACACTGTAGATTCAGGGATATCGGTCCGCATTTCGGCGACAATTACTGGTGCGTCGGGGGCTGGTGTCTCCAGTTCGTCGTCGCTGCCGTCAAATACCGTATAGGCTGCTTCTTCTTGCGCCACCGCATAGGCCGTCTGGACATGGCGATCCTGCAGACGGCGCATATAACGGCGCAATTGCTTTTCAATGCGCTCGGCGGCGCGGTCAAAGGCGACATGCGCGTCCTGCGCCTCTCCCCTGCCTTTCAGGACAAGACCCTGCATCACGTGCATCACAATGTCGCTGGTGAAGCCATCATGTGGCGCGCGTCCGAATGTCGCATGTGCCGATAAGGCTTTTGAGAAATATTTTTCAGCAATGGAACCAAGCCGTGTTTCCACATGGGTCTGGAGCGCTTCACCGGTGTCGACCTGATGTCCTGAAACCCTGATATCCAATGCCTGTCTCCTTTGTTAAAGCGATGACCCCGTCTGAAGCCAAAGCGCGTCTTTAATCTTCGCTACAAAATCCGCATGTCGCGCCAATTCATCGGCCGAAGCCATATGTGCACGCGCGGGCCGGAAAATTTTCGTTGTCTGAACGCTGCTATCGTCGGTTTGATCTAAGCCTTTATCCGAAATGCCATTATCGGCGAGGCCAAGACCAATCTGACGGCCACCGGTGAGTTCAATATATAATTGCGCAAGAAGTTCCGCGTCCAACAAAGCGCCATGTTTGACACGGTGGCTGCGGTCGATACCGTAACGTGTACACAAGGCATCGAGAGACAGCTTGGCGCCAGGGTTTTTAACGCGTGCCAGCGCGACAGTATCCACCATGCGATCCATCGAAACGGGGGTGCGGCCGCAATATTGCAGTTCATGGTTTAAAAAGCCAAAGTCGAAACTCGCATTATGCGCGACCAATGGGCTGTCACCCAGAAACGCGAGCAGCTCATCTGCTTTTTCCGCAAAAACAGGCTTATCAGACAAAAAGCGATCGGAAAGCCCGTGCACTTGCTCAGCGGCAGCGGGCATCGGGCGAAGTGGATTGAAATATGCGTGATAGTGATTGCCGGTCATGACCCGGCCGATCATTTCAATGCAGCCGATTTCGACCATGCGATCCCCGGTTGCGGGGTCAAATCCAGTCGTTTCGGTATCGAATATAATTTCACGCATTCTATGATAAGATGTGAGCCTCTTTGCAGCCTTATGCAAGACCCCTGTGCAGCTTTTTGACAAGTGCGCGCACATCTTCGCGCGTCGCTGCAATATCCTGTCCAGTATCAATGACATAATCGGCGCGGGCGCGCTTTTCGGCATCCGGCATTTGTAACTTCAATATCTGTTCGAATTTTTCGGGAACCATGCCGGGGCGCGCCAGCACGCGCGCGCGTTGATCCGACGCGGGCGCAGATACCACCACCGTCACATCAACGCCGGCTTGTCCGCCCTTTTCAAACAATAAGGGTATATCGAACACAACCATATCGGCGTCTTTGTGGCCTGCGAGAAACGCTTTTCGGCGTTCGGCCACCGCCGGATGGATCAGTGATTCAAGTTTTGCGAGCTGATCGCGATTGCCAAAAACCGCTGCGCCCAACGCCTTGCGGTCCACACCATCCACGCCGGTTGTTCCGGGAAAAGCCGCCTCAATCTCCGCAACAAGCTCACCGCCTGCCCTTTGCATATCGTGCACAGCGGCATCGGCATCAAAAACAGGAACGCCTTCATCAGCGAACATCGCCGCTACCGCCGATTTGCCCATGCCGATGGATCCTGTGAGACCGATAATCAATGGCTTGCTCATTTCAACAGCAACGCGCGCAGTTCATCTTCGCCTTCTTCTGGTGGGGCAACACCGAAGAATAATTCAAAGGCAATGGCGGCCTGACCCACAAGCATTTCAAGCCCGTCGACCGTTTCCAATTCACGTGCGCGCGCGGCCTTTAGCAATGGCGTTTCGATGGGCGCATATACGAGATCATAGACCAACGCATGATCCGGCAACGGCGACAAGTCGATATCAAGTGCCTCTTGCCCAACCATGCCCAGCGGGCTTGCGTTCACGAGCAAAGCAGCATCGGGCAGCCGTGCATCAAATCCAATCACTTTGCCCTTCAGGCCAAAATGGGCCAGCAAGCCAGCAGCCTTCAACGCATTGCGCGCCACGAGAACCACTTCGCCGACGTCTGCCTGCGCCAAAGCGAAAAGCACCGCACGTGCAGCCCCGCCAGCGCCAATCACGATGGCGGTTTCGCCCACAATCGGCACATCTGCAATTGGGCCATAAAAGCCACCTGCGTCGGTGTTGGTTGCCACCAAAGCGCCCGATTCATTGCGGAATACCGTGTTGATGGCACCGATAGACGCACGGACGCCCCCCGGGTCATTCACAAAATCCAGCGCGGCAATCTTATGCGGTATGGTGATGTTACATCCGCGCCAATTGGCATCGGCTGCGCGGGTCGCAAAATATTGCTCCAGATTTTCGGGCAACACGTCATGCGCCCGATATTCCGCCGATATGCCCAAAAGCCGCAGCCAATGGCCGTGGATCAAGGGTGATTTAGAGTGTGAAATCGGGTGCCCGATAACTTCGGCATAAATAGTCATGTCGGCAAAAGACCTCTCACCTGCAGATAGTCAAGAATGGGAAGCAAGGGCATGCCAATTATCGTGAATTGGCTACCGCTTACGCTGGCAAATAATTGTGCGCCTTCGGCTTCAATACGATAGCAGCCCACACAATGCCGTATTTCATCCCAATATGCATCGACATATTGGTCAATAAATGCGGCGCTGAGCGTGCGCATCGTCATCTGCGCGCTGTCGACAATCCGCCAGACAGGCTTGCCTTGTTCGCATATGACCGCAGCACTGATCAGTCTGTGCGACGCGCCCGACAATGCCGCGAGATGTGCGCGTGCTTCGTCTTTGTTTTCCGGCTTATCAAAGATTTTTCCGTCGGAACTCAGCAATATTTGGTCACAGCCAAGCACCATTGCCGTCGGTTGTTTGCGTGATATTTTGAGCGCCTTGGCTTCGGCAAGTGCGTCTGCAATATCGCGCGGCTTTGCGCCCGATTGCATAAGCGCAGTTTTGATACTGTCTTCATCAACCAGCGCTGGGCACGGTTCAACATCAACACCCGCAGCGCGCAACATCGCGATCCGCCCGGCGCTTTGTGATGCGAGGATGAGGGTCATGTTTTTGCCGCCTCGGCCAGTTCGCGTTCATTGAAGAGATTGATGATCGCCGCGGCACTTTCCTCAATCGAACGCCGCGTCACATCCAGCACCGGCCAGCCATTATCGGCAAACATACGCCGCGCATGCGCAACTTCAGCCTTCACCTTTTCCTCATCGACATAATCGGTGTCGGGCGACTGATTCAACGAAAGCAGTCGGTTGCGCCGCACCTGAACCAGCCGTTCGGCGCTGGTGACAAGGCCAATCACCATGGGGTGTTTCAACTGAAACAATATCGGTGGCGGCGGTGCTTCGGGGACGATGGGGATGTTGGCGGTCTTATATCCGCGGTTGGCCAGATAAATGCTCGTTGGCGTTTTGGATGTCCGCGAGACGCCGGCAAGGACGATATCCGCCTCTTCCCAATTTTGCGCATTGATGCCGTCGTCATGGGCAATGGTAAATTGAATGGCATCCACGCGGGCAAAATAGGCCGCGTCCATCGCGTGCTGTCGGCCCGGGCGGGCCTTTGCCTCTTGCCCAAGCATATTCGACATGGCGTCGCTCACCGCATCAAGCGCGGCAACCGCTGGCAAACCCATCGCACGGCACCGTGTTTCCAGCTTGCGCCGCGTATCGCGATTGACCAATGTGAACAGGACAAGGCCGGGGTTCGTCGCAACGTCGCGTAAAATGCGGTCGAGATGGCTCTCCGATCGGACCATCGGCCAAAAATGCTTTACGACATTTTCGGCACCATCAAACTGCGCCAATGCGGCCTTCGCAATGTTTTCAAGCGTCTCGCCTGTGGAGTCCGAAAGCAGATGAAGATGAAAACGTTGGCTCATGACTCACAGTCTTGTTGGTAGGCTGGGGATAAATCAAGGGACAAGTTTTCACCCACCCTATCTTCCCCACTATCGCCGAATAACCTCTCGATTCGGGCACAGGCTGTCCACAGGGGCAATTGCCTATCCACAGCCTGTGAATAATGGGGATGGAATTTGCGACTCCTTTGGATTGCGTTTGCCCTTGGACGTCAAGATGTTGGCAATATCCGCAAAAGCTTTTAAGGCCTGCGATATCAACAGCACATCATCTTTCATCATCCTTTATATAAATATATATTTTGATTGGATCTCGGCCGCTTATGTCAGCGCAAGCCTCGAAAAAACTGCTTAACGTCCTTAAGGGCAACCAAGAGGCAGTACCGCCTATTTGGCTCATGCGACAGGCAGGCCGTTATCTTCCAGAATATCGGGCTCTTCGCGCTGAAAAGGGCGGATTTCTGGCGCTTGCGTATGACAGCGATGCCGCGACGGAAATCACGCTGCAGCCAATCAAGCGTTTTGGTTTTGATGGCGCAATATTATTTTCCGACATTCTGGTCATTCCGCACGCCATGGGGCAGGATCTGTGGTTCGAAACAGGCGAAGGTCCAAGGCTAGCCCCGCGCTTGGCGGAATCGCGGCTTGAAGACTTTGTACCAGCGCCTGAACGGCTCAATCCTGTTATCGACACCGTGCGTAAAGTATCGGCGGCACTGCCAACAGAAACAACCTTGCTGGGCTTCGCTGGAAGCCCATGGACGGTCGCTACGTACATGGTGCATGGTCAGGGTAGCAAAGACCAAGCGGAGGCCCGCAGAATGGCCCACGCAGAGCCGGAGCGTTTTGGTAATCTTATCGAAGCGATCATTTCGGCAACGGTCGATTATCTGGCCAATCAAATTGATGCCGGTGTTGATGCGGTTCAGTTGTTTGACAGCTGGGCAGGGTCTTTGTCGCCAACACAGTTCCAAAAATGGGTCATCGCGCCAAATGCCGAAATCGTGCGTCGCTTGAAAGCGCGCAACCCGAATGCTGTCATCATTGGTTTCCCCAAAGGCGCGGGCGGTAAGCTTGCCGCTTATGCTGAGGGCACGGGCGTTGATGCATTGGGATTGGATGAAACGGTTGATCCGCATTGGGCCAACCGAGAGCTGCCCAAAGGTCTTCCTGTGCAAGGCAATCTTGATCCACTCGCGCTGATTGCTGGTGGTCAGGTCTTGAAAGAGGCAGCCGACAATATTTTATCGGCGTTTGCCGACCGCCCCCATATCTTCAATCTCGGCCATGGTATTTTGCCCGATACGCCAATTGAAAATGTCGAAATGCTTCTTAAACTGGTCCGCAAGGGTTAACCCATAAAGGCCGTTTTCATGACGGAAACGCTATCTGTGCTGTATATCTGGTTAAAGTCTGCCCATATCATTTTCGTGATTTTCTGGATGGCGGGGCTGTTTATGCTCCCGCGCTTTTTCGTCTACCATCAGGAAAGTGCAGTAGGGTCCGAAGAGGCTATCAAATGGGTGGACCGTGAGTCCAAACTCATCAAAATCATCCTTAATCCATCGATCATCATTGTGTGGGCTGTCGGACTATTTCTGGCTTGGAATATCGGTGCGATGGCGGAAGGCTGGTTCCATGCCAAATTGCTCTTCGTGCTTGGCCTGTCCGGATATCATGGCTGGATTGTTGGCTATGCAAAGAAGCTCGCACGCGGCGAACACAAGCTAACCGGCAAGCAATTGCGTCTGTTGAACGAAGTGCCGGGCATTGCGGCCGCCATCATCGTTATATTGGTTGTGGCCAAACCATTCTAACGATTACGCCACGCGTTTTTGCAGAACAGTTGACGGCGGAAGCATCGCAGCCTATTTGTCCGTCCAAGCCCGTCCTGGGCGTGAGGCGCGAACGCAACAACAACCGCGCCACCAACTTTCAACATCTTGTCGGTTGTCTTTTTAAAAACCGGCTCTCAATCGGACAATTGTCCACCTGCAATCGGGGCCAA
>JBILOZ010000185.1:0-3171 GCA_044374245.1 Sphingorhabdus sp. | reverse complement strand
TCGCGCAAATCGACGAACAAAACGCCGCCATGGTCGCGCTTACGATGGACCCAGCCAGATAGGCGTACGGTTTCCCCCACGTGGGAATCGCGAAGTTCGGCGCATTTGTGCGTGCGATAAGCGTGCATTGTTCACTCAATTCAAAAAATCTGTGGAAAGGCCGCCTAACAACCGTGCAGGGGCACTTTGTCAAGTCGGGAATGGGTGCTACGGCGATGCGCAATGCAGATTCATCCACTCATCTCCGACAGCAAACGTCTCGCCGAATTGTGTGCACGCCTTGCAAAATCCCCGTTTGTTGCGGTTGATACCGAATTTATGCGGGAAAATACCTATTATCCGGATCTCTGCCTCGTGCAGTTGGCGGATACGCATGAGGCGGCGGCGATTGACCCAAAGGCCGAGGGGCTGGACCTCACGCCAATGCTCGATCTGCTCTGCGCGAATGACGACGTCCTGAAAGTCTTTCATGCCGGTGGGCAGGACATTGAAATATTCTTCAACCTGACGGGCAAAACGCCCTACCCCATGTTCGACACCCAAATCGCGGCCATGGCGCTCGGTCAGGGTGAACAAATCGGTTATTCGAATCTTGTCGATCTGTGGATGGGCATTCAACTCGACAAAGGCGCGCGATTTACAGATTGGTCGCGCCGTCCGCTCGACAAACGGCAAATCGATTATGCGATTGCCGACGTCACGCATTTATCAGCGATATTTCCAATGATGCTGGAAAAACTGAAGGTCACGGGCCGTGGCGCTTGGCTCAACGACGAGATGGAGCGCATTTCGGACGCGGCCAACTATCGCAATGATCCCGAAAATGCGTGGTCCCGGATAAAGGTGCAATCGCGTAAGCCCGAGGTTTTGGGCCGGCTTCAAGCCATGGCGGCGTGGCGCGAAAAGGAAGCGCAGCGAAAGAATATCCCGCGCGGGCGCATCATGAAAGATGAAACGCTGGCCGACATTGCGGCGCACCCGCCCAAGTCGCAGGCGGATTTGCCCAAGGTGCGCGGACTATCGCCAGCTTGGCGCGACAATGACATTGGTGCGCGGCTGATCGCCGTTATCGAAGCAAGCCAGCCCATGGCACGCGATGACATGCCCGACCGCGGCAGATCGTCGCCCGGCGGTGGTAAAGACGGATCACTGGTCGCGGACCTGTTGAAGCTGTTGCTCAAAATCCGTTCGCGCGAAATCAATGTCGCGCCGCGCCTTATCGTCCGGACCGAAGAACTGGAACGGTTGGCGGCAGGTGAGCGCGAAGACCTAGAAGTCCTGACGGGATGGCGGTTTGAACAGTTCGGCCGCGATGCGCTGGATCTGGTCGAAGGCAGGCTGGCGTTCGCAGTGGTGAACGGGAAACTGAAAATGACCCACACCCAAGAAGAAGAGATGGTCCGCTAATAGGGCGATCTACAACGCCGTCGGTTGGAATTAGCTTTCGAGTATCTTCTTTACCAAGCTGAGATTGACCGGGGCATTTTCCGCCAGCGCCAATGCGTTTGCGGACCGTGCAAATTTTTCGATTGCGCCATAGCTCCGTTCAATCCGGCGCTTTACATAGCTTAAAGCGTCGATGCTGATTGCAGCCCCGCGATCAGCGAGCTGTTTTTGAATTAATTGCTCAATCATTTCATCGTCGGGCGGCGCAATGTCGAGCAGCAATGCCGATCCCAGACGCGATTGCAGGTCGGGCAGCGTAATGTTCCATTCCGCAGGCTGCCAACGCGAGATCAGCAACAATGGGACGCCGCTTTCCTGCGACCGGTTCCATGCGTTAAACAAGGTTTCCGCCGGACTAGCCTCTGCGTCATCAATGACCGTGCCGTTCTGTCCCGAAAAATAGCGCGCCATCAGGGATTTTCCCGAGCGCGCAGGCCCCGTCAGAATGGCACAGCGCTTTGCCCAGCCCGCCGCGCTGGAAAGCCCGGCAAACGCGGTCGCATTGGATTGCGTAATGATCAGGCTGGACGATGCGCCGCTGCGCAGTTCGTCCAATGGCAAAGCAATTTGGCGCATAATGTCAGATGCTGGCGCTCATGGCCGTGGTAACGGCGGCGTGGGTGCACCAGAATTGCGCGCAGGTTCTGCTTCTTGCAACACCGATCTTACCACATCATCCAAAGACTGGCGCGCAGGCTCCGCCCCATCGACAACCGACAGGTCTTCCACTTCGCCTTCCAATTCCTCTTCCTCAACCACTTCGGGCTCAAGGACGAGCGAGGCATCTGCACGCAGTCGGCCAGAGGCGAGCGCGGATTGGAACAGTTGATCCATCTTAATCACCGCCTGATCCATCATGCCCGGAATACCCGCGCTGTTGGAAACACGCAGGGTAAACGAACCGAGATATTTGTTATCCGGTCCGTATCGCGCAGAAAACCGGCCAATGATCGGGCCGCCGGGCCATTGCCGTTCGATGCGTGCTATCGGGATGATCACGTCAGCAGCACCAAATTGGTCGAGGATTGTGCGCCACCAAATGCGGCTACGACGGTCTTTCTGACCCGCGTTCAGCAGCAACGATTCGCCGCCGGCCCCGCTTGGCCGCACATAATCTATCGTGCTGTCAGCGGTGCGATATTTGGCCCAGCTGCGCTGCCATGATGTGCGCTGTTCAAATACCGTCGGCGCACCTGCCGAATAGGTAACGGGCAACAACAGCAACGGTGCAGAACGACGCGCCACGCCGCTGACGCCCAGCAATTGCCCGGCACGGGCGCGGTCAAACAATACGCCCAGCTTTGCCACATAACGGCGTGGGCCAATCTGTTCCTGCTCCACCACGATTGCGGCGACGATCCCGTCCAAAGTCGAATCGGATAGACCAGCGCCAACAGTTCCATGGGTTTTGCGCCACAATGCCGACCAGGCAATCCGCTGCGCCTGTTCCCAACCCTTTTGCCGGGCATCAAACGCGTTGTTGCCGACGACATTCACAGAGACACCGGTCACTTCAAAATCGCCCGCGCTTGCGATTGGCGCAATGCCGCGCTTTGGCCCTTCGATTTGCGCGGCAACGATTCCGCCACCGATCAGCGCCAAATGCAAGCCAATCGCTGCAATCTGAAACCATTTTCCGCGAGAATTTGTCATTAACGCACCTTTAGGCGACATAGACGTGGAATTCCAACCCTGTTCTCGCTAACGGCGACAAATGGACGCAAA
>JBILOZ010000183.1:0-3205 GCA_044374245.1 Sphingorhabdus sp. | reverse complement strand
AATATCGGCGATTGCAAAACCGCAAGCTCGCCGCTTAATATCAACCCAACTGATGAGGCCAATGCTCCGCTAATTTACGCAGCTATCCGTGCCAAATGTTATGACGACGGACAAACATCCGTTTCATCATGACCTACCCTCTGCAGTCTTTTATCGAGCATCGTAACTGTCAGATATTTCACAGGCGCGCTATCCGGAAAGTGCCAAGCTTCTTTGCGCCACGGCCCAATCGGCAAATGCAGCCGCATTGCGTGGGCAAATAATATGCCGTCCCCCCGCCTTTGCATTGACACAGCCCTTCAAATGCCGCTAAGCGCGCCCCCTACCCTGTGCCCGGATGGCGGAATTGGTAGACGCACCAGCTTCAGGTGCTGGCGCTGGCAACGGCGTGGAGGTTCGAGTCCTCTTCCGGGCACCATTTTCCAACAGTGAATGGGACGCAACGTCCAATTGCGCGGGCGCTTAACGCCTAAGCTTGCTTGTCCGGATCAATGTGCAGCCAATCGGCATGGCGCGGGGCTTTTTTAGTTTCGCTCCATTCTGCAAGCATCAACGGCGCGACGCGTTTTAATTCGGCATATTGTTCGGGCGTGCCGATGTTGCACGCAAGCTCCAGCCGGTGGCCATTGGGGTCAAAGAAATAGATCGACCGGAAAATCCCGTGAAATGTCGGCCCGACCACATCAATGCCCTGCGCCTCGATATGCGCTTTTGCGGCAAGCAGGGCGTCGAGGTCCGTGACTTCGAACGCGATATGCTGGACCCATGCTGGGGTGTTGGGGTCTTTGCCCATTTCGGGTTGGTTCGGCAGTTCGAAAAACGCGATGACATTGCCGCCGCCGCAATCGAGGAAGATGTGCATATAGGGGTCATATTCCCCCGTCGACGGAACATGATCCTCGGCAAAGGCTGTGGTGAATTCCATGCCCAAGACATGCGCGTACCAATCCGCCGTCGCTTTCGCGTCCTTGCACCGATAAGCCACATGGTGAATGCGGCTAAGCGCGATGGGCGCGGTCATATGGCAGCCTCTTGTAACGTCAGCGCGCCGCGCTCAATCTGGTCGCGCTCAATGCTTTTGAACAAGGCGGTGAAGTTCCCTTCGCCAAAGCCTTCATCTTTCTTGCGTTGGATGAATTCGAAAAACACCGGACCAATCATCGTCTGCGAAAATATCTGCAGCAGCAGACGCGGGTCGCCATCTTCGGTCGAACCATCGAGCAAGATACCGCGTGCCTGCAGCTCGTTGACTGGCTCGCCATGGCCGGGCAAGCGCTCTTCAAGCATATCATAATAGGCCTTGGGCGGTGGCGGCGCGAATGGCGTGCCCAGCGCCTTCAACCGGTCCCAGCACGCCGGCAGATCGTCACAGGAAAAGGCGATATGCTGAATGCCTTCACCATTATACGCACGCAGATATTCCTCAATCTGCCCGCCGCCTGCTTTGCCTTCTTCGTTCAACGGAATCCGAATTTTGCCATCCGGCGCCGTCATCGCGCGGCTGGTGAGGCCGGTATATTCGCCCTTGATATCGAAATAGCGAATTTCGCGGAAATTGAAGACGCGCTCATAAAAGCTGCCCCAATGCGCCATGCGTCCGCCATAGACATTATGCGTCAGGTGATCGATAATCTTGAAACCAGCGCCTGCGGGGTTGCGGTCCACGCCGGGCAGATAATCGAAATCGATATCGTAAATCGACAGCGCGTCACCATAGCGGTCGACAAGGTAAATCATCGCCCCGCCAATGCCGCGAATGGCGGGTAGCCGAAGCTCCATTGGGCCGGTACGTGTTTCAACGGGCTCCGCGCCGCGGGCAATCGCTTCGTCATAAGCGACCCGCGCATTTTTCACGCGAAACGCCATGCCGCAGGCGGACGGACCATGTTCCGCCGCAAAATAAGCCGCCGGGCTTTTGGGTTCATAATTGGCGATCAGGTTGATTTCACCCTGACGCCATAGGTCCACGTCCTTCGACCGGTGCCGGGCAATGCGCGTAAAGCCCATGCGTTCGAACACGGGTTCGAGCAGGCCTTTTTCCGGTGCGGAAAATTCGATGAATTCGAACCCATCGAGACCCAACGGGTTTTCGAACAAATCGGCCATGCTATTGCTCCTGCGAAACTGGTTACATTTGAAACCAATTTACGGCATCGCTTTTCAGGAGTCAATGCGAGCAGGTTTTATGTGAAGTGCAGACGCCGGTATTTGCCGCGGAAATACAATAAAGGATCGCGGCGCGGTTCAAAGCTGGCTTTTTCGACGCGCCCGACGAGGATGAAATGGTCGCCCGCCTCGTGCAGCGCGTGCCGTTTGCATTCAAAGATACCGAGCGAGCTGGGCAAAATAGGCGCGCCATATTCGCCGACTTCCCACCGCGTTCCGGAGAACCGATCTTCGCTTTTTCCCGCGAACAGGTTGGACACCGGTTGCTGGCCAATCTGCAATACGTTGACCGCGAAATCATCAATCCCGCGCAAAACTTCCGCACTGCCCGAATTGTTGGCGATACACACAAGCAGCAACGGCGGATCAAGCGACACGCTGGTAAAACTATTCGCCGTCAGGCCAACGGGCCGCCCATCGGGCGCATGGGCGGTGATGATGGTCACGCCCGTTGCAAAGCAACCCATCGCATCACGCAACGTGCGCGCATCGGAACCTGAGCGATATTCCGGAATGAAGCGCGGTTGCTTGCGTTCCAGAAAATCGATCAGCAAGCCATTGAACGCTTCGGTTCGTTCAGCCACGATCAGCAGCCCGCCGCCGTCGACATCAATCGCTTCAACATTAGGAAAAGTCGAGGCAAAGCCCGTTTGCGGGTCAATGCCGTCCGACGCGCCAAGTGCGCCGCGCACCACCAAAACGGGAATGTTGATCTGCGGCGCGGCTTGCGCGAGCCGCGCATCCACACCGTCGGTGCCGAATGACGCAAAAATCTTGCTGTCATATTCGGATGGCGCAAGCCCCTGCCCCAGGGCCGCAGACAGTTTCTCGGCCGAGACCTTTACCGCTTGGGCATCGGTATGCGCAGGCGGGTCGAGAAGGATAAGGCCAGACGCCAACATCGCGGCATCTTCGGCAAGCGCCATCGTTGCAATCCATGCACTGTGCGTTGCCGCCACCACCACAGGTCGCGTCCGCATCTGCCCCAGAACCGCGCGTAAATCGTCTACAAAGGCGTCGATGTCATAACGGCCATCGG
>JBILOZ010000182.1:0-3298 GCA_044374245.1 Sphingorhabdus sp. | reverse complement strand
GACACCCAATATTTCAATAGGCTATGCGCAATCGCAAAAGGCGGCGGCGCATTGAAACGGCGGTCCGAAGCACCTTCCAGCGCAGCACGGGCTTCTTCCTTTGTGACCCACATGGCGTCTTCTATTTCGGTGGTGTCGAGGACCAACGCATCGCCTTGCGCGTCGGCAATACATGCCATCATCAGTTGCGACCCACCAAATGGCCATGGCTGGCTGGTGACATAACGCACGGCGCCGCAGGTGACGCCGGCCTCTTCATGGATTTCACGGCGCACCGCTTCCTCCATGCTTTCGCCGGGCTCCAAAAAGCCAGCGAGTGCCGAGTAATTCCCCGGCGGGAAGCGTGACTGCCGTCCCACCAGCGCTTTGCCTTCATATTCGGCAAGCATGATGACCACAGGGTCCGTGCGCGGGAAATGTTCCTTTGCACAATTGCCGCATTTGCGGCCCCAGCCTGCACGAAACAGCACTGTAGCGTGCCCGCAACGTCCACAAAAACGATGGTTATTGTGCCATTCAATCAGGCTGCGTGCGGTACCGTAAATTGCGGCATCTTCGGCAGGCAGCATGGACAGGGCACGCCAGATAGCCGGCGAACGAAATGCATCTCCGGCAGCGTCGACGACGGCGACAAAATGCGGCTTATCATCGGAAAGGCCAAGTAAGATGAGTTCTTCCGAACCATCCAATTCAGCCATGGAATGCCAATGCAAGCCGCCTGCGTCGCTGACGCGGGGATCAAGGCCATCGAGACCCAAAACCCGTGCGCGCCAGTCAGCCAGCAAAACGCCATAGGCTTCTGCATCATTGCGAACGCGGTCAGCGCGATCGAGCGGTGAGCCCGTGAACCCTGGCGACATCATCGGATCAGGCTGGCAGGCCAAGGTCCTTCAGGACCCATTTTGCGAAATTCTCGTGGAACGGATAGGCATTGCTTGGCATATATTGGGCCATGCAAATCGCGCGCAACTTGCGCTTCGGATCGACGAACGCAACGGTGCCAGCAGCACCGCCCCAGCCGTACACACCTTCGTTCGCGCCCTTGCCAACGCGTCCGCCCGCGCCAAAGCCTGCGCCTGCTGCAAAGGTACCGTCGGTTGACACAGCAGGCGGCAACAGGTCGGACATCGCGAGCGCAGCGGTTTTTGGCGACATAATCCGCACGCCGTCCAGCTCACCATAATTGGCAAGCATGTTGAGGAACCGGTCGTAATCGCGCGCCGAACAGACCACACCTGCACCACCAAAGGCAAAGGCGGGCTTGTCGAGATAGATGCTCGTCGCCGCCGGATCGATTGGGAACAGGACGCCGTTCACGGGCGCATAGTTAGAAACCAATCGCGGCGTTTCGGACTTTGGCACTTGGAAATAGCTGCTTTTCATTTTCAGCGGTTCAAAAATGCGTGTCTTGAGGAAAGCCTCAAAATCCATACCGCTAGCAACTTCAATCACGCGGCCCAACAAATCGAGCGAGATGGAATAGCTCCATTTGGTTCCGGGCTCTGCAACCAACGGCAATTTGGCAAGCCGTTCCGAAAATGTCTTGAGATCGGGGGTCGGTGTGCTGGTTGGTTGGCCGGGAATAGGAAAGCGGCTGACGATGCCCGGCGTAATGCCGTTGTCCAGATAGGCCTGCAGCAACGGCCCCTTGGTGATGATGGAATATCCAAGACCAGCCGTATGCGTCAACAAGTGGCGAACCGTAATCTGGTTCTTGGCCGGAACCGCATCCATGCTTTTTTCAGGATCGGTCAACACCTTCATATTGGCGAATTCAGGCAGAAATTCGGAGATCGGCTGGTCAAGCTTCATCTTGCCTTCGCCAACCAAAATCATCGCGGCTATGCCCGTGATGGGCTTTGTCATCGAATAGACGCGCCATAATGTGTCGATATTGACAGGCGTTTTTTCGCCCAGTCCTTGCGTACCAACGGCAATGACGTCTGGCAGACCAGACGCACGGCCAATCGTTGCCAAAACACCCGGAAGCTTGCCCGATGAAACATAGCTGTCGAATTCAGCTTTAATCGTCGGGTATTTTTCGGCAGCCTGCGCCCAAGCCATTCCGGGCAAAAACGCACCAACGGCGCCGGCGCCTGCCAGTCGCCCGCCCCATGCGAGTAATCCGCGCCGACCCAACATGATCTGGCCTGTTGCTTGTACGTCCATCATCTCTCTCCTGCGTTCAAAACCGCCTCAGTCACTTTTCTGAATAGGGTCGGCAGACCAGCATTGTCGAGCGATTTTAGCGGCCACCATTCGCCCTCACCGGGGCCGTCAGCGTCCGCTGGCCATGACGTAACGGCAATGTTCAGGGTCAGGGAAAAATGCGTGAATATATGCGTAACCTGCGCTGGCAATTTTTGCCAATTGGCTGCCGCAGGTGGAATTGCGTCACCGTCGATGCGCGCTGTCCATTTGTCATCAGGCAATGCCCGCATGCCCGCAAGCAAGCCGCGATCATCACGGCGCAGCAGCCAGACATGCGCATCACGTTCAATCCAATACACATGTCCCGACCGATGCGGTTTCGCGCTTTTCGGCAATTTTGCAGGAAAGGTTTCGGGGTTGCCTGCACGAAAGGCAGCACATGCGGATTGGATGGGGCAGATCAGGCACGACGGCGATCGTACCGAACAGATACCCGCGCCCAGATCCATCATCGCCTGCGCGAAATCGCCTGCCCTCAGTTCCGGGGTAATGCTATCGGTAGCCTCGCGAATATGCGGCTTTGCCTGCGGCAGCGGCATTGATATCGCAAATAGCCGCGACACCACGCGCTCGACATTGGCGTCGACCACCACCGCGCGCCGCCCAAATGCAATCGCGGCAATCGCCGCTGCTGTGTAGGGACCGATTCCGGGCAGCTTCAGTAAATCTGCTTCATAAGAAGGCAATTGCCCCTGATATTCGGCAACGACCACGCGCGCGCATTTCAAAAGATTGCGGGCACGGGCATAATAACCAAGCCCGGCCCATGCGGCCATAACATCAGCATCATCGGCCGCAGCCAGCGCCGCAAAACTGGGCCACGTCTGGGTGAATGTGCGGAAATAGGCACCGACGGCGGCGACCGTGGTCTGCTGCAACATGATTTCCGACAACCAGACATGATATGGGTCCACGAAACCCTGCCCCGGCAATTTCCGCCATGGCAAGGTTCGGGCATGGACATCATAATGCGCCAGCAGACGCTCGGCGATATCCCCAGAATTCTGGTCAGTCTGTTGGACGGCAGGCATGTAAAATGGCATGGATTAGGTGATGGATAAAGGCAAGCCACCAACAGCGCCAAAGG
>JBILOZ010000181.1:0-3316 GCA_044374245.1 Sphingorhabdus sp. | reverse complement strand
TAAGCCGCGCACATCGGCCAGATTGCTGGCTTGCTGGGGCGTCGCCAAGCGGTAAGGCAGCGGCTTTTGATGCCGCCATTCGCAGGTTCGATCCCTGCCGCCCCAGCCATTTCCTCAATCCGCGCCAGCTTCTTCCTCAGTCCGCGCCAATTTCGCACCCCATTCACAAATGTAAAACATTGTAAATGTTTTAGGCCTACGGCTGGTAACGCAATGTTTATCGGCGTATTTATCTCATGGGCGCCGGTATTCGGCAGCTTGCTGAGGGGCGGACCAAAATATGCGGGTAGTAATTGCGGACGATGAGCCAGAAGTGGTTCATCATCTGAAAGCAATCGTCGAAGAGCTTGGCCACGCTGCGGTTGGATATACCGATGGTAACGCCCTTATGCGGACCTTAGTCAGCGACCCATTTGATTTGCTGATGCTCGATTGGAACATGCCCGGCAAAGATGGGCTCGAGATTCTGAAATGGATGCAAGAGACATTGCCCGAGCAACCGCCGGTCATGATGATCACCAACCGGTCTGCGAAAAAAGACATTACCGAGGCACTTTATGCCGGAGCGGCTGATTATATCAGTAAACCTGAAGACCGCGCAGTTATCGCCGCGCGCATCAGTGCGATATTACGCTGCGGCGCGATTGGTGGCGCTTTTGATACCGAAGCGACATATGGCAACTATCGCTTAAACCGGATTGAACAGACGGTCTTGATGAATGGGCAGATAATTACACTCACAGCTAAAGAGTTTGAATTGGCGGACTTTTTCTTCCGCAACGTCAACCGGACATTGTCACGCAATTATCTTATGGAGGCGATCTGGCAAACGACCGCAGCCTTGGCCACACGTACGTTGGACATGCATATTTCTCGCGTGCGTTCAAAGCTGAACCTACACCCGGAAAACGGTTTTCGCATCTCAACGGTCTTCGGGTACGGCTATCGCCTGGAAACGATCGCCAAAACGATTTAGTTTTGGATAAACATCTAGCGCACAGCCAGATACACCAACCCTAATTCGCTTGCTGATGCTTATGCGGCTTTCTTCGCCCGCTCGGTCATTTCCTGATTAAGAATGTCTGCCAACAGGAAAGCGAGTTCAAGCGATTGCGCGGCGTTCAACCGTGGGTCGCAATGCGTATGGTACCGATCTGCCAAACCTTCGTCGGTCACAGCAACCGCACCGCCGGTGCATTCGGTTACATTCTGACCCGTCATCTCAATATGGATGCCGCCGCCAAAGCTGCCTTCTGCACGGTGGACGGCAAAGAAGCCGCGGACTTCAGCCAAAATACGCTCGAACGGGCGCGTTTTATATCCGCTGGCGGATTTGACGACATTGCCATGCATCGGATCGCACGACCAGATAACAGGATGTCCCTCACGCTGAACCGCGCGCACCAACGTGGGCAATCCGCTTTCAACCTTATCATACCCATAACGCGAGATCAGCGTGATCCGGCCTGCTTCGCGTGACGGGTTCAACCCATCCAACATGCGCAGCAGTGCGTCGGGCTCAAGGCTTGGTCCGCATTTGATACCGATTGGGTTCCCGATGCCGCGCAAGAATTCGACATGCGCCGAACCGTCAAAGCGGGTGCGGTCACCGATCCACAAGAAGTGCGCCGACGTATCGTACCAATCACCCGTCAGGCTGTCCTGACGGGTCATTGCCTGCTCATACGGCAACAACAATGCCTCGTGGCTGGTGTAAAAGCTTGTGCCCTTAATCTGCGGGACAGTTTCTGGCGTGATGCCGCAGGCTTCCATGAACGCCAGCGCCTCGCTGATGCGGTCTGCGGTTTCTTTATATTTCTGCGCCCATGGCGAGCGGCCCATATAATCATGCGTCCACGCATTGACCTGCTGCAGATTGGCGTAACCACCGTTGGAGAAAGCACGCAGCAGGTTCAGCGTTGACGCCGCCTGGCTATACGCACGGATCATCCGTGCCGGGTCAGGCTCGCGGCCTTCGGCAACAAATTCAATGTCGTTGATGATATCACCGAAATAGCTGGGCAGTTCGACGCCATTGATCGTTTCAGTCGGTGTGGAGCGTGGCTTGGCAAACTGGCCAGCCATCCGGCCCAATTTCACAACAGGCAATTTGCCCGCAAAGGTCAGCACAACCGCCATTTGCAGAATCACGCGGAATGTATCGCGGATATTGTTGGGATGAAATTCGGCAAAGCTTTCGGCGCAATCGCCGCCTTGCAACAGAAACGCCTTTCCATCGGCTACCTTGGCAAGGTCCGCCGTCAGATTGCGCGCCTCGCCTGCAAAAACGAGCGGCGGATAGTTGCGCAGCGTCTCTTCGGTTGCGGCAAGTGCTGCTGCATCCTTATATTCAGGCATGTGAATGCCCGTCGCGCTTCTCCAGCTATCCGGCGTCCAAGGTGTCGCCATACGATCTACTCCAACAATATTCATTCAAAAGACGCGCCCTTTAGGCGTAATATGTTGCGAGAAGCAAGCATTAGCCGCGAATTTACGCCGGTTTTGCAAAATGCAATCGGCAGGGCGCTATTTGGTATGCGCGACACCAAATTCACTGTTGGCAAAAGCCGTTAAAGGCGTCTATCAGGCCCGCTGAATCGACCCAATTGTAAGGCGAATTGCTTTTCAGTTCGGGAAGAGACGGGATTTCGACGCTATTGCGGATTAACCGCCGCAACGCAAAAAGGGCAGATTATGTCGACAGTCAAAAAGACAAAAAGCACGGCGAAAAAGCCGGCAGTAAAAAAGCCGGCGGCTGCGCCGGCAGCTTCAGTCGCAACGAAAGCTGCAGCTGCTGCGCAGAATCATGATGGCGCAGAAGGTTCGGGCGTTCGTCGCCGCGACTTCATTCACGTCGCCGCAGTTAGCTTCGCGGGCGTAGGCGCCGCAGCGGTTGCGATGCCATTGGTATCGCAAATGAGCGCAAGCGCCGACGTGCTGGCACTCGCCTCAATCGAGGTAGATGTGGCCGCTATCCAGCCAGGTCAGTCGATTAAGACCAGCTGGCGCAAACAGCCGGTGTTCATTCGCAATCTGACGCCTGCTGAAGTCGAAGAAGCAAATAAGGTTGATGTGGGTTCGCTGCGCGATCCAGAAACCCTTGCTGATCGCACCAAGCCCGGCAAAGAAAATTGGCTGATTACCCTTGGCGTTTGCACCCATTTGGGTTGCGTGCCGCTTGGTGCCGCAGCTGGTGAAGTTAAGGGTGAATATGGCGGCTATTTCTGCCCATGCCATGGTTCACATTATGATACCGCCGCACGTATCCGGAAGGGCCCAGCCCCGACAAATCTCGTCGTTCCGGAATTCGCATTCA
>JBILOZ010000054.1:0-12604 GCA_044374245.1 Sphingorhabdus sp. | reverse complement strand
ATCAACCAACACCATCAGCCGGAAGCACGCACCAGCGCTTCCGCGCCGGCCGTCCCCCTTTTTGCACGCAGCACGTGCGCGTTCAGTTTCTGTAGGAAATAATCTTGCCGATGTAGGAAAGATTACCGTGTCTTAGATGGCGCGGCCGCGCGCTTGGCGTTAAAAGCTGATCCGCGCGGACAGGCGGAAATCGCGACCGGACAGCGGGACAAAATCTTTCGTGAAAGATGCCGACCGGCGGGCGACAACATCGAAAATATTGTTCGCAGACGCGATCAGCGCAACGTTGCGGTCGCTGCCAAATGGACGCCATGTCGCGGTCGCATTGACCAAAGTGAAGCCATCGGTCGCGGTTTCGAACGGCGCTGTTTTTGTCTGGGCATCGCTCCATTCGACTTCCCCGCGCAGGTCCAGGCGCGCACTGATCAACTCCACGCCGCCCAACACACGCAAGGGCGGAATGCGCGGGACATTGCCTGCACCGCCCGAAATTTTGGCCCGCGTATAATCGGCCACAGCATCGATTTTCAGGTCAACATCACCAAAGCTTGCCACCTTTTGCGATCCCTGAAACTCGACGCCCCAAACCTTGGCATCATTCTGAAAATATTGGAATATGGGCAGGGCGTCTTCAACGACGCCTGTTTCCGCTTCGTAAATGAAATTGTCGAACCGGTTGGTGTACAGCGTCAGGTTGAATGCGGTGTCCGCCGTGTCATAACGCGCATACAGCTCGCCATTCCACGCGCGCTCGCTCTTCAGCAACGGGTCGCCGACTTCAAATGCTTGCGTTGCGATATGCGGACCGTTGGAGAACAACTCCTCGACCGCTGGCGCGCGGCCCGTGCGTGACAGGTTCGCGCCGACTTTCAAATCGCCGATATGGTAACCAACGCCAAAGGCGGCAGAGGCATTGTTGAACGAGCGGTTGATACCCAATATGTCCGCGCGCAGTTCGGCGGTGTCAAAACGCAGCGCGACTTCGGCGTCGAGATTTCCGGCGGTGAATTCCTGCAACGTGAACAATCCAAATTGCTTGGTCTTGTTGGGCGGCACGAATGCTTCCGCGCCAATCGCCTCCAGATCGCGGGATTGATATTGCGCACCGCTCGCGCCGCGCCAGCCACCACGATCATTTTGGATAAATTCAGCGCGGGCCTCAATCCCCTTGCTGTTGAAAATGGTGCCGATCTCGTCACCTTCAAATTCGGTGTGGCTGTAATTGGCATAGCCAGAGCGCAGTCGTAGCTTTTCAAACAGGCCATCGCCCAAATCCAATTCGCCGCGGACATCGAAACGATATTGCCGCATGCCAATGGTAACCGGCGCTTCCTCTTCGCCGCCGTCGGCATGTGCGTGCCCAGTGCCGGGGCGGGCAGGGATGCCGTAATTGGTGTCATAAATGCTGTAGGACAGGCCAATATTGCCGCCATCGTCGATGAAGGCGATGCCGCCAGCTGCGGTCCAGCTTTTCACCGCGCTGTTGGGAATGCGGCCGCTTTGGCCCGCCAGTTCAAGCGCTTCGGCGGCCTCGTCGAGATTGCCTTCGCTGGTTTCTTCCGCCGCGAATTCCAACACCTCGGCGCGCAAGCTAGGCGAAAGGATATATCCGCCGGTGCGCAGATCGTCGCTGTTGCGATAGCTGCCATCCAGATGGACGACGACCCGGTCCGTCACCGGCACATCAACCGATGCCCCGCCGGACCAATCGCGCGCCGCGCTGCCATAGCCGCCAAGCGCATCGACATGGACGGCTTCCTTGGGAACCGCACGCGGAATACGCTTGTCGAGCGCGTTGACCGCGCCGCCCACGGCTTGGCCGCCAAATAAAAGGACCGCAGGACCGCGGAGCACTTCGATACGCTCAATGGTTAGCGTATCGATGGTGACCGCATGGTCGGCGGAGGTGTTGGACGCGTCAATATTGCCAATGCCGTCGGTGAGCACCGCGACGCGGTTGCCCTGATATCCGCGCAGCACAGGCCGCGATGCGCCGGGGGAAAAGCTGGTCGCCGACACGCCGGGCAGGCTGGAAAGAATGTCGCCCAATTGCGCGCGGGTTTTCTCGGCTAATAGGTCCCCGGACACTGCCGAGGTTCCGGACAGAATATCGAGCCGCTCAACATAAGGCGCGGTGACAACGATTTCTTCGGTGCCGTGAAAATCATCTGTCTGCGGCGCGGCTGCCGAAGCGCCGGTGCTACCGGTCTGTTGCGCATAAGCGGGGACAGGCAGCGCAACCGACAATGCTGTCATGCTGGCGGCGAAAACGTGAAAGCGGGCGATTTTCATGAGATTGGTTTGATCCTGTCATGCATTTGGCGACTGTGGAACGATCCGTACACAATATGATATAATATATCAACACCTAATTCCTATGCGGCGGCGTGCCGAAGACTGCCCTGTGCGCGACACCGGCTTGCGGACGGCCAACAACGCGACTAACTATCTTAGCTATGAACATGCTTACTTCGACATTGGATTTAATTGGCAACACACCGCTCGTTCGCTTGAAAGGCCCAAGCGAGGCTGCGGGTTGCGACATTTTTGGCAAGTGCGAATTTGCCAATCCCGGCGCGTCGGTGAAAGATCGCGCTGCATTATACATCGTGCGCGATGCCGAACGGCAGGGGCTGTTGCAGCCCGGCGGCACGATTGTGGAAGGGACGGCGGGTAACACAGGGATAGGCCTTGCGCTGGTGGCTAATGCGCTGGGGTATAAGACGATCATCGTCATGCCCGAAACGCAAAGCCAGGAGAAAAAAGACACGTTGCGCGCGCTTGGCGCTGAACTCGTGCTTGTTCCTGCCGCGCCTTATTCCAACCCCGGGCATTTCGTGCACACCTCGCGCCGCTTGGCCGAAGAAACCGACAATGCGGTGTGGGCCAACCAGTTTGACAATATCGCAAACCGCCGCGCGCATATCGAAACCACGGCCGAAGAAATCTGGGCACAAATGGAGGGCCGGGTCGATGGCTTCACCTGTGCCGCAGGGACGGGCGGTACCATCGCTGGGGTAGGACTTGGCCTGAAGGCGAAGGACGAAAATGTCACCATCGCCTTGACCGACCCGCATGGCGCATCATTGTATAATTATTACGCCAATGGCGAATTAAGCGCCGAAGGCACGTCGGTTGCCGAGGGCATTGGTCAGGGACGCATCACCGCCAATCTCGATGGCGCGCCGATTGATACGCAGTTCCGCATATCGGACGAAGAGGGCATGATATGGGTCCGGCGTTTGTTGGCGGAGGAGGGGGTTTGCCTTGGACTGTCCTCAGGCATTAACGTCGCCGGTGCGGTTGCCTTGGGCAAACAGCTTGGCCCCCATGCGCGCATCGCGACGATATTGTGCGACACGGGTTTCCGTTATCTGTCGACGATTTACAATCCGGAATGGATGCGCAGCAAAAATCTAGACCCCATGCCTTGGCAAATGGACAGTACGGCGCAATAACGCGCACGACGGTTTACAGGAGATCGCAGGTGATTGAGCAAAAGCAATCCGCAATTCAGCGTATTCAAGTTGGCGTGGTTGGCTTGGTCGTCGTGCTCCTGTTTGTGACCTTGGCGACGATGGTCTTGGATCGCGTCAGCGACAGTGCGCAGGTGCCGGGTGCAATGGAGGCGACCCCAATAACCGAAATGAAGAAACAAACGCCGGATGAGCCGCTGGCTGAACTGGGCGTGACCCCTGTGGCCAAGGATGAAAGCGCGACGAAGCCGAAGAGCGCCACACCACCGCGCGGCCGACCGCAGTAACAATTATGACGAACGTGAGAGCGCGTTTCAGCGGCAAACGACGCCCGCTTTTGCTGCTGCTCGCTATTGCTCTGGTTTTTCTGTCGTCGCTGCTGGCGTACGCCTTTACGCGGCCTGCGCCCGATGGCCCGAAACCCATATTGGGGTTGATGACCACGCTGCCGCTGCAATGGAGCGAGGGCGGCGTTGAAGCGGATCTTGCCGAAGATGCGCAGCCGCACCCTGCGTTCGCGCGGCTTGGCCAAAGCTATGATGTTCAGCCGCTGGATGATGTGCGCGACCTTGCAGAACGCCGCGTGCTGTTGTTGGCGCAACCGCGTGCATTTAGCCCGGCCGAACTTGTCCAACTGGATAGTTGGGTGCGCAAGGGCGGGCGTGTTTTGATCCTCGCCGATCCTGCATTGCAGTGGGGGAGCCTTTATCCATTGGGCGACACGCGCAGGCCGTTGTTCACATCGATGCTATCCCCCTTATTTACGCATTGGGGCCTTGAGCTTGTGCTGCCCATTGCCGATGCGGAACCGATGGCTATCCGCAAGATTGGCAAGCTGAGCATCCGCACGCAGACGCCCGGCGAGTGGCTAAAAATCAACCGCGACGGTTCGGCGCGATGTGCGTTAGCGGAAGGCGGCCTTTTGGCGGATTGCAAGATTGGCAAGGGGCGCGCTTTGCTCGTCGCCGACGCCGATTTGCTTGATACAGCCTATTGGGAAGGGCGGGGTATGCGCGTGCTGACCGGCGGCGATGAATTCGGCAATTTGGCGTGGGTGGAATCATTGCTGGCGCGATTGCACGAAAGCGATTCCCTATCCGGGGATTTTGTGGGACATTCGGGGTAGAAATGGGCTTGGCACCGGAAATCTGCGGAAAATCCATGCTGCACACCCATATCTGCCCAAGGTTTCATGTTCATTTTGCACATTATTTTTATATGAGGAAAAAAATTATATAATGTTTTCAGTATATTAATATTTACCACCCTAATTTTCCCATAAAATCCCTCTTTTCATCCATGAAATCCCTTGCTATGCAAAGTCATCCAAGGGGTGGATAACTGATAATATCGGTCGTTACGGCGTCCGCATGGCAAAGGGATTTGCCATGATTGTCGTTCTGCGCCCTTTTTTACAGGGGTGTTTCGGACGGTGTCAGCGTTGGTGGTCTATGCAGGTTCGGGGGTGTCGGGTGTCGACGCCAAGGGCCGCACGACTATACCCGCCGAGATCCGCGACAGCGTATTGCAATCCAGCGGCAGCAACAGCGTGTGCATTTCGCGCCACAGCAGCCTTCCTTGCCTCATCGGTTTTGGCAGCGCCGAACGCCTCAAGCTGCGCGCAGACATCGAAGCGCAATGGCAAAGCGCCGTTAACCGCGGTACAGACTTTGATCGCGAACTGGCTGGCGTTTCCGCATCTTCCATCTTTGAAACCGCTTTTGAAGCCAGCGGCCGTTTCGTGCTGTCGCCGATGCTCAAGCATTTTGGCCGCATTGACGACCGTGCCTTTTTCTTCGGTGCGACCACGCATTTCATGCTTTGGAACCCGGACGTTTTCCTGAAGGAAGCGCCAGCAGCGTTCAACCCTGTCAAGGACGAGCTCAATTATTGGCTGTCCCAAGGCAAGCGCGACAAATGAGCGCGCCGGCCCCCCATATTCCAGTCTTACTGGATGAAGTGATTCACTCTCTTGCCATCACCCCTGGCGATGAGATCGTGGATGGTACCTTTGGTGCAGGCGGATACAGCCAAGCGATACTGGCTGGCGGCGCGCGCGTTTACGCGTTCGACCGCGATCCTGATGCACTATCAGAAGGTGCGGACCTTGCAGGCCGCAGTGAGGGCGCTTTGCGTCTTTACCCGGCCTGCTTTTCTATCATGGACGACGTGCTGATGGCGGACGACATAATGTCGGTCGATGGCGTTGTTCTCGACATCGGCGTGTCGTCGATGCAGCTCGACCGCGCAGAGCGTGGCTTTTCTTTCCAGAAAGATGGCCCGCTCGATATGCGCATGGCGCAGGACGGCATGTCCGCCGCTGACTTTGTCAACGAAGCCGACGAAGCCGATATTGCCGATATCATCTATCGTTATGGTGAAGAGCATCGCTCGCGGCGCATCGCCCGTTCGATCGTTGCGGCACGGCCCATCGAAACCACCGCGCAACTCGCGGCCATCGTGCGTAAAGCCGTCGGTCACAAGCCCGGCGCGCCAAAAGACCCCGCCACCCGGGCTTTTCAGGCGATCCGCATTCATGTGAACCGCGAGCTCGATGAATTGACCGACGGATTGGAAGCTGCCGAGCGTATGCTTAAGCCGGGCGGTCGTCTTGCTGTTGTGACGTTCCACAGCCTTGAAGATCGCATCGTGAAGCAATTCCTGCGTCGCCGCAGTGGCGCGGAAAGCGCTGGTTCACGGCATGTGCCGATGGTCGGCAGTGCTGGCCCGCAACCTACCTTTGAAAAGGCGGATAAAGCCATTCGCCCTTCAGAAGCTGAACTTACCCGCAACCCAAGGTCGCGTTCCGCCACCTTGCGATCCGCAACCCGCACACACGCACCCGCATGGGCAACAGGAGGACTGGCAGCATGAGTCTCGCCATGCAACGACTTAGAAACCTGGGCTGGCTTGCGCTGGTGTTTATGGTTGCGATCCTGTTGTACCCGCTGTCGCTGAATGTCGCGGCGATGCACAGCAACCTTGTCGCGGTTGACCGTGAAATTATGGACACGAAGCGTGAGATCAGCTTCCTACAGGCGGAAATCCGTACGCGCGCCAGCTTGCAGCAATTGGAAGAGTGGAACGAACTTTTGTACGGTTATCAGCCTCCTGCGGCGGACCAATTTGTCAATGGCGAAGCTGCGCTTGCCAGCCTGACTGGCGATCTTCCTGAAACCAAGCCCGTCATGATGGCTGCTGCAAATATCCCGGCGCCCCAAGTTGTTGCCGAGCCTGCAGTTGTAAAGGAAGCGGTTGTCGAAACGCCAAAGCAAGCAGCGCCAAAGGCCGCTGCCACGAAGGCAGTTGCCACGAAGCTTGCGGCCAACGACGTTAAAATCTTCGCCACCCCAGTAAAGCGTGCTGCGGCGAAAGTAGAGGCTCCGAAAGTAGAGCAGAGCCGCACCGAGCGTTTGGCGCGGATGGATGAAAAGCTTTTGTCGGACGACCTTTTGCGCGATATTTCGGCAAAAGCTGCTAACGAACGCCGCCGTTAATGACGCCGCAAACGGCCCGCACCACGACCCGGAAAAGCGGCGTCGGTACGCCTCCGTTTGCAGCGCACGGCTTTTGGCGACTGCTGGTTTTACTCGCCGCTTTTGGTATGTTCGTCATGTTGCTCATCGGGCGCTTGGCGACGCTCGCCTTATTTGAAAGCTCGCGGGCTTATGGGGCAACCAGCACGGAATATGTGCCCGAACGCGGCGATATCGTTGATCGCAACGGCGTTCCTTTGGCGCGCAGCATCTATGGCTATGCCATTTGGGTGAAGCCTGCGGACCTGTTGGGCGACCGCAAGCAATTGGCCAACCAGCTGGCCGCCATCTTCCCAGATACACCGGCTGCAGAATTTTATGCCAAGTTGACCGCTGACAAGCCCGGCTATCTGCGCAAACGCGCGCTGCCCGAGCAAGTCAAGCAGGTGCACGACCTTGGCGAGATTGCCATTGAATTCCCGCGTGAGGCAACGCGCCTGTACCCGCAGCATGACATGGCCGCGCACGTTCTCGGCTTCGTAAACCGCGATGGCCGCGGTGCGATGGGGATGGAGCGGGTTATGAACGATTATCTGCGCGACCCTTCGAAGCGGTCGACCCCGCTGAACTTGGCTTTGGATGTCCGCGTGCAGGCCGCGCTGGAAAGCGAGCTTGCCTCGGGCATGACCGCAACGAACGCAAAAGGCGCCGCCGGCGTCATATTGGATGTTACGACAGGTGAGGTCATCGCCATGGCAACATTGCCGTCGTTCAACCCCAACCGGCCGTCGTTCGCAAATATTCCGGACCTTGGACAACCGATCGTCGATGGCCGCTACCCGATTTCGCGGCAAACGAACAACGTCACGAACCGCGTGTATGAACTCGGCTCCACCTTTAAACCGCTGACCGTGGCTGCTGCGTTGGACGCAGGCACCGTGCGCGACCTGTCTGTGCGGTATGATGCGACCAAGCCACTTCAATACGGCCGGTTCAAGATCCGGGATTCGCACTCGTCCAACCGCTGGCTGAACACGCCCGAGGCATTGATCCACAGTTCGAATATTGTGACCGCGCAAATTGCCGACACATTGGGTGCGGCCCGCATGGATGCCATGTTGCGTACTATGCATTTTAATGCGCGCCCCGATATCGAATTGGCAGAAAAGGCCATGCCGCTCTATCCCAAATCATGGGATCGCTTGACCAACATGACCGTTGGATACGGACATGGTATCGCCGTTACGCCGATGCATTTGGCAAGTGCTTATGCGGCGATGGTCAATGGCGGCATTTATCGGCCGGCCACGATGTTTAAGATGAAGTCGGATGCCAAAATTCCCGGCAAGCGCGTCTTTACCGCTGCGACCAGCGCACGGATGCGGCAGCTGATGCGGATGATCGTCGTTGACGGCACCGGCAACCAAGCCGACGCCTTGGGCTATCGCGTGGGTGGCAAGACAGGCTCTGCTGAAAAGCCAGGCGTTGGCGGTTATAGCCGCAATCTGGTTGTCTCTACCTTTGCCTCTGCATTCCCGATGGATAACCCGCGTTATGTTGTGCTTGCCATGCTGGACGAACCACAGGGCACTGAAGCATCAAGCTTTCAACGGACGGCAGGCTTTACCGCCGCGCCGGTGGTGCGGAAGACGATTACACGCATCGGTCCGTTGATGGGAATTATCCCTGACATGAAACGCGATGTTGATGTATCGGAACTGATGCCTTTACTGTGGAAGGCGAAGGGAGAGCAATAGTGAAGCTCGGGCAATTGGTAAGCGATGCCGATCCGGCATTTGCCGATAGAACAGTGACCGGCTTTGCCATCGACCATCGGAAGATTGCGCCCGGAACAGTTTTTGGTGCCTTTCAGGGTGCCAGTTTCAATGGCGAAGATTTTATCGATGCCGCGATTGCCGCGGGTGCGGTGGCTATCGTCGCGCGTCCTGAGGCAAAGGTCGTTGGCGCATTGCATATCGCTGATGCGGAGCCACGCCGCGCCTTTGCGCAATTGGCCGCCAATTATTTCCGTCCCTTTCCCGGGCAGATTGCAGCGGTCACGGGCACAAATGGCAAGACATCAACCGCTGAACTCACCCGGCAGCTGTGGCGCATGGCGGGGCACAATGCAGCGTCGATCGGCACATTGGGAATCACAACGGCGTCGGACCAAACGACAACGGGACTGACAACGCCCGATATCGTCACCTTTCTTGCGAACATGTCCGGTCTAGCCCGCGAAGGCATAAGCCACGCGATATTTGAAGCATCCAGCCACGGCCTGTCGCAATATCGCAGCGAAGGCGTTCGGGTTTCTGTGGCCGCATTCACGAACTTAAGCCGCGATCACCTTGATTATCATGGCACGATGGAAAGCTATTTCGACGCGAAAATGCGTTTGTTCGACGAGGTGGTCGATGAAAATGGCTGTGCCGTCATCTGGGCAGATGATGTCTGGTCGGACCAAGTCATTGCACGGGCGCGTAAACGCGACCTGCGGATGATTACCGTGGGTGAAAAGGGCAAGGGTGTGCAATTGCTCTCGCGCGAAGCCACGCAGCTTGGCCAAACGCTTGAGCTGCGGATTCAGGGTGACGTGTACAAAGTGAAACTGCCGCTGATTGGCGCTTATCAGGCCGCCAACGCGCTTGTCGCTGCGGGCGTCGTGATGGCGAGCGGCGGCGACGTGGAAAGCCTGCTGTCGCATCTCGCGCGGTTGCAGCCCGTCCGTGGCCGACTGGAGCGCGCCGTCATCACCAAGAGCGGCGCACCCGTCTATGTCGATTATGCGCATACGCCCGATGGCCTGCGCGCGGCAATCGCGGCATTGCGTCCGCATACAAAGGGCAAGCTGATCACCGTCTTTGGCGCAGGCGGTGACCGCGACACGGGCAAGCGGCCCGAAATGGGCGCGGTTGCGGTTGCTGATTCCGACATTGTGATCGTAACCGACGATAATCCCCGCAGCGAAGATCCCTCGCTTATTCGCGCAGACATCATGGCCGGCGCGCCCGGCGCTCATGAAATTGGCGACCGGCGCTATGCCATCGCCTTTGCCATCGAACATGCCGAACCCGATGATATCGTCCTGATCGCGGGCAAGGGGCACGAACAAGGGCAAATCATCATGGGCCGCGTTTTGCCATTTGACGATGTCGAAGTGGCGCGGGAATGTGCAGCATGACGCCCTTATGGACTTTTGAAGAATTGCTGGCCGCGACCGGCGGGACGGCTGCCGGACATTTTGACGTCCATGGCGTTGCGTTCGATTCCCGCGAAATCGGCGCTGGGGATTTGTTTTTCGCGCTCAAGGGTGCCGAGACGGACGGGCATCGCTTCATCGAAACAGCATTTGCCAATGGAGCCGCTGGCGCGATTGTGTCGCAGCCCGTGCCTTTTCCGCATATTCTGGTCAGCGACACGATGCAGGCGCTTGAAGCACTTGGCCACGCGTCACGCGCACGGACCAAGGCGAAGATTATCGGCGTAACGGGTTCCGCGGGCAAAACGGGTACCAAAGAAGCGCTTTATGCTGCGCTGGAGCGCTATTCACGCGGGCGCGCGCACCGGTCGGTTAAAAGCTATAACAACCATGTCGGCGTTCCGCTCAGCCTCGCGCGCATGCCCGCAGACTGTGATTTCGGCATTTTCGAAATGGGCATGAACCATGCCGGTGAAATGCAGGCGCTCAGCAAGATTGTGCGTCCCGACGTCGCGATTATCACCACCATTGCCCCGGCGCATATCGAATTTTTCAAGGACGAGAGCGGCATTGCAGATGCCAAGGCGGAGATATTTGAGGGATTGGCCGACGGTGGCACGGCAATCCTGCCCGCCGATAGTCCCCATTATGCGCGGCTTCGTGCGGCGGCCGAAAAATATGCCGGCAACCTCATCTCCTTTGGCTTTAGCGCGGATGCCGATGTCCGCGTGGTCGACCATATGCCTGCGGAAGGCGGCACGCTGATCACCGCAAAAGTGCGCGACAATATGCTGTCCTTCACGCTGTCGCAGCCCGGCGCGCATTGGATTGGCAACAGCATGGCGGTGTTGGCCGCGGTTTCCGCAGCCGGCGGCGATTTGGCTTCGGCTGGCCTTGCCATGGCGGAAATGGGCGGTCTTGCCGGACGCGGCGCGCGCCACACCATCCGCATTGGTGATGGCACCGGCCATCTCATTGACGAAAGCTACAACGCCAACCCTGCATCCATGCTGGCGACGATTGGCCAATTGGGACAAGCATCCGGCGGCCGCCGGATTGCTGTTTTGGGTTCGATGAAGGAACTTGGGGAAAAAAGTGCGCAATATCACAGCGCACTCGCCGCACCCTTGGCCGCCGCACAGGTGGATTTTGCATTGCTCGTTGGTCAAGAGATGGAAATTCTCGCCGAAGAGTTGAACGCAGGGGTTGAGGGACCAGCCAATTTCGCGCATTGCGCGACCGCGCAGGAGGCATTGGCCCTTCTGCAAAATTATCTTTGCGCATCAGACACGATATTGGTCAAAGGTTCCAATAGTATGGGACTTTCCTCCATCGTCAGCGCGCTGACGGGTGGGAAAAACTAATGCTATATATATTGGCTGAATATCTTGGTTTTCCGGGTATTTTGAATCTTATCCGCTATCTCAGTTTCCGTTCGGGGGCAGCTGTCGCCACCGCGCTTGTCATCGGTCTTCTGATCGGTCCGCGCTTCATCAGCATGCTGCGTGTCCGTCAGGGCAAGGGGCAGCCCATTCGCAGCGACGGCCCGCAATCCCACCTCGCCAAGGTCGGCACCCCGACCATGGGCGGCCTGATGATATTGGTATCGGTCGGTATCTCGATGCTGCTGTGGATGGACTTGACCAATGTGTATGTTTGGGCGTGTCTGCTGGTCACCGCAGGCTTTGGCACCGTCGGGTTCCTCGACGATTATGACAAGGTCAAAAAGCGCAGTCACAAGGGCGTTTCGGGCAGGGTCCGACTGCTTATGGAGTTTGCGATTGCGGGCGTTGCGGTATCGCTGATTGTCTCGCAATCGGGCGGCATGTTGTATCTGCCCTTCGTCAATGGCCCCGTTGTTGATCTGGGTTGGTGGTATGTGCCCTTTGGCGCGTTTGTCATTGTGTCCTTTGGCAATGCGGTGAACCTGACCGATGGTCTTGACGGATTGGCCACTATGCCCGTGATTATCGCGTCAGTCGCGTTCATGATCATCGTCTACATGGTCGGTAACGCCAAATATGCGGCCTATTTGGGCATTCCCTTTTACTTGGGCGCTGGCGATCTTGCGATGTTGTGCGGCGCAATCGTTGGCGCTGGTTTGGCGTTCTTGTGGTTCAACGCGCCGCCTGCTGCAGTGTTCATGGGCGATACCGGCAGCCTTGCCCTGGGCGGCACATTGGGCGCGATCGCCGTTGTCGCACATCATGAATTCGTGCTCGCCATCATCGGCGGACTTTTCGTGATCGAGGCGCTGTCGGTCATCATTCAGGTGTTCTGGTTCAAACGCACCGGAAAGCGCATCTTCCGCATGGCACCCATCCACCACCACTTTGAACAGCTTGGCTGGTCGGAACCAACCGTTGTTATCCGTTTTTGGATTGTCGCTTTCGTACTCGCGCTTGCAGGTCTATCAACGCTCAAGCTCAGATGATTACAACACCCGCCTT
>JBILOZ010000180.1:0-3337 GCA_044374245.1 Sphingorhabdus sp. | reverse complement strand
CGCAGCGCGCCTGATTTTGCGCGATTTCATTGGGGTGGTGGATTTCGCGATGGTCGATGCCGCCGGTGTGGATGTCAAACGGCAGGCCAAGCAGCGCCTCTGACATGACCGAGCATTCCAGATGCCAGCCCGGCGCGCCTTTGCCCCATGGGCTGTCCCATTCCATTTGCCGCGTTTCGCCCGCTGGCGTCTTGCGCCAAATGGCAAAGTCGGCGGCGTGGCGTTTGCCTTCGACCTCTTCGATGCGGCCTTCTCCGTCCTCGGTCTTGGCGCGGGCCAATGCGCCATAATTGGCAACGGTCGAGGTGTCGAAATACAGGCCCGATTCCAATTCGTAGCAATGCTTGTCGGCAATGTTTTTGGCGTACTCGATCATCGCGGGCACATATTCGGTCGCAATCGACCAATGCGCGGGCTGACGGATGTTCAGCGCCTTGATGTCGTCCCAATAAGCTTGCGTATAATGCTTGGCGATGTCCCAGATCGACTGCGCTTTTTCCGCCGCCATCTTCTCCATCTTGTCTTCGCCGGCATCGGCGTCGTCGGTCAGATGGCCAACATCGGTGATGTTGATGACATGGGTGAGCTTATAGCCCTTATATGACAGCACCCGGCCAAGCGTATCGGCAAAAACATAGGCGCGCATGTTGCCGATGTGCGGATAATTATACACCGTCGGGCCGCAGGTATAAACGCGCGCCTCGCCATCATGGACGGGTGTGAAGGTTTCCAGTTGCCGGGTCAGGCTGTTGAAGAGTTTAAGCTCGGACATGGTTTGGCGATGCTGGAAATGGGTGCGTAGGTCAACCCACCTCCAATCTCTCAAAGTCACCCTGAACTTGTTTCAGGGTCTTACTTTGTCCACCGCCGTCAAAAAAGTAAGATGCTGAAACAAGTTCAGCATGACGGTAATGCAAGTTTAAAAGTGCCGAATGTCAGTGTTGCGCTGCGGTCGAGAGGCGCCCTTCGACGGACGCAGGCGCTGCCTGCTGCTCAGGGCTGCGGTAATATTGTTCACCGCCGCATCGGCTGCGGCGTGTATACCAATTCGCCTACATATGGTCGAGATTACACCCGCGCTCCAACAATATTGGCCGAAGCGCGCGATATGCCGCGGGGGTCTTGTTCAGCGGGATCGTGGGATAAAGATGATGGACGATGTGATATTGCATGCCCGATGACCAGATATTGCCCATGCGGCTTTTGAAGGCTCTGGTGTCCTTATAGCGTCCTTTTTCGACGCCGGGATGATGTGGAGCCCAGCTGAGGTAGAATGAAATATAGGTCAGCGCCAAATGCCGCGGTAGCCACCACAGCAACGCGGCCTCTATTGCATAGCCGCTCAGTGCCAAAGCGGCGAGAATGCCGAAGAACAATGTTTTGCTGATAATCGCGTCCGTCAAAGCGGACTTGGCGGCTGAACTGTCCCATTGCTGCAACAGCTGGCCATAGCGGTTAAAGCCCCCTTCGGCCCGGGGTTGGCGGTTGACGATGGTTTTCCATATTGCGTGCAACGGGCCGGTTGCGTGGGTCGAATAATCGGGGTCCAACAGCGGATCATTGGCGTGCTTATGATGTTCCATATGCGTGATCCGCGCCGTCCGTAGCGGCAGCGTTAACGGAATGAGCGACCAGTGTCCGACAAGCTCGTTAAACCATTCCAGTTTTGACCCCTTGGGCGCGATGATATAATGTTGGGCATCATGCGACGGCAGGTAGCTTGCCGTGATATTGATCGTCGCGATGATGAAGCCAAGCCACAACGGCATAATGCCGGTAAAGACCAACGGCCATAATGCGATCCAAATGGCGGTGTTCGTGATGCCCCAAAATACCATGAGCCACGGAATGCCGCCCATAAACTGTTCGGCAATTGCCTTTTCCCGCGCGCGCAGGCTTTGACTATTCATATCCATTTGCCCCGATATGTCGCGATCAAGCCCAGCACCGTTCCGATTATCAGGCCGAATTGGAGCGGCGACAACGCAAATGGGGCAGTCAAATTCAGCCGGACCATCACTTGCGCAACCAAAGGCGCAAGGAAGGCAAGGCCAAAGAACAACGGGCCGAAAAAGAAGAGGGATTTCACTACTGACATTGGTGTCGACGATGCTGGAAATGCGCGATTAGGTCAAGGCAGCTTGCGCCGTGGAAACTCCCACCCCGAACCGTCACCCTGAACTTGTTTCAGGGTGACAGATATTTGAATAGGACGGCGGTTTTCTAAAACCCGTCCAAACGGATCGCTTGCTCAAATCGTCAACACTCACCGTAGCCCTGAGCCTGTCGAAGGGCGTTTATCGATGTTGCGCTGCAGTCGAGAGGCGCCCTTCGACGGACGCAGGCGCTGCCTGCTGCTCAGGGCTACGGTAATGTTCAAAACCCGTCCGAGCGGATCGCTTGGTCAACACGCACCGTAGCCCTGAGCCTGTCGAAGGGCGTTTATCGATGTTGCGCTGCAGTCGAGAGGCGCCCTTCGACGGCCGCAGGCGCTGCCTGCTGCTCAGGGCTACGGTAATATTTAAAACCCGTCCCCACGGATCGCTTGCCCACGCCGCGGCGTAGCTTTTGGAAAGGCCAGCCTATTCCTCGTCAAACAACCCGGCGAGTTGTTCGATCATCGTGCCGCCCAATTGTTCAACGTCCATGATGGTGACGGCGCGTTTGTAATAACGGGTGACATCATGGCCGATGCCAATCGCGACCAATTGCACGGGTGAGCGCGTTTCGATCATTTCGATAACCTTGCGCAAATGCTGTTCCAGATAACCGCCATGGTTGACCGACAAGGTGCTGTCATCAACTGGCGCGCCGTCGGAAATGACCATCAATATGCGGCGGTCTTCGGCGCGGGCGATTAGGCGGTTGTGCGCCCAAAGCAAAGCTTCCCCATCGATATTCTCTTTCAGCAAACCTTCACGCATCATCAGGCCAAGGTTGCGTTTGGCATGACGCCATGGCTCATCGGCTTTTTTGTAGACGATGTGGCGCAAGTCGTTGAGGCGGCCGGGCATGGGTTGCCGTCCAGCGGCGAGCCAATCTTCACGCGCTTGGCCGCCTTTCCACGCACGGGTGGTGAAGCCCAAAATTTCGGTTTTGACGCCGCAGCGTTCCAGCGTGCGCGCCAATATGTCGGCGCTAATCGCCGCGATGCTGATTGGCCGTCCGCGCATCGATCCGCTATTGTCGATAAGCAAGGTCACGACCGTATCGCGGAAATCGGTTTCGCGTTCGATCTTGTACGACAGCGAGCTGCCCGGCGAGACGACGATGCGCGCGAGCCGCGCTGCGTCGATCATGCCTTCTTCCTGATCGAAATCCCAACTGCGGTTTTGCT
>JBILOZ010000179.1:0-3366 GCA_044374245.1 Sphingorhabdus sp. | reverse complement strand
ACAGGTTCGATCCTCACCAACAAATATGCCGAAGGCTATCCGGGCAAGCGTTATTATGGCGGCTGCGAATATGTCGATGAAATCGAAACCATCGCCATTGAGCGCGCGAAGCAATTGTTCGGCTGTGCATTTGCAAATGTGCAGCCCAATAGCGGCAGCCAGATGAATCAGGCGGTGTTCCTCGCGCTTCTGCAGCCCGGCGACACGTTCATGGGCCTAGATCTTAACGCAGGCGGGCATTTGACCCATGGATCGCCGGTAAACATGTCGGGCAAATGGTTCAATCCAATCGGATATGGCGTCCGCCGCGATGACCATCGGATCGACATGGACGAAGTCGCGCGCATCGCCAGAGAAAATAAACCAAAGCTGATCATCTGCGGCGGCACCGCTTATTCGCGGGGCTGGGACTGGGCGCGATTCCGGGAAATTGCGGATGAAGTCGGCGCTTACCTTCTGGCCGATATGTCGCATATCTCCGGGCTGGTTGCAGGCGGCGCGCATAGCTCGCCTGTGCCGCACGCGCACGTCACGACAAGCACAACGCACAAATCGTTACGCGGGCCGCGCTCGGGTATCATTTTGACCAATGACGAGGTACTGGCCAAAAAATTCAACTCGGCAATTTTCCCTGGGCTGCAGGGTGGTCCGTTGGTCCATGTCATCGCGGCAAAGGCTGTGTGCTTTGCCGATGCGATGAAGCCCGAATTCAAAAGCTACGCCGCCAATGTCGTCGAAAATGCGAAGGCGCTTGCATCTTCGTTACAGGAACAAGGGCTCGATATCGTGTCAGGCGGCACCGACAACCACTCGATGCTGGTCGATCTGCGGCCCAAAGAAGCCAAGGGCAAGCATGCCGAACATGCGCTCGACCGTGCTTCGATTACGTGCAACAAAAACTCGATCCCGTTCGATCCAGAAAAGCCGTTTGTCACGTCCGGTCTCCGCTTGGGTACGCCAGCCGGCACCACCCGTGGCTTCGGCCCGGCGGAATTCCGCCAGATCGGTCGGATGATCGCCGATGTCGTCGAAGGCCTGCGTCACAATGGCGAGGCTGGCGACGGCCAGATCGAAGCACGGATCAAGGACGAAGCCGAAGCACTGTGCGCACGCTTCCCAATCTACCCATCTTGAATTATATAGGTGACTTGCCCATCTAATACACAGAAGGGAAATGACCATGGGATTTTGTAACGAGTGCAATGCCGAATATAGCGAAGGGATGAAGTTCTGCCCGCAATGTGGCGCTAAAACGCCTGAGCAGCTTGCGGCCGAAAGCTTCCCCAACCAAGCCAAGCATTATGTCGGTGAAGCGGCTGATGAATTGTGGGGCGCGACCAAGGATGCGTTTCACACAGGCAAGCATTTGGCGGATCAAGATACCGTAAAGAAAGTCGCTGGCGGTGCCGCCATCGGCGCTGCAGCCGCTGTCATTGCCCCAATCGGACTGGCAACAGGCGCATTGATTGGCGCAGGTATTGTTGCCTACCGCCACGTACACAAGAAAAAGAATCAGGAAAAATAATTGCGCTGCCCATTTTGCGGAAACGACGATAGTCAGGTTAAGGACAGCCGTCCCACCGAAGACAATAGCGCTATCCGCAGACGGCGGCAGTGCGAAGGTTGCGGCGGTCGGTTTACGACTTTTGAGCGCATTCAGTTGCGTGAGCTATCGGTCATCAAGACCGACGGCAAGCGTGAGCCGTTTGAGCGCGAAAAGCTTGAACGCTCGCTTTCGGTCGCGTGCCGCAAGCGTCCGGTCGACCATGCCCAGATTGAAAAGCTCGCCTCTGCCATTCAGCGGCAGCTGGAAACCTTGGGTGAAAGCGAGATTGAGTCCAAGCGCATCGGCGAGTTTGTCATGGATGGATTAAAGGCGCTCGACAGCGTGGCCTATATTCGCTTTGCGTCGGTCTATAAAGACTTCAGTGAAGCGAAGGATTTTGAAGATTTCGCCGGGAGCGTGGTTGAAGCGGCGCAGAAATGAGTTCGCCGCCCATTATCATTCTTGCTCGTCCGCAATTGGGCGAAAACATCGGCAAAGCCGCCCGCGCCATGCTAAATTTTGGTCTGACGGAAATGCGCCTTGTCGCCCCGCGGGATGGATGGCCAAACCCGAATGCAGGCCCTGCCGCCTCTGGCGCAGACATTGTGCTCGCCAATGCACAGGTTTTCCCAACGCTTGCCGAAGCGACCGCGGACATCGCACATGTCTATGCAACGACCGTGCGCAAGCGTGGCGTCACCAAGCCGGTGATTACGCCTGAAGCAGCAGCAAAAGAGGTTGTCGGCAATACAGGACGAAGTGCAATCTTGTTCGGTGCGGAACGCTCCGGCCTTGAAAGCGATGAAGTCAATGTTGCGCGCGCCATCATCACGGTCCCTATCAACCCAGAGTTTGGATCGCTAAATCTGGCGCAGGCGGTCATTTTGTGCGCCTATGAATGGTCAAAAACCCAATCGCTTGCCAGCCCACCGAAAACGGATCTGGAACCACCCGCGTCACAGTTTGAACTCGACGGTCTAATCGCGCAGCTTGATGCGATGCTGGAGCCGTTAAATTACTTCACACCGATCGATCGTGCGCCGGTCACACGGCGCACCTTGCGCAACTTGCTTACAAAGCCTGCGTGGAACGCCTATGAAGTGAGGACCTTACGCGGGGTACTGACCACATTGAACAGAAGGCGACCCGCCGAAAAATAGAGGCTTGGAAGCAGTGCCCCGGCTATTTGCGCCCATGCGTAAAAAGCAATGCACCGCCCAGGCGCAATGGGATCAGACATCTATACCTTAAGCGCGATTGGCATCCCACTTTTCGAGTTCGTAGGCGATGGAGGCTTCAACCAAAAGCTCCCATAAGTCGCCGACGACCTCTGCGGGGATGCCCGCGTTGCGTGCGGCGTCTTTCACATTCGCCAGCACCTGTTGCTTGCGCGCTTCATCCCGCACAGCATTGCGTTCGGTTTTAATGCGCGCCGCAGCATCCATATACCCAAAACGTTGCGCCAGCAGGTCGACCAGCTGCGCATCGACGGCGTCAACGCCTGCCCGCACGTCAACCATATTGTCACAACTCTCGGGATTTTTTGGGCTATCAGTGCTGCTCATGGCAGCGCCTTTACGGTTGGGCGTGCCTAAAGTCGAGCCAGATGTTGACATATCGCCCATCTGCAGCCATAGGCGCCGCTTCGCAATCGACCCTGCATTCCGGTGAAGCAGGTGTCCGGCACATGTATATGTGTCGCGCGGGACCGGAAACAACGTTGTTAGCAATTGGAGTCTTAAAATGACGAAGCGTACAAGCTCGAAGTATAAACTTGACCGCCGCATGGGTGAAAACATCTGGGGCCGTCCAAAATCACC
>JBILOZ010000053.1:0-12915 GCA_044374245.1 Sphingorhabdus sp. | reverse complement strand
GCGCCATTTTCGGCTTATTGCGCGGTTTTGTGCAAGAGACGCTGTCGATGATTGCATGGATATTGGTTATCGCCGCCGTCCGCGTGCTGCACGCCCCTGCCACGTCTGCACTGGCGGAAACCATTGGGTCGGAAACAAGCGCGGCCATTGCGGCATTTCTTGCGATTGTTATCGTCATCTATGCACTTGGTAGATGGATCGCCAAATCGCTTGGTGCGCGATCGCGCAAATCACTTTTAGGGCCATTTGATCGTGTCTTGGGCTTTGGCTTTGGAATGCTGAAGGGGCTGATGATGGCGACCCTGATATTCCTGTTGCTCGTCATGGGTTATGGCATGTTCTTTGGCGCGGATGAGGAACGCCCTGAATGGATGACGCAATCACGCACCTATCCGCTGCTGAACGCAAGCGGGACAGCCATGTCTGATTTCGTTCGGGAGAATCGCGGGGCCGACGATGAAGCCGCGGGAACAAACGAGTGAGCGATTCCGCTCTCTACAATCGCGATATACTCCGCCTCGCGACCGCATTGGTCGCAAATGACCGCCTTGAAAATCCCGACGGGTCGGCAGAGGTCCGATCCCCTGTTTGCGGAAGCCGGATGCAGGCAGATGTCATGACCGACGCACGCGGGCATATATGCGGGCTGGCCTTGCGCGCAAATGCCTGCGCCTTGGGTCAGGCCTCGGCTGCCATTTTACGGCAGAACGCCGACGGGTTGAGCCTGTCGATGCTGAATGAACTGCGCGACGGCATTGCCCATGCGTTAAAGCGCGAGGGTGCGATGCCCGATATGTGGCCTGAACTCGATTTGCTTTCGGCAGCCAGCGATTATCCGTCGCGACATGCGGCCATCTTGCTGCCCTATGATGCGGTTCTGGCCGCGGCGCAGAATATTAAAGAAAAAAGCTGATGGAGGATGCGCCGCATAATCTTGTTGCGGACGTGATGCTCGGCGGGGTTGTGTTGCTCGGTGCAGCGCTGATTGCCGTGCTTATTTTCCGCCGTCTCGGCCTCGGTGCCGTGCTTGGCTATTTGGTTGCCGGTATCGCCATCGGTCCGGACGGACTTGGCCTGATTGGCGCGCCTGAGACGATATTGGCCTATTCTGAAATCGGCATCATATTGCTGCTTTTCCTCGTCGGCTTGGAACTATCGCCCAGCCGGTTGTGGCTGTTGCGCAGGGATATTTTGTTATTTGGTCCGCTGCAGGTGACGCTCTGCGGCCTTGGCATGTTTGCGATCATTCGCTTCGCCATGCCGACCTTCAGCTGGGAAGCGGCGTTGGTGCTTGGCCTGCCGCTTGCGTTATCATCCACCGCGCAGGTCCTGCCGCTGCTGCAATCGCGTGGCCGCATGAAAACCGGCTATGGCGAAAAAAGCTTCTCCATTCTGTTGTTTCAGGACATTTCGATTGTCCCATTGCTGACAATTGTCGCCGCGTTGTCCCGCGCGCCGGCAGATGAAGGCGCCATCACGGGCTGGCGGCTGGTTCTATATGCTATCCTCGCTATATTGGGCTTGGTGCTCGCCGGGCGCTATTTGCTGTCGCCATTGTTGCGGCTTGTTGGCAAGATTTCAGAACGCGAACTGTTCATTGTCACAGGGCTGTTCACCGTCTGCGTTAGCGCGGCTGTCATGCAGTCGATTGGCGTGTCACCTGCATTGGGGGCGTTTGTTGCAGGCGTCATGCTTGCAGAATCGCCGTACCGGCATGAGCTTGAGGCGGATATTGATCCGTTTCGATCAATCCTGCTTGGTCTGTTTTTCCTTGCGGTTGGCATGTTGCTGGATGTCGACGTCATTATCGCCCAGCCGCTATTTGTTGCGGGGCTTGCGCTCGCGTTGGTCGCGGTCAAAATTGCCATCATCTTTGCGCTTGGCCGGTTCTTCGGATTGAAGAGCAAGCCGTCCATCATCATGGCCATGCTGTTGAGCCAGGGCGGCGAATTCGCATTTGTGTTGTTCACGGCGGCGCAGCAAGCGTTGTTGATTGAGCCGGAGGCTGCGAGCCTGTTTGGCGCGGTTGTCACGCTGTCTATGGCGTCGACGCCTTTCTTGATGATTATTGCCGGCAAGCTTGCGGCACATAAGCCCAACATTGCAGCCCAGCTTGATGACCCTGCGTTGGCTTCGCAAGCCAATGTCATCATCGTTGGCCATGGCCGGTTCGGGCAACTGGTGTCGCAGATTATGCAGGCCGCGGGCCGTTCGGTGACGCTCATCGATATTAACCCACGGACAATCGACACAAGCGGCGAATTTGGTGTCAAAGTCTTCTACGGCGATGGGACGCGCGTTGATTTGTTGCAGCGGGCAGGGGGCGAGGACGCGCAAGCGATATTCTTCTGCATCGACGACCGGCATATGACGGCAGAGTCATTGATGCCCGTGCGTGAGACATTTCCACGCACCAAGCTGTTTGTGCGTGCATATGACCGGCAACAGGCGCTGGCATTGATGGAAGATGATGGCATCAATATCATCCGCGAGCTGTTTGAATCGTCGATCCGCATGTCGGTCGATGCGCTCAAATTCTTCGGAACCGACCGCGAAGCCATTCATGAAATTGTCGCCGAATTCCGTCGGCGCGACCGAAGTCGGCTAAAAGCGCAATTTACCAGTGGTGATTTGCACGCCGGTAAACAGCATAGCTTTGGCGGGGATAATTCGGATGATTTCCTGATCGCTCAGGATTGAGCTTCGTCGTCGAGGAAGGCCGCGACGTCATCGAGCATAACGTCTTTCGACAGGAAGGTTTGGCCTATGCCTCGCGCGAGCAAGAAGGGCAAAGTGCCGCCGCTCATCTTTTTGTCATGCCGCATATAATCCACCAGCAACGCGCCATTCGCGGAAACGCCCGCATCTGAAAGGGTGGTGGGTAAGCCCGCGGCTTTCAGCAGCCGCGACACGCGCCCGGCATCCTCTGCGGCGCACAGGCCAAGCCGGACGGAATAGCGAAACGCCAGCGCCATACCCGCGGCGACGGCTTCGCCATGGAACAGTCTGTCCGAAAAGCCTGTGTCGGCTTCCAACGCATGGCCAAAGGTATGGCCCAGGTTCAACAATGCCCGTGTGCCCGTGCGTTCGGTCTCGTCAGCGGCGACGATGCGCGCTTTGGATTGCACCGATGTTATGATGGCCTGTGCGCGAATGGCGGGGTCACCGGCAAAGAAGCTGTCCAGATTGTCTTCGCAATATACGAAGAAATCGGGATCATCGATCAGGCCATATTTGACCACTTCGGCAAAACCCGCCGCCAATTGGCGTGGCGGAAGGGTCGATAATAATTCAGGGTCGATCAGCACCAATGCAGGTTGATGAAATGCACCGACGAGGTTTTTGCCTGCCGCGCTGTTGATTGCGGTCTTGCCGCCGACGCTGCTGTCCACTTGTGCCAGCAAGGTCGTCGGGATTTGCACGAACGAACAGCCGCGCTTCACGATATGCGTTGCAAAACCGGTGATGTCGCCGACAACGCCGCCGCCTAACGCGATGACATGGTCGCTGCGTTCGACATGCTGTGCGAGCATCCAGTCGGTCAGCTTTTCCAGCTCACCCCAGCTTTTGCCAGCCTCACCCGCGGGCAAAATATACACCGCGGTTTTCACGCCAGCGGCGGAGAGCGCGGCTTCAAGCGCAGGCCAGACAGCGCGGGCAACATTTTCGTCTGTGACCACCAACAACCGGTTGCCGCGCGCATAGGGCAGCAGATATTCCGGCGCCTGCGCCATTAAGCCCGCACGGACATGAATGTCATAAGGCGCATTGGTCAGGTCGACGGAAATGACGGTCATTGGGCAAGGGCCTTCACGATATTTTCAACGGTCCGCATATGCGGCCATGTATCGCTGCGAATATGGATATTGGCCGTCGCATATAGCGGGTTTCGAATCTTGCCAAGCTCGGTCAGGACTTCAACAGGGTCCTTATCCTTTAGCAAAGGCCGGTTGCTGCGCCGACCAACGCGGTCGGCCAGTACTTTTACGTCCGCGTCCAGCCAAATCGATATCGCGCGTTCCAATATCAGTGCGCGGGTGTCCGCATTGACGAATGCGCCGCCGCCTGTGGCGATAATCTTTGGTGCGCCCTCGACAAGCCGCGCGATCACCCGTCGCTCGCCATCGCGAAAATAGCCTTCGCCGAACTTTTCGAATATTTCGGAAATGGAAAGTCCCGCGGCACGTTCAATTTCATCGTCAGCATCGGCAAAGGGCACGTTCAACCGCGCAGCCAGGCGCTTTCCAATGCTGCTTTTGCCCACGCCCATCATCCCGACAAGAACGACCGGCCGGTCAATGACCGGGTCAGTTATTGTTCGGTCGTTGCCGATTTTTTGTTCATCGTTTCCAGGCATTGCGACACCGCCTATATATCGGCTATCCCCAACCCGAAAGTAATTTGCCACGCATCCGGAAAATTATGGAAAAGCAGTGTTTTACATAACGGTCCAAGAGTGGCGGACATAAAAACCGGTTTTTGCGCTTTCTAATTGTTGCGGCAGTGGCATTTGGCTTGCTACTCTGCTGTGCATGTTTAGGCGGTGAACAACTTATGCAGATAAGAGAAATTGCAGTGCAGCCCCAAAGATTTGAAACAGGTTCGCGTCATTGACTGATAAAATAACAAAAGGCGGCCTTTTGGCGGCAGCCGCTGTCGTCCTTGCATTTGCGTTGCCCGCATTGGGGCAGCAGGGTCCGGAGTCCCTTCTTCCCGAAGGCTTTGGCGACCCCGCGCCGTCAGCGCCGAATAATCCCGCGCGTCCTTCGTCTTCATCACCGTCAACCAGCAAGACCGGAACATCACCGGCCAATCCGGCATCGGGTGAAGTCAGCGCGGACGCTGCGGCTGACGACGCAGAAGAGGATGAAGAAGACGCGCAGGAAATGGTCATTCGGTATGACGTGCCGCCTGCAGCGCGCCGTTCGCTCAATGCGATTGGCATCATCTCCGAAACATCGGGTGGATTTCCAGCGTCATCGTTTGGTGCGACCAATGGCGCTTTCCTGAAACAGGTGGTCGAACGCACATCAGGGCCAATCGCGTCGCGTTGGGGCACGATCATGGCACGGCGATTGCTGGCCAGCCGGACCAATACGCCAGTGGGCGTAAACGGCGCGGACTGGACCGCAGAACGGGCGTGGCTGTTGCTGCGTATGGGTGACTCGGTTGTCGCACGCGGGCTTGTTCAGCAAGTCGATGCTGGCAACTATACCAAACGGCTTCATGAGGTCGCGATGCAGACCTATCTCGCCAATGGCGATCTGGCGGGCATCTGTCCGTTGACCGAAGGCGGCGTTCGCCTTGTGAACAGCGGGCGCTGGAAAATGTCGCGCGCTATTTGCGCTTCGCTGGCCGGCGAACAAGGCAGCGCAACGGGGTTCATCAATCAGGGGCGCTATCAGGGCTGGGTTCGGGGCGTCGATTATCTCTTAACCGAAAAGGCCGTGGGTGCGGGTATAAATGGCCGCCGGTCGGTTAAAATCGAATGGGATGGCGTTGAGGGGATGAACCCATGGCGCTTTGGTTTGTCCGCCGCCGTTGGGCTTGAGCCACCGGAACAGTTGTTCAGCAATAGTGGTCGTCAGATTGATGGATGGCGTGTGCAATTGCCCATGTTTGCACCCGCGATACGCGCCAAATATGCACCCGGTGCCGCCGCGCTTGGTGTATTTTCCAACCGCGATATGGTTGATCTCTATGCGCAGGTTCTGGATGATCCCGATGCACCCGACGCGATGAAAATGCAGGCCGAAAATCTGGGCAACGCATATACCGCATCGGACGATTCCGGAAAAGTTTCGGCAATGGCGTCGATTTGGGGCGTACAGCGGGCGGATGCGGACTATCTGGCGGCGCTTGTCATGACGGCGCGCGCGGCAGCGCTTATAACCCCAAGTTCAGACTATGCCGGGCAGGCCGATGGATTGATTGCATCGATGTTGACGGCGGGGCTTGATCGTTCGGCGGCGCGATGGAGCAATATTGTTTCCGGCGGATCGCTGGGTTGGGCACTTGTCACCTTGGGTGCACCCGGCCGCATCACTCTGGCCGATTATGGCGATCTCGATGAATTTTACGGCAATGACGACAGCGATGATGGGCATAAGTCCGCGCTTTTGCTGGCCGGACTTGCCGGGCTGGGCCGTATTGAGTCCGGCGCACGCACTGATTTTGCCGATGATCTGAAGGTTAACATTGCGCGGCAAACAGCTTGGTCAAAAGCGATTACGGCCGCAGCAAGTCGCGGTGAGCAAGGCACGGTCGCGCTGATGGCGGTTGCGGGAATGCAGGCCCCGTCATGGGCTTCGGTGCCGGCGCATCATTTGTACTATATCGTGCGTTCGCTGCGTCAGGTGGGGCTTGAGGCGGAAGCGCGTATGATTGCGGCCGAAGCGGTCACCCTTGGGTGATAATCAAGGCAGCGGCGCCTGATCGACGGATATGAGCGCGACAGACCGCGATCTGATAACGCGCTTCATCGAAATGATGGCGGCTGAGCAAGGCGTTGCTGCAAACACCAGTGCGGCCTATGCGAGTGACTTGCTGGCGGCGTCCAGCCTGACCGGTGGAAAGCTGGCACATGCCGATGCCGATAATTTGGTGGCGCTTTCAAGCCACTGGCGCGACCTTGCCAACAGTTCCGTCGCGCGCAAATCATCGGTACTCCGGCGCTTTTTCGGGTTTTTGCATGAGGAGGGTTTTCGCGATGATAACCCGTCCGCCGCTTTGCCCAAGCCTGCGCAAGTGCGCGCGCTGCCGAAAATTCTGGATACAACAGAGGTCGATCTTTTGTTCGCCGCAATCGACGCGAAGCTTGCGCAGCCCAGTCCTGCCTCAACGGACTATCGGCTGTCAGCACTGATTGAGCTGCTCTACGGCTCCGGTTTGCGTGCGACCGAGTTGGTTGCGCTGCCGCGCAGTGCGATCGTGTCGGATAAGCCGTTCATCATCGTAAAGGGCAAGGGCGCGAAGGAACGGATGGTGCCCATTTCCAATCGTGCGCGGCAGGCGGTGGGGGCATGGCTTGCGTTCGTTCCAGAAAAGTCGCGCTTTTTGTTTCCGTCGCGCGCGGGTCATATCAGCCGCATTCGGCTGTTTCAGATTATCAAGGCGCTCGCCGCCCAATCTGGTTTAGATCCGGCCAAGGTCAGCCCCCATGTGCTGCGGCATGCCTTTGCAACGCATCTTTTGGCGGGCGGCGCGAACCTGCGGGCGCTTCAGGCCATGTTGGGCCATGTCGATATCGCCACCACGCAGATTTACACGCATGTGGACAGCAGCCGTCTGGTGGAATTGGTCAACCGCAGACACCCGCTGGCAATGCGCACGTTGACCCGTGGCGCGACAGGCTCTAACCGGCAATCATGATGGTATATCTTGAATTCGAAAAACCTGTCGCCGCTTTGGAAGCACGTATTATTGAACTGCAGGATGCAGCGCGCGAAAGCGACGTCGATGTCAGCGCCGAAATTGGCAAGCTGCGCGACAAAGCGGACAAGCAGCTTAAGGACACGTACGCAAACCTGACCGCGTGGCAGAAAACGCAGGTCGCGCGCCATCCGGAACGGCCGCATTTCAAAGATTTCATTGCGTCGATTTTTGAAGACTTCATGCCCTTGGCCGGCGACCGCGCCTTTGGCGATGATCAGGCCATTATCGGCGGGCTCGCCCGACTCAACGGCCGGCGCGTCATGGTCATTGGCCATGAAAAGGGGGACGACACGCAAAGCCGTCTTCGCCATAATTTCGGTATGGGCAAGCCAGAGGGCTATCGTAAAGCCATCCGGCTGATGGAACTTGCCGACCGGTTCGGTATTCCGGTGGTTAGCCTCGTCGATACATCGGGTGCGTTCCCCGGTATTCAGGCCGAAGAACGCGGTCAGGCCGAAGCCATCGCCCGCTCTACAGAAAAATGCCTCGCGCTTGGCGTGCCGATGATCGCCTGCATCGTGGGTGAGGGGGGTTCGGGCGGCGCGGTTGCGCTTGCGGCTGCGGACCGCGTTTTGATGTTGGAATATGCCGTATACTCCGTCATTTCCCCAGAAGGTTGCGCGTCGATCCTATGGCGGACAGGCGACAAGGCGGCTGATGCTGCGCAGGCCATGAAGATGACGGCCGATGATTTGAAAGCGCTTCGGATTATCGACCGAATCGTTAAAGAACCCATGGGCGGTGCGCATCGCGACCATGCGCTTGCGGCTGCATCGCTGGGGAAGGCGATTGATGAGGAGATTGCGGCGCTATCTGCCTTTTCGTCGAAAGAGCTTTTGCAGCAACGCCGGGCAAAGTTCTTGGCGATGGGCGCGTAAGCCTATCCCATTGTTGCACGGTTTGCAGCGGCACAAGAATTTACGTCGGTGCGCAAGATAATGTGATAAATTAGGTTTTCCTGACTTTAGGAGGACATGGATGCGCAATTCGAAAATTGTTTTGGCTACTGGCGTTGCAATCCTTGGATTGACGGCAATATTTGGCAGTCTTCCGGCAGATGCAAAAACGAAGCAGCCCGCCGCGCCGCGCGCATTCACCGCCCAGGAAAAGGCAGAGGGCGCGAAATATCATACCGAAATTCTGAAAGAATTTGGCGGTCCGATGCAGAGCCCGCAGACGGCCTATGTTGTGCGCGTTGGCAAAAACATTGCGGCGCAATCCGGCCTTGGCAATTCGCAGGATGATTTTAACGTCACCTTGCTGAATTCGTCCGTGAACAACGCTTTCGCGCTTCCGGGCGGCTATGTTTACATCACACGCCAACTGGTTGCCTTGTGCAATAGCGAGGCAGAGATGGCGGGCGTATTGGGCCATGAAGTCGGACACACCGCCGCGCGCCACAGCGAAAAGCGCAAAGACCGCGCCACGGCTGCGAACATATTTGGCATAGGCAGCACGATTTTCGGTTCAGTGCTTGGCGATTCCGCTGGATGGCTTGGCGTTCTCGGCGCTGGGTTTAAGAATTTTGCGGGTCCGCTGGCACAATTTTTCAGTTTGAAATATTCGCGACGAGATGAAGAAGAAGCTGATGACTTCGGCATCCGCTATCTGAGTAAGGCGGGCTATGACCCGAGCGCATTATCATCGATGCTGAACGCGCTGGCATTACAGACGAGCCTTGATTCACGGGTCGCTGGCCTTGGTGACAATGCGGTTCCCGAATGGGCAAGTACGCACCCCGATCCCGCGCGGCGTGTTGCACGTGCGGTCACGCGGTCAAAATCCTATCCTGCGAGCAATGTGCGCAATGCCGATGCCCACTTCGCCGCCATTGACGGCATGCTCTATGGTGACGATCCGGATCAGGGCGTCATTGAGGGGCAGGCATTCATCCATCCGCAATTAAAAATGCGGTTCACCGCGCCAACCGGTTTTGGCATTCAAAACGGAAATGACGCCGTCTCCATAAACGGCAACACGGGCAAGGCGATGTTCACCGCAGCGGCGTTCGACGGCAATCGTGATGCGTATGTCAGCAATGCGTTTAAATCTGTTGCCGGCAAAAACATGACCATTCCAGTCCGCGATATCCGCAGGACGACGGTTAACGGCATCCCGGCATTTTACGCCGGCAGCGTCGTTAATACGCAGCAGGGGCAGCGCGCCGTGTCTGTCTTTGCCTATGAATGGTCGCCCGGAACCGCATTTCATTTTGTGACCATTACCGCGGCCAATGCGCGCCCGTTTGACGGCATGTTTGAAAGCATGTCCCGCTTGAGCAATGCGCAAGCAGCAGAAGTGAAGCCGCGCACATTACGCGTGGTGACGGTGGGGCGCACAGACACTGTGGCGTCGCTGGCAACGCGTATGGCGTACCCGTCGCTGCAAACCGAACGATTTCTTGCGCTGAATGGCCTGACCTTCAACGCAGCGTTGCGACCGGGGCAGAAGGTGAAGATCGTCACATATTAAATAAAAAGGGCGGGAACCGCGAAGTTACCGCCCTTCTATAAATGTTCAGGCTTGGGGCCTGACGGCTAGCTTAGTTAATCTCATTGTTGACCTTATTGAAGGTGGCCCCCAGGTTGGTGCCGACGTTGGTTATTGCTGTGATGGCAGCGACAGAAATCAAGGCTGCGATCAAGCCATATTCAATTGCAGTCGCGCCATTTTCGTTCGTGAACATTTTCTTGATAAATTTCATCCTACTTCTCCTGTTATTAATTTCTTCACCCGGGCGGTTTTGTAAATATTAACCGTCATCAGCGTGATACATCATCAATGGTTACTAATTAGTTTCTACGTGTATTAAATTTAATTCGCTGATACTTCGTTCGACACATTGTTCCACATTGTTTGGGTTCCGTTTGCAACGGTCCCTAGAGAAGCAACCATTGCGATAACGATTAGCGTCACGATCAAACCATATTCCACTGCCGTCGCCCCTTGGTTGCATTTTTGAATGCGTCGAATGAAATCCAACATTTTATTGGTTCCCTTCGATCCTTGGTTGCGGGCATCCGGAAAATCCCACACAAGCGTTAATAATTGCTTGCAACATGATGAGACTATGGAAAAAAATCCGACAACATTGTTCGTGGTTGCCGCGGCATTAGCCAACGAGAGTGGCGCAATTCTGCTGCAAAAGCGTCCGGACCATGCCTCTATGGGTGGGTTGTGGGAGTTCCCGGGTGGCAAGGTCGAAGCGGGTGAAACGCCCGAATTTGCGCTTGCACGAGAGCTATTTGAAGAGCTTGGCATCTCCGTAAACCCCCAAGACCTTATACCCGAAACCTTTGCAAGCGAGCCGTTGGGCGACCGGCATTTGCTTTTGTTATTGTACAGATGCGTGACATGGGAAGGCACGCCCACGCCGCATTTTGCATCTGAAATTTCATGGGTGCATCCAAACGACATGGCTGCACTTCCAATGCCGCCCGCTGATTATCCGCTCGTTGAACGGCTTAAACGCATTTAATAGGTCCTGACCCTAGTCCTCGGGATTTTTGGACAATATGTCGGCAAGCGAAACTTGCGCGCTTCCCCTTTTGGCTGGACGGGGTTGGTTTTCAGACGGCGCCCAACCGCTCAGGAACAGATGCGTGAAATATTCCGGCACTTTGCCATGGGCGTCTGCGCGTGCCGCGAAAATCTGGTCCAGCCGAGTGATCGCGTTCTTGCCGAGATATGCCCGCGGTCCGGCCAAAGCATCGCCTATTCCGGCGTCGCGCACATCGGACACTATGCCCCGCCAGTCGCTATACCGAACCTCAGTCACATCCTGATCCGCAACGGGCAAGGCAAATCCGGCGCGCACGATCAAATCGGCCGCGCTGCGCAAGTCAATTTGCGGGTGCATATGTGGCCGAACCTGATCGGCGTCGGATTCCAGAAACATCGACTTCAATGTGGCCAGCGTGCCTGCGCCAAACATATGGCCCAGAAACAATCCATCCGCTTTGAGTATCCGCCGGATTTGGATAAGCGCGCCGGGCAGGTCGTTGACGCTGTCCAACGTGCCAGCGGAGATAACCAGATCAAACGATGCAGCCGGAAAGGGCAGGCGGTCCTCTTCACATCCGCTTTGCGTGTCTTCAGCTCCGCCTAGCGATATCAACGGCATATGCGTGCAACGCATGTCCGCAGGCAGAATGTCCCTTTGCCACCCTGCAATCGGTCCAATGATCAACGCATGTTCGAACGCGCGCGTCACAAAGGTTAGTCGTTCGCCAAGATCCTGCGCAATATGGCGCAACAGAAATTGATCACCCTGACGCCGTGATGCACGCTCACGCAGCGCGCGGCGGCGTTGGCGGTCAAATATTTCAGGCGGGTTGGTCTCGCTGGTCATTTCGGCCTTGTGCAGACACTGGCTTTATCCGACAAGTCTTCATGGCCATCACCCGCCACATTTTCCGTGCGGCGCTCAATTGGGCGCTGCCCGAACGCTGCCCATGTTGCGGCACGATAACGCCCGCTGGCGGTCCATTTTGCGTCGATTGCTGGCAACAGTTGCAGTTTCTTGCCCCGCCATGGTGCCATGGATGCGCAACGCCATTTGAATATGACCGAGGGGCGGATAGCTATTGCGCGGCATGCCTGACCAAACCGCCCAAGCATGACGGTATTCGCGCTGCGGTGAAATATGACGACCTTTCTGCAAAGGTCGCACTCCGGCTGAAATATAGCGGAAAGATTGGATTAGCCCGCGTGATTGCACAGCAGCTGGTTCGCCATTTGCCCGAGGATCGCAACAATATCATCATTACACCCGTTCCTTTGCATTGGACGCGCATGTGGTCGCGCAGCTTCAACCAGTCCGCGTTGATCGGCCGCGCGCTCTCTGCGCAAAGCGGCATCGCTTTTGTCCCTGACATACTCGTCCGCCACAAACGCACGCCGAGCATGCGTGGCCTCAATGCCAAGGGCCGCCGAAAGGCCGTTGGGCAGGCATTTTCCGTGCATCCCAAATGGCGTGACCGATTAAAGGGCAGCCGCATCATTCTGATCGACGATGTCCTGACCACCGGTGCGACGAGTGATGGCTGCATATCGGTTTTGAAACGAAGCGGTGCGTCGTGGATACAGCTGTTCTGCTGGGCACGTGCCCTTCGCGGAGAAAGCGCGGGGCAAAAGTAACTGTTCTCGATGCTTGACTTGATGGCGGCTGGACACCATTTCAGATTCATGACCGCAAAAGTTGAAATCTACACCAAATTCGCATGCCCTTATTGTGTCCGTGCCAAGCAATTGCTCGACGGCAAGGGCGTCCCATATACCGAATATGACATCACCATGGGTGGCGCAAAGCGTGACGAAATGCTGGCGCGCGTGCCCGGTGCGCGGACCGTACCGCAGATCCTGATCAATGATACACCAATAGGCGGCTCTGATGATTTGCGCGCCTTGGAGAATCAAGGGAAGCTCGACGCCTTGCTAGGACCGCGTGGGGCATAATGATCGCATTTGACCTGAATTGCA
>JBILOZ010000052.1:0-12939 GCA_044374245.1 Sphingorhabdus sp. | reverse complement strand
AAAAGCTGCCTGTCCGGTAAAACCAACCTGTGCACCGCCATTCGTGCGACACAGGGCAAGGGCCTGATGCCCGATGGCACAACGCGCTTCAGCTATAAGGGCCAGCCGATATTCCATTATATGGGCTGCTCGACATTTTCGAACTTCACCGTGCTTCCGGAAATCGCGGTTGCCAAAATCCGTGAAGACGCACCGTTCCAATCAAGCTGCTACATCGGTTGCGGCGTCACCACAGGCGTTGGCGCTGTGGTCAACACAGCCAAGGTGCAAGTCGGCGACAATGTCGTGGTCTTTGGCCTTGGCGGCATTGGACTGAACGTCATTCAGGGCGCGCGGTTGGCTGGCGCAGGGATGATTATCGGCGTTGATATTAATCCTGACCGCGAAGAATGGGGCCGCAAGTTCGGCATGACCGCGTTCCTGAACTCCAGGGGCATGAGCCGCGAAGATGTTGTCGCCGCAATTGTGGCCATGACCGACGGTGGCGCGGATTACACCTTCGATGCCACCGGCAACACCGAAGTGATGCGCACCGCGCTTGAGGCATGCCATCGTGGTTGGGGCACCAGCATCATCATTGGTGTGGCCGAAGCGGGCAAAGAGATTGCCACCCGCCCGTTCCAACTCGTGACCGGCCGCAACTGGCGCGGCACCGCCTTTGGCGGCGCCAAGGGCCGCACCGACGTTCCAAAGATCGTCGACATGTATATGACCGGCAAGATCGAAATCGACCCGATGATTACGCATGTCATGGGGCTTGAGGAGATCAACAAGGCATTTGAATTGATGCATGCGGGGACAAGCATCCGCAGCGTCGTGGTGTTCTAAAATAGGGAGAAGTAATAATGTATAGTCATATGATGGTGGGCAGCAATGATATTGCCCGTTCGAAAAAATTCTACGACGCGACCTTCGTTGCAATGGGCGGAAAGCCCGGCGTGCAGGACCCCAAGGGTCGTTTGATCTATATGCACAATGGTTCGCTATTCCTTGTCACGCCGCCGATTGACGGCAACCCGGCCACGCACGGCAATGGCAGCACCATCGGTTTTGCGATGACCCCTGAGTTGGCAGATGCATGGCATCAGGCGGGCGTCGAAAATGGCGGCGAAGCGATTGAAGATGCACCCGGTATCCGCGAAGGCAATGGCATGAAAATGTATCTTGCCTATCTGCGTGATCCGGATGGTAACAAGCTGTGCGCCTTGCACCGTGTTACTGACTGATAGTGTTACCATCATGAACGATGCCGAAGCGCAGCTTTATAAAGATTTGGCCGCGCTCGGCATTGCTTATGAAAAGCACGAGCATGCACCGGTATTCACGGTGGCGGAGAGCGAAGCGCATAATCGCGACATTGCCGGCGCGCATACCAAGAACCTGTTTTTGAAAGACAAAAACGGCGCATATTTTCTGGTCACCGTCGCCGCTGAAGCCCGCGTTGATTTAAAGGCGTTGCCATCGGCCATCGGTTGTGGCCGGATTAGTTTTGGTAAAGCCGAAGATATGGAACGGCTGCTCGGCATTACGCCGGGATCCGTCACCGCTTTGGCGGCAATCAATGATAAAGATTGTGCTGTCCAATTCGTGCTGGATGCTGCGTTAGCGCAAGCCGACATTATCAATTGCCACCCACTGCGAAACAGCGCGACTTTAAGCATTGCGACCAGCGATCTTATACGCGCGCAAACTTACTGGCAGCACCCGCCCCAGATTATTTCCGTCCCGACATTGGAGCCCGCATGACTTTCGAAACCGTCTCTGAAAACACCGCCTTTGGTGGCGTGCAGGGTGTTTATAAGCACCATTCATCAGCCACCGGCACCGACATGACTTTTTCAGTCTATGTCCCGCCGCACGAAGAAGGCCAGATTTTGCCAGTGGTGTGGTTTTTGTCGGGCCTGACCTGCACCCATGCAAATGTGACCGAGAAAGGCGAATTCCGCCGCGCATGTGCAGAGCTGGGTTTGATTTTCGTGGCGCCCGACACCAGCCCGCGCGGTGAAGGCGTTCCCGACGATGCCGATGCCGCATATGACTTTGGTTTGGGTGCCGGATTTTACGTAAACGCCACCGCATCGCCGTTTGACACGCATTACCGGATGCAAGATTATATCGAGCGTGAATTGCCTGATATCATCGCCGCGCATTTCCCTGCGAATATGCAGCGGCAAGCCATTATGGGGCATTCCATGGGCGGGCATGGCGCACTGACGATCAGTCTGCGTAATCCGGGCAAGTATAAGTCTACATCAGCGTTTTCGCCGATCGTTTCGCCGCTGAATTGTCCTTGGGGTGAAAAGGCTTTGGGCGGATATCTTGGCGAAGACCGCGCGCAATGGCGCGCCTATGACAGCGTTGCGTTGTTGGCAGATGGCGCACGCTTGCCTGATCTGTTGGTTGACCAAGGTCTGGCTGACAATTTCCTCGAGTCACAGCTCAAGACGCACCTGCTCGTCGAACAATGTGCCGCGGTTGGCCAGCGTGCCGAAATTCGCATGCAGCCGGGATATGATCACAGCTATTATTTCATCTCGACCTTCATGGCCGAACATCTCGCTTGGCATGCGGAACGGCTAAACGGCTAAAGCCTTGGGCATTGTTGATTTTGCTGCGCATATGAAGATCCCGACAGATCGCCCTTATGTGCTGCTCGACGATGCCCGCATGCACGGTGCGTCGCCGGCACGGCTATATACCGACCCTGTTGAGATATGGACCGCCAACAGCTTCGATGAAGTCGATGCTGTGCTTGGTGCGCTGCGTGACGCGCAGCGCGGCGGGCTGCATGCCGCGGGGTTTTTGGGGTATGAATGTGGGCAGCATTTCCTTCCAAATCTTGGGCAAGAACGCAGCGGGCCACTGGCGTGGTTCGGTTTGTTTCGCAGCTACAGCACAATTTCTGCTGACGTCATGCCGTCATATCTACCCGATCCGGCAGGCGCATATTTGTCTGCATTGCGCCCGGCGATTTCGCGTGCAGAATATGCCGATGCCTTTGCGGCTGTTCAGGATTTTATCCATGCCGGGGACATTTATCAGGCCAATCTGACCTTTCCGCTGTCGGCCGATTATGCGGGCGATCCGCTGGCTTTATATGCGGCGCTGCGCGCCCGCGCGAAGGCGGGCTATGGTGGTGTCATCTACACGGGGGACGCGCATTATCTGTCCTTTTCACCCGAGCTGTTTTTCGCGCTTAAAGACCAGCGCGTGACGACAAAACCGATGAAGGGCACGGCACAAAGGCAAGCCGACCCGCAACGGGATTGCGATGTTGCGGAGCGCTTGCGCACGGACCCGAAGCAACGGGCGGAGAATTTGATGATCGTCGATCTCCTCCGCAATGATCTGTCCCGTGTGTGCGCCGCGGGCACTGTCGCCGTGCCTGAATTGTTTCATGTCGAAAGCTATCCCACGGTTCACCAGATGACCTCGACCGTCAACGGTGTGCTGAACGAGGGTGTGGATGCGGTTGACGTCATAACGGCATTATTTCCATGCGGGTCGATTACCGGCGCGCCGAAAATCCGTGCGATGCAGGTCGTTGAAGACGTAGAAACCGCGCCACGCGGAATATATTGCGGCTCCATCGGGCGCATTGATGCCAATGGTGATGCCGCCTTCAACGTTGCCATTCGTACCTTTACCTTGTGCGATTCTACAAAGACGCTTTCACTTGGGCTAGGATCAGGCGTTGTCGCCGATTCCAACGAAGCAGATGAATGGGCAGAATGTTTGGCCAAGGGGGATTTTGCCAAGGTGGGCGATACCGGATTTGATCTGATCGAAACCATGCGTTTTGAACCGATGGCCGGAATCCTTCGGCTGGAGTTGCATCTGGAGCGCATGAAGACCAGCGCAATGTTATTCGGATTTGAATTTGACCGGCACGCATTGCGCAACCGGCTGCACGCCAGCATTTTCCATCTCGATCGGCTTTCGAAAATCCGGCTGATGGTTTCGCGGCATGGTTCAGTCGCGATTGAGATCAGCCCGCTTCAGGATGTGACCGACTGGCGCGTTGGGGTCGTCCCACTGCCTGTCGCCGCGGAAGATTTCCGGCTTCGGCACAAGATGAGCGATCGGGCCTTTTACGACAACGCCCGAAAAGCGCGGACCGATTGTGACGAAGTCATCTTCGTTGGTGCCGATGGCCGTTTAACCGAAGGTAGCATCACGGCCTTGTTTGTTGAACGGGACGGTGTTCTGCTGACGCCGCGGCTTGAGACCGGGCTTCTGCCGTCTGTGTTTCGCCGCGCGCTTATTGACGCTGGCGAAGCCCAAGAAGCGGACCTCACTGTCGATGATCTGGCCAATGAATTTTACATCGGGAACAGCGCACGTGGATTAATAAGGGCGCATAGGGTTGCGTAACTTTTAGCGAGGCTTTAGGGCCAAGCGCGCAACTTCTGTTCAATTTTTGCCCGAAAGTTTTGATGATGAAAGACCGTCTGTCGGCCGCGCTCGGCCGGATTGCCCCTTCAGCGACGCTTGCCATGTCGGGACGTGTGATTGACCTTAAATCGCAGGGCATCGATGTCATTGGACTGTCGGCGGGTGAACCCGACTTCGACACGCCAGAATTCGTCAAAGACGCCGCCATTCAGGCCATTCGTGACGGCATGACGAAATATACCGCCGTGGATGGTATCGCGCCGCTCAAGCAGGCGATCATTGCAAAATTCAAGCGCGACAATGGCATTGAATATACGCCAAAGCAGATCACGGTAAACTCCGGTGGTAAGCACACATTGTTTAACGCCCTGGTCGCAACGATTGATACGGGCGATGAAGTCATCATTCCTGCACCTTATTGGGTGAGCTATCCCGACATCGTGCAATTTGCCGGCGGAACGCCCGTGATCGTTATGGCGACCGCGGCGCAAAATTATAAAATCACGCCCGAACAACTGGAAGCAGCAATTACGCCGAAGACGCGCTGGTTGATCCTGAATTCGCCGTCCAACCCGACCGGCGCCGCTTATGATGCGGATGAGTTGAAAGAACTGGGTGCCGTGCTGCTGCGCCACCCGCACGTCATGCTGCTGTCCGACGATATGTACGAACATATTTGGTATGCGCAGGCGCCCTTTGCCACGATGCTTCAGGTGTGCCCTGAACTCTATGATCGCACACTCACCATGAATGGCGCGTCCAAGGCCTATGCCATGACCGGTTGGCGCATCGGCTATGCTGGGGGCCCCGCATGGTTGATTAAGGCGATGGCGGATTTGCAGTCGCAATCGACCAGCAATCCTTGTTCCATTTCACAATATGCCGTGCTTGCCGCGCTTAACGGACCACAGGATTTCTTGCGGGAACGCAATATCGCTTTCCGCGAACGCCGCGACCTTGTGGTTGCGATGCTGAACGACGCACCGGGGCTTAGCTGCCCAACGCCAGAGGGCGCATTTTATGTCTATCCCGACGCAAGCGGCGTGATGGGCAAGACGACGCCCAAGGGTAAGAAGATTGAAACCGATGCGGACCTTATCGATTATTTCCTCGATGATTACCGCGTGGCTGCGGTGCATGGCGGGGCGTTCGGTCTGTCGCCAGGCTTCCGGATTTCTTATGCAACATCGTCGGATATCCTCAAGGAAGCATGCACGCGTATCCAAGCAGCGTGCGCCGCACTCACATGACCGCAACAACTGCGTCACGCGGAACGGCGTTCATGCACGTTTAATGTGCTTTCTGGTGAAGCCTTCCAAAGCCGACCCACATAGCTGCTTCGGCGCCCATCTGCGCAATATGTCAGAGATAAAATATGGACCGTATTTATAACTTCGTGCGATCGGATCTATTCCTCAGTCTGGCTGGCGGATTTGCCTTAGGTTTGGCCGGGCTGGCCATCATCAAACCTGCCAGCGCGAATGATCAAAACGCAGAAGCTACGCGGTCTGTGTCCGTTGGAGGTCCATCATATGAAGCGGCTGCCCAGAACCCCTAAATGCGTTATCCGCGCGGTATATGCCGCGCTGCTGTTTGGTTTGGTGACAGGGTGTGGTTCCGACTTTGGATCTGCTGTCGGCACAGCGCATGCCGAAGAGGGCATTCGGATCGCCGCGCCCTTTACGAAAATTGTTGAACCAAAGGGCCTGCAGACCGCTGTTTTTGCCGGTGGTTGCTTCTGGGGTGTGGAGGCTGTGTTCGAACGCGTAAAAGGCGTGACGCGCGTGGAGTCGGGCTATTCCGGCGGGACGCGGTCAACGGCTGACTATGATCTCGTCAGTTCGGGCGCCACGCGGCATGCCGAATCTGTGCGGATTCAATATAACCCTGCGGTGGTGAGCTATAGCGAGTTGCTCCACATATTCTTTTCGGTGGCGCATGATCCGACCCAGTTGAATCGTCAGGGCCCGGACCGCGGCAAGCAATATCGATCCGCGATATTCCCCGCGAACGCAGCACAGCAAAAGGCGGCGCGTGCTTATATGGCGCAACTGGACAAGGCGGGATATTGGAAGAAACCCATTGTGACGACGTTGGAGCCCATTAGCTTTTTTCCTGCTGAAAGCTATCATCAAGACTTCATGACGAAGAACCCAAGGCACCCATATATTGTGCAATGGGACAAACCGAAAATTGCGAATTTGACGAGGCTTTTCCCGAACCGCGTGCGGTAACTAGGTCCTGACCCTAACCCCGATAGGCGGGGATTGCCCAGCCTTTCCAAATCGCCATCGCCCGCAAGGCGAATCCGGCAGTCGCGCTGAAAATCGCGGCGGGCAGAACGGGTAGTCCAACAAATAACAATAGGCCAAATAGCCCTGATGCCAGCGCCGCAGCGGTCACATAGATTTCGGGCTTAAGCAGGATCGATGGCTCACCCGCCAGCACATCGCGAATGATACCGCCGACGCAGGCGGTGATAACGCCCATCATCATGGCTGGTAACAATGGAACGCCCAGTGTAAGTGATTTCCACGTGCCGAACACAGCGTAAATGGCAATGCCCACCGCATCGAACCAGTCAAGCGCACGCGGTTTCCACAGATGCTGCGGCGTTACCCACACCAGCCCGGCGGTCACAAGACAGGTTGCTGCAAAACGCCAATCCTGCACCCAGAAAACGGGTGCACCGATGAGCAGGTCGCGAACAGTGCCGCCACCCGCGCCGGTAACCAGCGCAAAGAAGGAGAAGGTGACGAGCGTCTGTTTGCGTTGCGCCGCGGCGAGAGCGCCCGATGCCGCAAATACAGCGATCCCAAATAGGTCCAGCCATGAAATCATGGCCGGGGCTATTTGGGCCGCTTGCGTAATCATCACATGTGGATCGGTTTGCCGGTCACGGCCATGGCCGCTTCCTTCAAGGCTTCGGCATGGGTCGGGTGGGCATGGCAGGTGTATGCGATGTCTTCCGACGTTGCACCGAATTCCATAGCCACGGCTGCTTCGGCGATCATGCTGCCGGCGATGGATGCGATGATATGCACGCCAAGCACGCGGTCGGTTTTTGCATCGGCAACGATTTTGACGAAACCGTCCGTGGTGCGATTTGTTTTCGCACGGCTGTTGGCCATCATCGGGAATTTGCCGACCTTGATCTCGCTACCCGAAGCAGAAGCATGTTCCTTCGCTTCTTCCTCGGTCAGGCCAACGCTGGCAATCTCAGGGTAAGTGTAGACGACGCCCGGGATGACGTCATGGTTGACGATGCCCGTTAGGCCCGCAACAAATTCAGCCGCGGCAATGCCTTCGTCTTCCGCCTTATGCGCCAGCATCGGACCGGGGCAAACGTCGCCGATCGCGTAGATGCCGGGGACATTGGTCTGGAAATCATGTCCAATTTCAATCTGTCCGCGCGCATTGACCGCGAGGCCCGCCTTTTCCATTGCAAGGCCATCGGTGTTTGCGCGGCGGCCAATCGCCACAAGTACGCAATCCGCTTCAATCGTTTCGCTTGCACCGCCGGCTGATGGTTCAACCGTCAACGTGGCCATGCCACCCTTTACCGTTGCGCCGGTAACCTTGGTGCCCATGCGCAGGTTGAAGCCCTGTTTCTTGAAAATCTTGGCGGCTTCCTTGCGGACTTCGCCGTCCATGCCGGGCAGGATCTGGTCAAGATATTCGACCACCGTCACTTGCGCGCCAAGACGCAACCACACACTGCCGAGCTCAAGTCCAATGACACCGCCGCCAATGACGACCATGTGCTTTGGCACCTTTGGCAATGCCAGCGCGCCGGTGGAATCGATGATAACCTTTTGGTCTATTTCGACACCGGGCAATGGCGTTACCGATGATCCTGTCGCGACCATGATGTTTTTCGCGGTGTAATTTTTGCCCGCTACATCAATGCTGTTGGCGGACGTGAACGTGGCGCGGCCCTTGAGCCAATCGACCTTGTTCTTTTTAAACAGAAACTCGATGCCGCCGGTCAGTTCGGACACAGCCTTCGCTTTTTCTGCATGCATTTGATCGAGGTTGAGCGAGACGCCCTTAAAATCGATACCGAATTTTGCCAGCGAACCCGATTGTGCCTCATGGTATATTTCGGATGCGTGCAGCAAAGCTTTCGACGGAATGCAGCCGACGTTGAGGCACGTGCCACCCAATGTCTCGCGGCTTTCGACGCAGGCTGTTTTCAGGCCGAGTTGTGCGGCGCGGATAGCGGCAACATAACCGCCCGGACCTGCACCGATAACGATCAGGTCATAATCATGTTCTGCCATTGCTCAGCTCCTTAAAGGTCGATCAACAACCGGGTCGGGTCTTCAATCGCCTCTTTGACGATTTTCAGGAAAGTCACTGCCTCACGGCCGTCGATGAGACGGTGGTCGTAGCTTAGCGCCAAATACATCATTGGGCGAACAACAACCTGTCCGTCGCGGACCACGGCGCGGTCTTCGATCCGGTGAAGACCAAGCACAGCGGACTGTGGCGGGTTGATAATCGGAGTCGACATCAGGCTGCCGAACACGCCTCCGTTGGAAATGGTGAAGGTTCCGCCCGACATATCTTCCATGGTGAGCGCGCCGGCCTTGGCCTTTGCGCCAAAATCACCAATGGCCTTTTCAATCTGGGCAAAGCTCATGGCGTCTGCGTTGCGCACGACGGGCACGACGAGGCCATTGGGCGCGCTAACGGCGACCGAGACGTCGAGATAATTGTGATAGACGATTTCGTCGCCATCGATCTGCGCATTAACGGCAGGAACGTCACGTGCAGCCAAAGCAACAGCCTTGGTAAAGAAGCCCATGAAACCAAGGCGCACGCCGTGCTTCTTTTCAAACAGGTCTTTGTAGGTCGCGCGCGCTTCGATCACGGCGGACATATCGACGTCGTTAAAGGTCGTCAGCAAAGCCGCTGTGTCTTGTGCAGACTTCAAACGTTTTGCAATTGTCTGGCGCAGACGCGTCATCTTCACGCGCTCTTCCTGACGCGCACCTGCCGGCGCAGACGCAGCTGGCGTTGCCGTTGATGCTGAAGTGGCTGCAGGTGCAGGCGCGCCCTTTGCAGCTGCAACAACATCTTCCTTGGTCAGGCGGCCGTCTTTGCCGGTGCCTTTGATCTTGCTTGGGTCAATGCCGAGCTCAAGCACCAGGCGGCGGACTGCAGGCGACAAGGGCAGATCGCTATTTTCCGAAGCAGCGGTCGGCGCAGGCGCAGCGGTGCTCGTAACGGCGGGGGCCACAGCGGACGCGGCAGCAGCAGGTGCTGCGGCAGCGCCGGTGCCAGCATCGATTGAAGCAATGACAGCGCCGACATTAACGGTCGCGCCTTCCTCAACAGCATAGGCACCCATGATACCGGCGACAGGCGACGGCACTTCGACCGCGACCTTGTCGGTTTCAAGGCTGGCTATCGGTTCATCGACCGCAACTGGCTCACCGGGTTTTTTCAGCCATTGGCCAAGGGTCGCTTCAGTGATGGACTCGCCCAATACGGGGACTTTAACTTCAGTGCTCATAATTCAATCCTCAGGAGGATGGAGGGGTAACCGGCTTGGTTCCCCCGGTACGTTGGCGGCGGATTTCTTCGCGGACATTGTGGCCCAATGCGTCTGCAACCAATGCGGCCTGTTCGGCTTGGTGGCGCTTGGCAAGACCCGTGGCTGTCGCGGCTGCGGCTTTGCGTCCGGCATAACGTGCGCGGACAGGGCCGACATTGGCTTCTGCGAGGCATTCTTCCAAATAGGGGTCGACGAAGCTCCAGCTGCCGGCGTTGCGCGGCTCTTCCTGGGCCCAAACGACCTCTTCCAAATTGGTCATACGCTTCAACCGGACAATCAATGGTTCGGCGGGGAACGGATATAGCTGCTCGATGCGGACAATCGCGGTGTTTTTGTCACCCGATGCATCGCGCGCTTCCATCAGGTCATATGCAACCTTACCCGAACATAGGACCAGTCGTTTGACATCCTTGTCCGCAGGCGGGTTGATGTCCGACAGGATCCGCATGAAGTGGCTTTCGCCTTGGAAATCCTCTGCCTTGGAAACCGCAAGCTTATGCCGCAGCAACGATTTTGGCGTCATGACGATAAGCGGTTTGCGGAATGGACGTGCCATCTGCCTGCGCAGCAAATGGAAATAATTTGCAGGCGTCGTGCAGTTTGCGACCTGAATATTGTCTTCGGCGCACAATTGCAGGAAGCGTTCAAGCCGCGCCGAGCTATGCTCCGGACCTTGTCCTTCATAGCCATGCGGCAACAGCATCACGAGACCATTGGCGCGCAACCATTTTGCTTCACCCGCGGCAATAAACTGGTCGATCATGGTTTGCGCACCATTCACGAAGTCGCCAAATTGCGCTTCCCAAAGCACCAGTGTCTTGGGTTCGGCACCCGCATAGCCATATTCAAAACCCAGCACGCCGAATTCCGATAAGGGACTGTCGAGGATTTCAAAACGGCCATGTGGCAATGTTGCCAGCGGGATGTATTTTTCCTCAGTCGTTTGGTCGACCCAGACACCGTGGCGTTGGCTGAACGTACCGCGGCCCGAATCTTGGCCCGATAAGCGCACGCCATAACCTTCGGTAAGCAAAGATCCGAAAGCGAGCGCTTCGCCTGTTGCCCAGTCAAAGTTTGCGCCTGTGCTAAACATGGCTTTTTTGGCATCGAGCACACGGTTGAGTGTGGGGTGAATACTGTGGCCTTCGGGCACAGTGGTGAGCGTGCGGCCCATGCTATCGAATAGTTTTTTGGACACGCTGGTTTGCACATTCCGGCGTGCGGTTTCGGGATCGGCTGGCTTGGACAGGCCCGACCAACGTCCGCCAAACCAGTCAGCAGCATTGGGTTTATAGTCGGCTGCGCTGGCAAATTCCTGCTCGAGCGTCTGCACATAACGCATGGCGTGCTCGTCCGCCCAATTCGCATCGATAACACCCTCGGCCTCAAGCCGCTTGGCGTACAAGCTGCTGACGGCGGGGTGGCCCTTGATCACTTTATACATCAATGGCTGCGTGAAACCGGGTTCATCGCCTTCATTGTGGCCAAAGCGGCGGTAGCACCACATGTCGATGACGATGTCGCGGTGGAATGTCTGACGGAATTCGATCGCAATTTTACAGGCGAAGGTCACCGCTTCGGGATCATCACCATTGACGTGGAATATTGGTGCCTGAACGCCCTTTGCGACGTCGGATGGATAAGGCGAAGACCGCGCATATTGCGGGCTGGTTGTGAAACCAACCTGGTTGTTCACGATAAAGTGCAGGCAGCCACCGGTATTATACCCACGAATGCCGGAAAAGCCGAGGCACTCCCAAACGATGCCCTGACCAGCAAAGGCCGCGTCACCATGCAGAAGTACGGGCAGCACTTGTTCATGCTTGCCAAGGTCATCGCGTGCGGTTTGGTTCGCGCGTACCTTACCGAGCACTACTGGATTCACCGCTTCAAGGTGCGAAGGGTTGGGCACAAGGCTCATATGCACCTTGATGCCGTCAAATTCGCGGTCAGTGCTGGTGCCGAGGTGATATTTCACATCGCCCGAACCACCAACATCATCAGGGTTCGCGCTTCCGCCCGAAAATTCGTGGAAAATGATGCGGTATGGCTTTGCCATCACATTGGCCAAAACGTTCAGACGGCCACGATGCGGCATGCCGTAAACGATTTCGCGCACGCCCAGCTGGCCGCCATATTTGATGACGGCTTCGAGTGCGGGAATCATTGATTCGCCACCATCAAGGCCGAAGCGCTTCGTGCCTACATATTTGCGGCCAAGGAATTTTTCATATTGCTCCGCCTCAATGACTTTGCCGAGGATGGCCTTTTTGCCTTCGGGCGTAAATTGGATGGCGGCATCTTTGCCCTCCATCCGCTCTTGCAGGAACCGGCGCTCTTCAACGTCGGAAATATGCATATATTCGAGGCCAACTGGGCCACAATAATTGGCGCGCAGCGTATCGACGAGTTCACGAACCGTGGTCCATTCGAGACCGAGCGTGCCGCCGACATAGACCCGCTTGTCGAGGTCTGCGCCAGAAAAACCATGATATTCAGGGGTAAGGTCAGCGGGAATATCCTGCTTGGAAAGCCCAAGCGGATCAAGGTTCGCCGCCAGATGCCCGCGCACACGATAGGTGCGGACCAGCATCATTGCGCGAATGGAATCGCTTGCAGCGGCAACGGCGTCGGCCTCTGCCATCGGCTTGCCAGCAGCCTTCGCCGCAGCCTTGACTTCGACCGCCATCTGCGTCGGATCAAGCGAAGCCGTCAGGTCATCGGTGATGGACAAAGGCCAATTCGAACGTGCCCAACTTGGACCTTGCTCAGTTTCAAAATCTTGGTTTTCTAAGCCCATAAAATACCTCGTGTGCCCAAGCGAACGCCGGGGTCCAACATCAAACTAATGTCTCGTACAGATCCGCCCAATGAGGGTTCATCTGTTCGATCTCACGCAGCTTCCAAAGCCGCTTCCAACTTTTCATCTGCACTTCGCGCCGCCGCGCATCATGCAGATTTTCGAACCGCTGATACCAAAC
>JBILOZ010000178.1:0-3458 GCA_044374245.1 Sphingorhabdus sp. | reverse complement strand
CGGAACCGTTTGGATTTCAACCTTTACCAAGGCGTTGCAACGCCAATTGGTCCGCGAAGCACAGCGTATTTATCCGGACTATGAAACCTTCAAATCCAAAGTCGTTGTCCGCAAGGGACGCGAAAATTATCTGTGCCTGCTGAACCTTGAAGATGCGTTGCAAGGCGGTTTTGCCGGGCGTGCGGCGATTCTTGCGCATCTGGTGGCGCGCTGGGCCGCGTATTCGAACGACGGGGACATGATTGGCGGCGATTTGCCCGGATGGTTGCCGACATTGTTCCGGCGCAACGGATCGACCGCGCTCACCGACCGGCGCGGCGAGTGTATCTATGCCGGATGTCCGCATTACAAAAAATGCTTCATCGAACGCGCGTCCCGATCATCGGTTCAGGCCGAAATTGTTATCGCCAATCATGCGCTGATGATGGTCAATGCCGCACGCGGTCGTGATGAACTCAACCGCCCAAGCCGCATCATTTTCGACGAGGGCCATCATTTGTTTGATGCTGCAGACTCGATGTTTGCGGCAGCGCTGACGGGGCAAGAAACCATCGAACTGCGCCGCTGGGTGATTGGCCCCGAAGGCAAAGCCCGCGGCCGACGCCGTGGTTTGTCGGCGCGCCTCGCGGATGTCGCATCTTATGACGAAGAAGGCGGCCTTGCCATCGAGATGGCACGAATGGCGGCAGAAGCACTGCCCGGCGATGGTTGGCTGGCGCGGTTGGCAGAAGGTGCGCCCTCGGGCCCCATTGAACGGTTTTTGGCGGCGGTTCGCGCGATGGTGTTTGCCCGCGACGAAACCAATGCCACCGAAGGCGGCTATGGTCTGGAAACCGAACTGGCTGATCCCGACGCCGCGGTTGTCGATGCCGCCGCAGACGCAGCCGTCGCGCTGGAGGCGCTGGCGCGTCCTCTGACAGTGCTGGGGCAGCGGCTTGAGGCGATGGTGTCCGATCCCCCCGATTGGCTTGATGGCAGTGCCAGAGCCCGCGTTGAGGGCGCCATGGCGAGCTTAAGCTGGCGGATTGATACGGTCCGCGCATGGATATCCATGCTCGCGCGTGCGGTAGGCCCGGTGGATTCTGAATTTGTCGATTGGCTCGCCATTGACAGGTTCGAAGGTCGCGAAATGGACATCGGCATGCACCGGCGCTGGCTTGACCCGATGAAGCCTGTCGCGGACATCGTCCTGAAACCAAGCCACGGTGTTCTCGCCACATCGGCAACCTTGCGCAGCGGCGGCGACTGGAAAAATGCGGAGGCACGGACGGGCGCGCTGCATTTGGATAAGCCCGCCACACATTTTTCTGCGATCAGCCCCTTTGACTATACGGCGCAGGCAGAGGTCCTGATCGTCACGGATATTAAAAAGGGCGATGCCGCGGCGTTGGCGGGGGCCTATGCCGCGCTGATTACGGCATCGGGTGGCGGTGTCCTTGGCCTGTTCACGGCCATTCGGCGTTTACGGTCGACCTATGCGCGCATTGCCGACCGTTTGGCGCGTGATGGCCTGCCGCTCTATGCCCAACATGTTGACCCGATTGACACCGGAACCTTAGTCGACATTTTCCGGGATGATCCGCACGCCAGCCTGCTGGGGACAGACGCCCTGCGCGACGGCGTAGATGTCCCGGGGCATTCGCTGCGCCTTGTCATCATGGAACAGATACCGTGGCCGCGTCCCGACATATTGCACCGCGCCCGCCGCCTCAAAAATGGCGGCATTGATTTTGATGATCGCATCATTCGCGCAAAAATGGCGCAGGCATTTGGACGCCTGATCCGCAGTGCAGACGACAAGGGGCATTTTGTTCTGCTCTCATCCGCCGTGCCCAGCCGGCTGCTGACGGCTTTTCCGCCGGGAACGCCTATACGAAGGGTGACGTTGGCTGAGGCAGTCGCTTCTGTGAAAACAGGCCTTTCGCCGGATGAAAAATTGCGGCAGGACGTCAAAATCAGTCTCGATGAAAGCAACCCGTTTTGACGTTCACGCTCACCTTATTCCGTCATGCAAAATCGAGCTGGGATGACTCGGTGCCGCGGGACTTTGACCGCCCGTTGAACAAGCGCGGCGAGAAAGCTGCCATCACGATGGGCACATGGGTGAAGCGCAACGGCCTCGTTTTCGATCATGTCGTTGCAAGCCCCGCTGTGCGCGTGATCGACACAATTGACCAGTTTGTGAAGGGCACGGGCGGACGCATGGATCCGCATTGGGACCGCCGGATATATCTGGCATCGTCGGCCACGTTGATGGACGTGCTGCGTGATCAGGCGGACGAACATAAAAACCTGCTGATGGTCGGACATAATCCCGGCATGGAAGATCTGGTTTTCGATCTTTGCCCCGATGACGGCACGTCGCCATTGCGCGATCTGGTTTGGGAAAAATATCCCACTGCCGCCATTGCGCGTATGGAACTAAACATCGACCATTGGGCGGACGTTGAACGGTCGTGTGGGCGGCTGACGCATTTCATCCGACCGCGCGATCTTGATCCCGATCTTGGGCCGCAAGACGAATGACCCCCGTAATTTGGCGTAAAGCTGGCGTGCATGACGCGGATGCGCTGGCGCTTCTTGGATCCGCAACATTCCTTGCGACCTTTGCCTTTGACCATCCGGGCCAACCACTGATCGAACATCTGCGGACCGAACACAGCCCGGAATATTATGCCAACGCCTTGGCGCAGCCCGGTGTGGAAATCGTGATTGGTGAGACACTGCTCGGCGCGCCTGTTGGCTACGCCATGATAACCCCGCCGTCGCACCCGGACCTGCAACAGGATGGGGATATTGAGTTAAAGCGCATTTATTTGCTTGGGCCCTGGCAAGGTGGCGGCAATGGCAGACAATTGCTTGACCAAGCCTTTGCCATCGCGGCGGAGCGCGGTGCAAAACGCATGCTTTTGGCGGTGTATGAAAACAACGAAAAAGCGGTCGCTTTTTATGAGCGCGCCGGTTTTGCCGCGATTGGAAATACCGTCTTCATGGTCGGGGACGTCCCGTTTCGCGATATGGTCTACGCGCGGCAGCTTATTTGAACTTACGCCGCGGCAAGCGCGGATGCGAGCCGATCGCGAATGGCACGCAGCGCGGAAAGATCAAACTGTGGACCGGTGGCAACGGGGGCTGATGCAGCAACCGGCGCTGGAGCAGGCACGTCACCTGTTTCCAAAAAGCGTCTGGCGCCTTTGACCGTATATCCTTCGCTATAGAGCAACCGGTGGATAGTGTGCAGCAAGGCCACGTCATCCGGTCGATATAGACGGCGTCCACCAGCACGGGTCAGTGGTTTCAGCATGGGAAATTGCTCTTCCCAATAACGCAGAATATGCGTCCGAACGCCCAAAACCTGCGCCATCTCACCAATGGTTCGAAATGCGTCCGCCGATTTTTCAACCATGATGGGTTATTTGACCTTTTGACGCATGCCTTGGCTGGCCCGAAATGTCAGG
>JBILOZ010000177.1:0-3463 GCA_044374245.1 Sphingorhabdus sp. | reverse complement strand
GGCAAAGGCGCGCCGGGCTGGCATCTGGAATGCTCGGTCATGTCAGAGGCGCTGCTTGGCCTGCCGTTTGACATCCACACCGGCGGCATCGACCATCGCGAAATCCACCACCCCAATGAAATCGCCCAAAATCAGGCGCGCTGCGGCAGTGACCACAGCGGCGCACGATTTTGGATGCACAATAATTTCCTGATCGAACGCAGCGGCAAGATGAGCAAATCATCGGGCGAGTTCCTGCGCGTGCAATTGCTGATCGACAAAGGCTTCCACCCCCTCGCCTACCGCCTGATGTGCCTGCAAGCGCATTACCGCAGCGAGCTGGAGTTTAGCTGGGAGGGATTGCAGGCTGCATTTGTGCGGTTGAAGCGGATGGTGATGGCTGTCTCAAACCTCAAGGCCCGTCATGCTGAACTTGGTTCAGCATCCATCGTGCCCAACGAACCGACCGTTGAAGCTGATAAATGGCCCCTGAAACACGTTCAGGGTGACGTTGCTCCGGGGATTTCGGCGGCGCTCAACGATTTTGCGGCGGCTGTTTCAGATGACCTCAATACCGCAATTGCAATTACGTCACTCGAAACACTCATCGGCTTGAAGAAGGTCGACGCTGCACAGCATCTTGCCGCGATTGGCGAGATGGACGCAGTTCTGGGTCTTAACCTTCTCGCCCTCACCCGCCAAGACCTCCGAATCAAGCCTCGGAATGCTACAATCGATGAAGTTGCCATCGACGAGTTACTTCATGTACGGCAACTGGCGCGCGAACAAAAAAATTTCCCGCAGGCAGACGAGGCCCGTCGTTTATTGAACAAGCACGGCGTTGAAGTCATGGACGGCGACCCACTTGGCTGGGATTGGAAGTTGGATGTTTGAGAAAGCCCCTCCGTCATCCGATGCTAACGCACCGGCTGCCACCTCCCCATCGCAAGTCGATGGAGAGGAATAAAAATGACCAAAACGAAACTCGTGATGTCGGGCCTTGTGCGACCCCTGATTGAACCGCGCGTGCCCGATTGGATCGAACCGCATTTCTTCATGTCCAAGGAAGAGGCGCTTGCCCTCGCGCCGCAGGCGGAGATTGGCTGGTTCGACATGTATGACAAGGGCGATATGGCCACGGTCATCAATGCTGCCACCAACATGAAATGGCTGAACAGCATCTATGCCGGTGTCGACGGCATGCCGCTGGCGCAGTTGAAGGCGCAGGGCTGTGTTGTCACCAATGGCGCGGGCATTAACGCGATTACCATCGCCGAATATGTCGTCATGGGTATGCTGACCGTCGCGAAGAACTATCGCGAAGTTGTCCGCGCGCAGGAACGCCACGAATGGCTGCTCGATTCGCCCGGCAAGGTTGAACTGTTCGGCTCCAAGGCCTTGCTGCTTGGCTATGGCGCGATTGGGAAGCTGATTGAAGAACGTCTGAAGCCCTTTGGCGTCGATGTCACCATTGTGCGCCGTTCGGCAGGTCCAAACACGCTGACGCCCGATCAATGGCGTGCGCAATTGGGCGATTTTGACTGGGTCATCCTTGCCGTTCCCGCGACCGCAGAAACCGACGGCATGATTGGCGCAGACGAACTTGCCGCGATGAAAAATAGCGCAACGCTCATCAACATCGCGCGCGGTTCCGTCATTGATCAGGACGCGTTGGTCAGCGCGTTACAGGACAAGGACATCGCCAATGCCTTCCTTGATGTAACGACGCCCGAACCTTTGCCCGCCGATCACCCGTTATGGAGCCTCGACAACGCGCATGTCACCATGCACCTGTCGGGCCGCGCGCAGGACAAGATGTTCGTGCGTTCTGCCACGCGCTTCTTCGAAAATCTGGAGCGCTACCGCCAAGGCGCACCGTTGGAGCCGCTAGTAAACCTCGATCTGGGATATTGAACATGCCAAACCCCGCCGAAATCTGGCACACAGTTGCCCTGTCACGCGATGTTGATGCGATATCCGCCGTCCTGCACGACGATTGCGTTTTTGAAAGCCCCGTCGTGCACTCGCCGCAAATGGGCAAGGCGATCACCGCCAAATATCTCGCCGCCGCTGGCCACACGCTCGGCAATGCCGAATTTGCCTATGTCGGCGAATGGCACCGCGAAAACAGCGCCATTCTGGAATTCAAGACCGTGATCGACGGTATCGCGATCAATGGCATCGACATGATTAGCTGCGATGATGACGGCCTTATCACCCATTTCAAGGTCATGGTTCGGCCGTTGAAGGCAATGAATATGCTCCACCAGAAAATGGGCGAGATGCTGCAGCGCATGAGCGCCTAAGCAAATGGCGGCCGGAGACACATCGGGCCGGTGGCGCTTTTTCGTGCCCAAACTTGCCGGTGCAAGCTTGCATGACCGGTTGATCGCATGTGCCGGTGCTGGCCTTGGCGTCCTTGTCGCGGCGCTGGCGGGGCTTGGTGTTCAGGACATGTTCCCTGCTTTGCCGTTCCTGATTGCCCCCATTGGCGCATCGGCGGTGCTGGTTTTCGTGGTGCCATCAAGCCCATTGGCGCAGCCATGGCCCGTGTTCGGCGGCAATGTCATTTCCGCGTTGGTCGGCGTGACGGTGCTGCATATGGTACCCGTCACCTTTGCCGCGATCGCCATTGCAGTGGCTGCGTCGATATTATTGATGTCGTTGCTGCGTTGCCTTCACCCACCCAGCGGCGCTGTCGCCATCACGACCATTTTGGGCGGCCAAGCCATTGTCGATGCGGGCTATATATACCCAATGTCGATTGTCGCCGCGAATTCAGCGGCATTGCTCGCGGCAGGATGGTTATTCCACCGTTTCAGCGGCCATAGCTATCCGCATCGCGCGGTGGCCACACCCGCCCTGCCCGTGGGACTCTTGCGCGCCGATATCGATCAAGCGGTTCAGGAAACCCATGAGACGTTCGACATCGACTTGGCTGACCTAGAAGCCTTGCTCCTCACCGCCGAACGCATCGCCGAACAACGCCGCGGCACACGGTAACAACACAACAAAAAAGGCCGGAAGGTTTCCCCTCCGGCCCATTTTGCTGTGCTTCAAAAAGCGTTGGACTATTAGAAGTCCATTCCGCCCATGCCGCCCATTCCGCCCATGCCGCCTGGCATGCCGCCGGCGCCAGCAGCCTTATCTTCTGGCGCGTCGGAGATGGCAGCTTCGGTGGTGATCAACAGACCAGCAACCGATGCCGCGTCTTGCAACGCTGTACGGACAACCTTGGTTGGGTCGATAACGCCCGAGGCTACGAGGTTTTCGTAAACGTCGGTCGATGCGTTGAAGCCCATGGTTTCGTCGTTTTCACGAAGCAGGTTGCCCGAGACAACTGCACCGTCATATCCCGCGTTGGCTGCGATCTGACGCAATGGAGCAACAATCGCCTTGCGGATGATGTCGATACCACGTGTCTGGTCGTCGTTGACGCCCTTGAGGCCTTCGAGAGCCTTTGTACCGTACAGAAGTGCAGTAC
>JBILOZ010000176.1:0-3472 GCA_044374245.1 Sphingorhabdus sp. | reverse complement strand
CATCATTGGCCGCAGCTATCCGCCCGCGCTGTTCACGGCCATCCGGATCAATCGCATGATATGCGAATTCAGGCATCTACAATGTCTTCGCGGCGCGAAATGCGAATGGCTTCTTCGGGCGTCGTGTGGCCCGCACGCACTAGTTTGCGCGCAGCGGCGCTCAAATTGGGCTGGTTCACAAAAGCATGGCGCGCAAGGATGGCTTCGTCGCCGCCATCGTTGATGAGGCGGCGGATAGTATCATCGACACGGACAGCTTCAAACACCCCGATGCGACCCTGAAACCCTGTATTGTTGCACTCTGGGCAACCAACGGCCTTGTAGACCGCTGTCCCCTTGTCAAAGCCCAACAATGACGCCGCGTTACCATCGGCCTGAACCGTCTGGCGGCAGCTTGGGCATAGACGACGGACCAAGCGCTGGGCGACGACAGCACGCAAGGTGGACGCCAGCAGGAACGGCTCAACCTTCATATCGCGCATACGTGTGATCGCACCGAGTGCGTCGTTGGTGTGCACGGTGGTGAGCACGAGGTGTCCCGTCAGCGCAGCTTGTACGGCGATATCAGCCGTCTCACGATCGCGGATTTCGCCGACCATGACAACGTCGGGATCCTGACGCAGTATGGCGCGCAGTCCTGCGGCAAAAGTCATCCCGACTTTGGAATTTACCTGTGTCTGGCCAATGCCATCCACCGCATATTCCACGGGATCTTCCACCGTCAAAATATTGCGTGTTCCGTCGTTCAAGCTTTTCAGACCGGCATATAAGGTCGTGGTTTTACCCGACCCGGTTGGTCCTGTGACCAAGATGATGCCATTGGGTTCGGCAAGCGCCTCATGCAGGATTTTGAGCGTTTCTTCCGACATGCCAAGCAAATCGAGCGATATGCCGGCATTTTCCTTGTCCAAGATACGCATCACCACGCGCTCGCCTGCACGGCTTGGCAGGGTCGACACACGCACATCGACAAGCTTGCCACCCAGCGTCAGACCGATGCGGCCATCCTGCGGAATACGGCGCTCTGCAATGTCGAGGCGCGCCATGACCTTGATACGGCTGACGACAACCGGTGCGACATTAGCCGGCAAGCGGAGGCGTTCCTGCAACACGCCGTCGGCGCGCATGCGAATGACAAGGCCCGTTTCATATGGCTCGACGTGAATATCGGATACGCCCTGGCGGACAGCCTCAGCAATGATGCCGTTGATTAACCGGATAACCGGCGCGTCATCGGCGCTGTCGAGCAAATCGTCCGCGCTGGGCAACATATCCGACAGCAAATCGCCGTCATTGGTGCCGATTGAGCCAGCCATCGCTGCCGCGCTGCCATCCATGGCGTAATGGTCGGACAAATAACGGTCAAAGGTCGCATTGTCCGCCATTTCGACATCGAATGGCATCGACAGATAGCGCCGGACCTCAAGCAACATCAGCGGATCAGCGCCCTCACGCATCGCAACAACGATTCGACCATCGCTTTCATGCCGCAGCACCAGACCATGCGCCTTGGCAAAGGCATAAGGCAAATCGAGCAGAGGTGCGATCAAAGCCGGTGCAATGGCGACGTTTGCCACCGCCGGTATATTGGTTGCTTGCTCGGTCGTCCCCTCGTGCGATGTCATGATTGCGGATCCCCAGTGGCGGAAGAGACCGCGCTTGCGGGAACCTCCGCCGGTTGCAACGCGCCACCTGTCTGGGGCCGCGTCAATTTGCCATCAGCACCGATCATGATGTCATTTGTTCGCACATCAGGTGCCGCGGGCGGCACAGCGCCCATATAATCGCGCAGCAATTCGTCGATGCTTGGTTCGGCATCTGGATTGCGCGTCAACTGCATGTCGCGGACATAGTCATAACGTCGCGCAGTCAACCGGTCGCCATCTTCGCGGCTACGCAAGATGGTCGGCCGAATGAAGACCATCAAATTGGTTTTGGTGCGGCTGCGGCTGCGTGATTTGAACAGCTCGCCAATGAGCGGAATGTCACTCAAAAGCGGAATGCGCTCAATCGTTCGGCGCTCATCATCATTGAGCAAGCCACCAATGGCCAGCAATTGGCCGTCACCAACAGTCAATGTCGTTTCAAACTCGCGCTTGTTGAGGATGAGGTCACTGGAGCGTGATGACACCGGCCCTGCAACGCTCGACACTTCCTGTTTAAGGAAAAGCTTCACATCGCCCTGCGCGTTCACTTGCGGGGTCACCTCAAGCTTGATGCCGACTTCCTGACGCTGAACGGTGCGGAAGGCGTTTTCGAAATTGGCGGACAATTGCTCGCCGCTGCTCACGGGCACTTCTTGTCCGACGAGGAACTTCGCCTTTTGGTTATTCAGCGTCACAATATGCGGCGTCGCCAGTAAGTTGGACTCGGTGTCCGCCGCAATCGCGTTGATAATCGTGCCAAAGACCGCATTCTTACCGATATCCATCGCAAAGCCACCAAAGCCGCCTGTGGCGCTCAGGATCGACGCAGCAGCCGCTTCCTGAAGACTGTCACCCAGCGCGCTGTTCGTTGCGGTCGTGGTCGTATTGCCATTCACCGTCGTCGTGGTGCGCGTCAGTTCTTCGGCGCCAATTGCGCCCGCAATCGTCAGGATATTGGGTGAGGCGTTGGCGTAATTTGTCGCCGCAAATGGTGCGTCCTTGCCACCGACGAGGAATTGTACGCCAAGCTTTTTCGCCGCTTCATTGCCGATTTCAACAACGATTGCCTCAACCAAAACCTGTTCGGGCCGTGTGTCCAGCTGACGGATGAGCTCGCCCAACGTGCGTTGCATTTCGGGGTTTGCGGCGATGATAAGGGCGTTGGTGCCTTCATAGCGGGTCACCACCACTGGGCCACGGCCACCAATGCCATTGGGGCCAACTCCCGACGAAGATGCAGCGATAGGCGCAACAACAGCGGCAGCGCCGCCGCCTGCCGCTGGCGCAGAAACAGGTGGCACGTTACTAGATACAGACGATCCGCTCTGCCCGCCAATCAACGACTGGACCGTCTCCAGCAAGGTTGCCGCGTTTGCATGCTCAAGCCGGTACACGCGAATTTCGGCGCCTGATTGTGCGCGCGCATCCAATTCCTTGGCCATCGCGGCAAAGCGCGCAACCGACGTCGGGTCACCACGCAGGGCAATGGCGTTGCTGCTGTCAATGGCCGCGATGGAAACAGGCGGCCTCGCGCCCTCGCCGCCGCCTTGACCAGCCAGCGCCTGAAGCGCGGTGGCAATTTCACGCGCACCGGCGTTATCGAGTGCGACGATCTGCGTCGCTGCGCTATCGCGGTCGATCTGACGGAGCAAATCGCGGATGCGGCCAATATTGTCGGCATAATCGGCAACCACAAGGCTGTTTGCGCTTTTGTTGGCCGTCAACGAGCCTTCGCGGCTTATCAATGGGCGCAGCGTTTCAACGGCTGAGGTTGCGTCAATCGAACGCAGGCGGAACACTTCCGTCACAAATTGGCTTGAAGTTGC
>JBILOZ010000050.1:0-13165 GCA_044374245.1 Sphingorhabdus sp. | reverse complement strand
CAGACGGTCGCTGATTTTAACGCCTATTTCGAAGCATTGGCACAGGACCGCCGCGCTAATCCGCGCAACGATCTGGCAACGATTATCGCCACCGGAACCATCGATGGCATGCCTATCCCTGACTATGAAAGCGCGGGCTATTACACCATCGTTGCGACTGCAGGGCATGACACCACCTCGGCGTCGACGGCTGGCGCGATGTGGGCCTTGGCACAGGACCCGGCGCAGTTTGCGAAAGTGAAGGCAGATCGTTCCTTACTGCCCGGTCTGATTGAAGAGGCAATACGTTGGACCACACCGGTTCAGCACTTCATGCGCACGGTCGGCGCTGACACAGAAGTCGGCGGCGTACCGATGAAAGCGGGCGATTGGCTGATGCTGTGCTACGTCTCGGGTAATTATGACGAGTCCGTGTTCCCTGACCCGGAACGGTTTGATGCGGGGCGCAGTCCCAACCGGCACATTTCCTTTGGATCCGGCGCGCATCAATGTCTGGGCTTGCATCTGGCGCGGCTAGAGATGAAGATATTATTCGAAGAACTGCTTGACCGTGTAGATTCGGTTGAACTGGCTGGCGAACCCAAACGATCGCAATCGACGTTTGTGGGCGGCCCCAAAACTTTACCGCTGCGATTTGTGGCAGCTTGAACGAAAGAGGATACTCTAATGACCACGCAATATAAGAATCTGATCAACGGCGAGCTGGTGGATAACGGCAAATGGATTGATGTCGTAAACCCCGCGACCGAGCAGGTCATTGGCCAAGTGCCCGATTGCGGTCAGGCAGATTTGGACAAGGCTGTTGCCGCCGCACGCGCCGCGTTCCAGACTTGGAAGAAAACCAGCGTTGAAGAACGCCGCGCTTTGTTTGCCAAAATGGCCGATGTCATCAAAGCGAACAGCGATGAGCTGATGCGCTTGCTGACATCTGAACAGGGCAAGCCACATATGCAGGCGGGCAGCGAGATTGCAGGTTGCGTTGGTATGACGCGCGCATTGCCGATGTTGAACCTTGAAGAGAAAATTACAGAAGATAGCGACAAGCGCCTCAGCCGCACGCGCCGCGTTCCTGTTGGTGTGGTTGGTGGCATCGTGCCGTGGAATTTCCCGGTATTGATGGCGATCCAGAAAATTGTCCCGGCGCTTTTGTCAGGCTGCACCATGGTGCTGAAGCCTTCGCCATTCACCCCGCTGGCGACCTTGCGCCTTGCTGAACTGGTGGCGGGCGTATTCCCACCCGGCGTTTTGAACATCATCACTGGTGGCGACGCTTTGGGCCCATTGCTGACCTCGCATCCTGATATCGACAAGATTACCTTCACGGGTTCGACTGCCACGGGCAAGCGCGTGATGGAATCGGCGTCGAAGGACCTCAAACGCATCACGCTTGAACTGGGCGGCAATGACGCGGCGATTGTTTTGCCCGATGCCGACGTTGGCAAGGTGGCTGAAAAGCTGTTTTGGGCAAGCTTTTATAATGCGGGCCAAGTCTGCATCGCGGCCAAGCGTATCTACATTCACGAAGATATTTACGACGAATTGTCGGGCGCGATTGCGGCTTATGCGAAAGCGGTCAAGGTTGGCGATGGCGCCGAACAGGGCACGGCAATTGGCCCCATCCAGAACAAGCCGCAATATAAGCGCGTGCTTGAACTGATTCAGGATGCCAAGGACAAGGGCTATAAGTTCCTTGCAGGTGGCGATCATGACCCATCAATCCCCGGCTATTTCGTGCCTGTAACCGTTCTCGACAACCCGCCCGAAGACGCGCGGATTGTGGCCGAAGAACAGTTCGGCCCTGTGATGCCATTGATGAAGTTTTCGACCATCAACGAAGTTATCAGCCGCGCCAATGCGTCTGATTATGGTCTTGCGGGTTCGATCTGGACCAGCAATCCAGAGGCAGCGGTCGAAGTGGCCGAGCAACTGGAAACCGGAACGGTGTGGATTAACGAATCTATGCACCTTGCCCCCAATGCACCATTTGCCGGACATAAGCAGTCCGGCTTTGGCGCGGAGTTGGGTGAAGAAGGTTTGCTTGAGTTCACCTATCCGCAAGTGATCACGATCGCCCGCGAAGCGGCTTAAGCCCAAATCCTCCCCATCGACTTGCGATGGGGAGGGGGACCGTTCGCGCAGCGAATGGTGGTGGGGCATCGGACGTCGAAAGCCCCTCCGTCATTCGAAGCTAATCGCTTCGACTGCCACCTCCCCATCGCAAGTCGATGGAGAGGATAATCCGAACTTGACTCTCCCCTTTCAAAGTTTAATCGTCTGATTAAATTTGAACAACAGGAGAGAGAAAATGGCAGACGCTTATATTGTGGATGCGGTCCGTACCGCTGGTGGCCGCCGCGGTGGTAAGCTGGCGGGCGTGCACCCCGTCGATTTGGGCGCTGCCGTGCTCGATTCCATTGCCGACCGTAACGATTTTGATCCTGCGGCGATTGAAGACGTCATCATGGGCTGCGTCATGCAAGGCGGCGAGCAAGCCGGCGATGTCGGTCGCAATATCGTTCTTGCATCGCGTCTGCCCAATTCCATCCCATCGGTCAGCATCGACCGCCAGTGCGGATCATCGCAGCAATCGATGATGTTCGCGGCGCAAGGCGTTATGTCGGGCACACAGGACATTGTGTTGGCGGCCGGTATCGAAAGCATGACGCGCGTCCCTATGGGTTCGACGTCGATGCTGTTCAAGAAAGAAGGCATGGGCACCTATAAGAGCCCACGTCTGGAAGAAGCCTATCCCGGCATCATGTTCAGCCAGTTCATGGGCGCTGAAATGCTCGTGAAGAAATATGGCTTTACCCGCGAAGACCTTGACCAGTTTGCACTGGAATCGCACCAAAAAGCTATCGCCGCGACGCAAAATGGCGCCTTTGCCAATGAAATCGTCGGTATCGAAGTTGATACGCCAGAAGGCAAGATCATCCACAACAGCGACGAAGGCATCCGCTATGACGCAACCTTTGAAAGCCTGTCCGGCGTCAAGTTGCTTCAAGAAGGCGGTTCGATCACGGCTGCGAATGCCAGCCAGATTTGTGATGGTGCTTCGGCGGTTCTGATCGTGTCTGAAAAGGCGCTGAAAGAACATGGCCTGACCCCGCGCGCGCGCATCGTCAATTTGACCGTGACTGCTGGCGACCCCGTTATCATGTTGGAAGAGCCTTTGTTCGCGACCGACCGTGCGTTCCAGCGTTCGGGCATGAAAATGTCGGACATTGACCTGTATGAAGTGAACGAAGCGTTCGCACCTGTGCCACTCGCTTGGTTGAAGCACACCGGCGGCGATCGTTCGAAAATCAACGTTCATGGCGGCGCGATCGCATTGGGCCATCCGCTTGGCGCATCGGGCACGAAGCTGATGGCGACATTGCTGAATGCGCTTGAAGCACGTGGCGGCAAATATGGTTTGCAGACGATGTGTGAAGGCGGCGGTCAGGCCAACGTTACGATCATCGAGCGGGTATAACGATTAGTCATCCATCACCGTCACCCTGAACTCGTTTCAGGGCCTTAATTTCCACCGTCAAAAAGTAAGATGCTGAAACAAGTTCAGCATGACGGTTAAAACGATCAGGAGTATTTATGAAACTGGATTCAACAGTCGCAGCAGTCGTCACCGGCGGCGCATCTGGCCTTGGTGAGGCAACCGCCCGCGCGCTGGCCGCAAAGGGCGTGAAGGTCGCCATCTTTGATTTGCAGGCTGACAAGGGCGAGGCACTTGCAGCCGAAATCGGCGGTGTATTTTGCAACGTCAATGTGACCAGCGATGAAAGCGTCGATGCCGGTTTCGCCAAGGCGCGCGCTGCGCATGGTCAGGAACGCATTTTGGTCAACTGCGCTGGCACGGGTAACGCGGCAAAGACTGCAAGCCGTTCGAAGGAAGACGGTTCGATCAAGCACTTCCCGCTCGATGCCTTTGACCGCATCATTCAGATCAACTTGGTCGGCACATTCCGCTGCATCGCCAAGTCGGCAGCTGGCATGTTGACGCTGGAGCCAATGGAAGATGGCGAACGCGGCGCGATGGTCAACACCGCCTCTGTTGCTGCTGAAGACGGCCAGATGGGTCAGGCAGCTTATTCCGCCTCAAAGGGCGGCGTTGTCGGCATGACCTTGCCAATCGCACGCGACCTGATGAGCGAAGGCATTCGCGTCAATACGATTCTGCCGGGCATCTTTAACACGCCATTGATGAACGGCGCGCCTCAGGCGGTGAAGGATGCGCTTGCGGCGTCGGTTCCATTCCCGAAACGCCTCGGCCATCCACAAGAATTTGCGCAGGTCGCGATGACCATGATCGAGTGCGGATATTTCAACGGCGAAGACGTCCGCATCGACGGCGCCATCCGTATGGCACCGCGTTGATCGCATGACCGCGTTCACCCAAATCCTTTATGATGTCGCAGACGGCATCGCGACCATCACGATGCATCGTCCTGAAAAGATGAATGCGTTTACCAATGTGATGATGCGCGAAATGTGTGCGGCATTTGATTTGGTGGACGCGGATGATGCGGTGCGCGCCGTCATCGTAACGGGTTCGGGTGACCGTGCATTTTGTGCAGGGGCCGATCTGACACCCGAGGGTGGCGGCGACGTGTTCGCGAGCCGGTCCGAAGTCGACACGCTTTCCGACGAACGCGTGCGCGATTCCGGTGGCCGGTTAACGCTGCGGATTTTCCAATGCAAAAAGCCTGTCATTGGCGCGATCAACGGCGCTGCGGTCGGTATTGGCGCAACGATGCAACTGCCCATGGACTTCCGCTTGGCCAGTGACAGCGCACGCTTTGGCTTTGTTTTTGCGCGGCGGGGGATTGTGCCAGAGGCTGCCTCAAGCTGGTTCTTGCCGCGGCTGGTGGGCATGCAACAGGCGCTGGAATGGTGCATGACGGGCCGGGTGTTCAATGCCGATGAAGCGCTGCACGGTGGCCTCGTGCGATCCATTCATGCGCCGGCAGACTTGATGGATGCCGCGCGGGCATTGGCCCGGGAAATTGCCGACAACACCGCGCCCGTGTCGATTGCACTCACACGGGCGATGTTGTGGCGGCTGTCCGCTGCGGAACATCCCATGGCAGCGCACCAGATTGACAGCCGCGCGATTTACCGCCGGTCACGCTCCGGCGACGCAAAGGAAGGCATATCCAGCTTCCTTGAAAAGCGCCCGCCCGTTTATCCCGATAAAGTTTCCGCAGATATGCCGGACTTCTTCCCATGGTGGGATGAACCTGCTTATAAGTAACCCTGCGTAAACGGGGGGAGTAAGGCACCGATGGCCACGACGGGACCAAAGCTGGTGAATGAAGCGGGCGATAATGCAAAAGCGCGCGACCAGCTTATTGAAGCGGCGAGCCAGATCATGCGTGAGGGCGATACCATCGACCTTTCGCTATCGGAACTGTCGCTTCGTGCAGGCCTGAACAGTGCATTGGTCAAATATTATTTCGGCAACAAAAACGGCTTGATGCTGGCGCTGCTTGATCGCGACATGGGCAATATTGTTTTCAGTCTTGGCGCGTTGCTCGCAAAGGACATGCCGCCGGAAGACAAATTGCGTATCCACATCGGTGCCGTCATCGACACTTATTATGCGTTCCCCTATCTCAATCGCCTGTTGATGCGCATGGTGCGTGATAGCGCGCCGGTTGAAGCGGCCCGTATCGCGGACCTGTATCTGAAGCCTATTTCAAAGGTGTATGACGCGCTCATCGCCGAAGGCGTAAAGGCGGGCAAATTCCGCAAGCTTGATCCGCAGTTTTTCTACTTCACCGTGACGGGCGCAGCTGACCGATTTTATTCGTCACGCTTGGTGTTGCGCCATTGTTATAATCAGGACGATTTTAACGAAAATATGCGCGATGCCTATCGCGAGCACAGCATCGATCTGATTATGCGCGGGCTGCTGGTTTAGGGCTGGGCAACTCTAGGACATCGTCATCCTGAACTTGTTTCAGGATAACGCACGACAGCCGCCTGTTATCCTGAAACGAGTTCAGGATGACGATTTTTAGAAGCCAACCATAACGCCAGCCGTTCACAACCCCAATGCTGCCCTAATTTCATCCCCGTCGGCATCCAGCATCGGCGGATGCGCATAGTTGGACGCTGGCGTTCCGGCATAATGCACCGGATGTTTCATCGATCGATATGTGCCGATATCGGGCGATTCCAGCTCTTCGAAAAAGCCGACGTCGCCCAGATGCGGATCGGTGAGGACATCTGCCATCCGGTTATATTTCATCGCTGGAATGTCATGTTCGGCCAACAGGTCAAGCCATTCGGCGGTGGTGCGCAGCGCGCTGACTTCTTCGATGAGCGCGTATAATTCGCCCGTGTGCTTTGTGCGCTCTTGATAGGTCGCGAAACGCGGATCGTCGAACACGTTGGGCCTGCCGCCCAGTTCAAAAAACTTCGCCCATTGCCGGTCATTATAGGGCACGATCGCGATGAAGCTGTCCTTGGTTGGATATGGCCGCCGACGCGGGTTCACCGAACGCGTATAGCCCATGCGGCCATTGCCGGGGATGAAGGTTTCGCCCCACAGATTTTCGACCATGTTGAACCAGGTGAAGCATTCGAACATGGGCACCTGAACAAATTGTCCGCCTTGCCCGCCTGCACGCGCAAGCAATGCTGCCATGGTTGCATTGGCCGCGAACAGACCGCTGACTTTATCCGCGACAAGGCTCGGCGAATAGGTTGGGCGACCACCATCGCGCTGCTCGCTTAAGGCGGCAAAACCGGACGCGGCTTGAATCAGGTCGTCATAAGCCTGCCGCTCGCCATAGGCGCCACCCGCTCCAAATCCGGCGCAGTGGACATAGACGATATTGGGGTTGATCGCCTTGACCGCCTCATAGCCAAAGCCCAGCCGTTCGACGCCTGCCATGCGGACATTATGGATGAAGACATCGGCCTCCTCCAGCAATGCTTCGAGAACGGCTTTGTCCTCCGGCTTTTTGATGTTGAGGTTGATGGCTTTTTTGTTGCGGTTGAGGGCCGTGAAGATGGGGCCATGCTGCTTGCTGGGCGAATCGCCGCCATGGCGCATCAGGTCGCCCGGTGTGTTGCCCTCGCTATTTTCGATTTTAATGACCTCCGCGCCAAGATCGGCCAATTGCACGGTGGCATAAGGCCCAAGAACAACCGTGGCCATGTCGACAACCTTAATCCCTTTCAACGGACCAGTTGGTTCCTTGTCCCACGTCAATTTCGGCCATTTCGCCATGTGCGCTCTCCTTATCTCTTGCATCGACTGCTAGCATATTTAAGCGTGCAGTTAAGAGATAATCGGGAGTGAATGATGAGCAATTTTGATGCAAGCGCGCCGGTCATTATTGGCGTGGGCGAAGCCAGCCGAAAGACTGTTTCCGGCGAATGGCCAAGCCCGCGCGAATTGGCTGGCGCCGCCATCAAGGTTGCACTGGCCGATACGGGCCAGGCCCCATCGGTTGCGGCGGCGATTGATACCATCGCCGCGATCCGCACGTTCGAGGACAGCGGCGTCAGCCTGGGCACCGGGTCGCCCGACAATGCACCCGAAGCTTTTGGAGCGGCCGGCGGCGTCAGCGCGCCGCGGTTAATTTACGCGGATGTCGGCGGCCAAAGCCCGCAGGCGATGTTGAACGAACTGGCGGGCGATATCCGCCGCGGGACCTGTGAAGTCGCGGTGCTCGTGGCCGCAGAAGCGACCGGGACCGCAAAGCGCGCGCGCAAGGCGGGTGTGACGTTGGACTGGCGCTTGCCTTCAGACACCCCGTTCGACAACCGTCTTTCGACCTTCCCGATTTTGAGCCGAACGGAAATCCGCCATGGCATCATTTCCATGCCGCTGGCGTACAGCCTGATTGAAAATGCACGGCGGATGGAGCTGGGATTACACGCCGACGCTTATGCGCAGGAATTGGCGGCGTTGTGGTCGGCATTTTCAGCAAAAGCGGAAACGCGGACCCACGCGCAATTCCCCGGCTATCGTTCACCCGACGCGATGCTGGGCGACGATAATGCCAATTACCCGCTAACGGACATTTACCGTCGCTGGCATGTGGCGCAGGATGCGGTCGATCTGGGCGGTGCGATTATCCTGACCAGCGCGGGCAAGGCGCGCGATCTGGGTGTACCGCAAGACAAATGGGTCTGGCTTGCCGGCGCGGCAGAAGCCGCCGAACCACCATTGGCAGAGCGCGGTGTCATTCACCGGTCGGCGGCGCTGGATTTTGCCATTCCGGCGGCACTTGGGCAGGCCGGAATGCAGGCCAGTGACCTTGGCCCTGTCGACATTTACAGCTGCTTTCCTTGCGCGGTATTTGCGGCCGTTGACACCATGAATGACGCGGCGCGTGCGCTTGGTGATTATACGCTGACCGGTGGCCTCAGCTTTTTCGGTGGGCCAGGCAACGGCTATAGCGTCTACAATATCGCAGCGATGGTCGATGCCCTGCGCCAAGATGGATCAAAGCCCGCTTTGGTCACTGCAAATGGCGGCGTGATGTCAAAACAGGCCGTCGGCATTTATACCGCATCGCAGCCCGCCATTGCTTGGTCGGGTGCGGCGGCGAAGGGCTATGCGCCGAAACAGATCGCGCTGGATGACGCCCCGCAAGGCAAGGGCCGTATACTCAGCTTTGTCCGGTCCGCGGGTAAAGACGGTTTCGGTCCGGCCACGCTCATTCTCGAAATGGAAAATGGCGCCCGTGCCATGGCGGTGCTGGATGGCACACCCGATGGCGACCTTGGCCATAGGATCGTTGACGTCACGTCGGGCGAAAAACGCCACATGGCGGCGATTTTGTGATAATCTGCCGTTCATCACGCAGCGGCTATTATGCAGCTATGTGAATTCAGGAGATAGACCGATGCATATCCTCAAACTGGCTGGCCTTGTTTTGCCTTTGACGGTTGTTGCGGCATGCGGCCAAGTTGAGCGCACGCCCGCGCCGCTGACCGAGAAACAGTCTGCTGTCTTAATGAAGGAAATTGGCGGTAAGGTCGCGGGGAAACCGTTAACCTGCATCAGTGATTTCAATGCCGACCACATGATCCGCGTCAGCGACAATATTCTGCTGTACCGCGTGTCAGGCCGCCTTGTGTACAAGAACAACTTGCGGTCACCTTGTCCGGGTCTTGCCCGCGACAGCGATATCGTCGTATCCGAACAATTTGGCAGCCAGAAATGTCGCGGCGATATTCTCCGCTTGGTGGACCGGACCAGCGGCATGACCGGCGGCATTTGTAGCCTTGGTGATTTCGTGCCCTATCGCGCCGAGAAGACTGCGGGTTAGGATGCAATTGGGCGCTGCACGGCACGAAGAAGGTGATAGCGCATAAGGACAAAGCTGCAGGGTTGCGACTTCGCGTTTGGACTGGCAAAGGGGCGGTTCCAAACCGAAGCTGAAAGCAAGTAAATCCATGTCCGAGATGATCCGCATTACCCTTCCCGATGGCACTGCCCGTGAAGTCGCGCGCGGCACTACCCCGGCGGATATTGCCGCCGCCATTGGCCCCGGCCTTGCGAAGGCTGCGATCGCCGCGCGGGTGGATGGCGAATTGCGCGATATCACGCGCCCGTTGGACGCCGATGCGCAGCTCGCACTGGTGACCAGCCGTGATGAGGCGGACGCGCTTGAACTTGCACGCCATGACTTTGCGCATATCCTTGCCGAAGCGGTGCAGGCCTTGTTTCCCGGAACGCAAATTACATTTGGCCCGTCGACCGATGACGGATTTTATTATGACGTGATGGCGCCTGCTTCGCGTGGCCCATTCACGATGGACGACCTGCCCGCGATTGAAGAAAAGATGCGCGACATCATTCGCGCCGACAAGCCGCTGCGCCGTGAAGTCATGGCGCGTGATGCGTTGATTGCGACATGGCAGAATGCGGGTGAAAGCTTCAAGGCGGAATGGGCGGCGGAACTGCCCGAAGGCGAAGAGCTTTCGGTTTATTGGTCGGGCAATGACTGGATGGACATGTGCCGCGGTCCGCATTTGGCGTCGACGGGCAAGCTTGATCCTGCGGCGTTTAAGCTGACGCGCGTTGCCGGTGCCTATTGGCGTGGTGACCAGAACAACCCGCAGCTGAGCCGCATTTACGGCACCGGCTGGTTGAACAAAAAGCAGCTCGACGCGCATCTGCTCCGTCTTGAGGAAGCCGCAAAGCGCGACCATCGTCGTTTGGGTCAGGACATGGATCTGTTCCATTTGCAGCAAGAGGCACATGGTTCCGTCTTTTGGCATCCAAATGGCTATCTGATCTGGCGCGAGCTGGAAGCCTATATGCGCCGCGCCATCGACGGCGCTGGCTATAAGGAAGTGAAAACGCCGCAGGTCATGGACGCGCGGCAATGGGAGCAATCGGGGCATTGGGGCAAATATCGCGCCAACATGTTCGTGATCCCTGACGAAGTGCCGAATGTCGATGATGAGGGTCCCGTGATTTCGGGCGAGGCCGACTGGATGGCGTTGAAGCCCATGAACTGCCCAGCGCATGTTCTGATTTTCCGCCAGGGTATCAAATCCTATCGCGACCTGCCGCTGCGCATATATGAAAATGGCTGTTGCCACCGCAACGAACCGCATGGTGCCTTGCATGGCCTAATGCGTGTACGTCAGTTCACGCAGGATGATGCGCATATCTTCTGCCGCGAAGACCAGATTGTGGAAGAAGTGCAGGCATTCTGTGCGCTGGCCGATCGCGTCTACAAGGAATTTGGTTTTACATATTCGATCAAGCTCGCGCTGCGTCCTGACCAACGGTTCGGATCGGATGCGGATTGGGACAAGGCGGAAAATGAACTGCGCGATGCCGTCGTGCGCGCGGGCCTTGCGACGCCGGAATTTGGTTGGGAAGAATTGCCCGGCGAAGGCGCATTCTACGCGCCAAAGCTTGAATGGCACCTGACCGACGCCATTGGCCGCACATGGCAGGTGGGAACGATCCAGTCCGACCGCGTCCTGCCCGAACGTCTCGACGCAAGCTATGTCGGTGAAGATGGCGCACGCCACCGTCCGGTCATGTTGCACCGTGCGATCTTCGGCAGCTATGAACGCTTCATTGGCATATTGATTGAACATTATGCCGGTCGCTTCCCTGTCTGGTTGGCGCCTGTGCAGGCGGTTGTCGCGACCATTACGTCGGAAGCAGACGGCTATGCGCATGATGTTACGGCCAAGCTGAAAGCGGCTGGTATTCGGGTTGAGTCCGACACGCGGAACGAGAAGATCAATTATAAGGTGCGCGAACACAGCGTTGCTAAGGTACCGCATCTCCTTGTCGTTGGCATGCGTGAGGCGGAAGAGGGCAAGGTCGCCATCCGCAGCCTTGGTTCCGACGGTCAGCGTATCATGACGCTTGATGAAGCCATTGCGATGCTGTCGCATGAAGCGACGCCGCCCGATATTCGTTAAACCAAATTTCGGTCAGATAAGGAGATTGTGATGAAGACGCTTCCTTTAACGCTCGCGGCTATATTGCTGTTGGCGGCATGCCAAAATCCGGCCGCAGATGATGCTGCCACAACAACCGAGGCACAGGCCGACGCCACCGCAAGCTACAATGCTGCGCAAAAGGGCTATGCCGCGGCCAATGACAAAATGCATGCCAGCATGGGCAATATCGCCGAAGATGCGGACGTTGCGTTTATGCAGGGCATGATTCCGCATCATGTCGGCGCGGTCGAAATGGCAAAAGTTGCGTTGGAACATGGCAAGGACCCTGAAGTCCGCGCACTCGCCGAAAAGGTGATTGCCGCGCAGGAAGCCGAAATCAAAGAGATGCAGGCGTGGCTCGACAAAAACGGCGTGAAGGCGGAAAAGCCGCTCACTGCCGCTGACCATGCGGCAATGGGGCACTGAACATTCACGACCTAACGGGCCTTGCCACCGCGCAATTGCTGCTGTTGTCTGCAATGACGTTTGGCGCTGCGTATATCCGTGGGCTGACGGGCTTTGGCATGGCGATCATTTTGGTGCCGTTGTTCGGGATGATTGTTACCCCGGGCCAAGCGGTCGTCATTGCCATATTGCTTCAGGTGCTGATTGGACCCGTTGGGCTCAAGGTCATATTTGCCGACGCGCATCGGCAGAGTGCGTTGATGATTGCGGCATTTGCCATGCTGGCGACACCGATTGGCGTCCTGTTGCTGAAGGTCACAACCCCTGACGTTGCGCGGTTGATGATCGCGGCCATTGCCATTGGTGCGTTCGCGCTCGTCCTGCTTCCGCAACGTGGCGAACTGCGCCCGGGGCCAAAGGAGACCGCAGCGACCGGGATTGCGTCGGGCATCCTAACCGGCTTTGCAGCGATGCCCGGCCCGCCTGTTGTGCCATTTTACCTGCGCCAGCCAATTCCGCCCAAGGAAGCACGCGCATCGATGATGCTCGTGTTTTTCGCCACGGCGATTGCGGGCACGATCTCGGCCTTTGCCTTGGGCTTGGCCGACGCGCGCTTATTGTGGCTGTCGCTGTTGTTGTTTCCGTCTGTGCTGGCGGGCAACTGGCTGGGCGCGAAATCTTTTGGCAAAGTACCGCCTTCGTTGTGGCGCAGTTTTGTCGCTGGCATTCTTGGCCTTGCCGGAATTTCGGCGCTCATTCGGCTCTTCAACTGAAAACGTAAAAAGCTGATTGCAAAGCTGCTTAAAAGCTAAGGCTTATTTGCCGAATTTCCGCTGCGTCTTTCCGTACCGCATTTTGCGTGTGCCGGGCTGACCTTCCGTCGATCGGCCCCGCGGGGCGGCGACATGTTGCTGGTGCGGCAGGCCAAGCTCGCTGGCTTCTAATGAGCGAATTTCATCGCGCAGACGTCCGGCCTCTTCAAACTCAAGATCCGCAGCGGCGGCGCGCATTTTCTTTTCAAGGTCGTCGATATAGGCCCGCAGATTATGGCCGACGAGGTTATTGGCGCCCTCTGCATCAATCTCGACCAGCACCGAATCACGGCTGGCGGTGTCGGCAACAATATCGTGAATATCGCGCTTGATGGTCGCGGGCGTGATGCCATGTTCGATATTATAGGCATGTTGTTTTTCGCGACGGCGGTCGGTTTCGCGAATCGCACGCTCCATGCTTCCCGTCATCCGGTCGGCATATAGGATAACGCGGCCTTCGACGTTACGTGCGGCGCGACCAATGGTTTGAATGAGCGACGTTTCGCTGCGCA
>JBILOZ010000175.1:0-3497 GCA_044374245.1 Sphingorhabdus sp. | reverse complement strand
GTTGCATCCCGACGCCAGCAGCACGCCCGATGCTATCTTGGAGCGGGTGAATGGGCAGCTTGGCAAAACCCAACGCATTTCGGTGCTATATCCCATCGACGAAATGCCGCGCAGCCATATCGGCAAGTTGCTGAAAACCGATTTGCGGACATTGGCGGCGGAATTGCAAAATGGACGGTAAATTTGGCCCTGATTTGGCGGCGGTCATTTCTGTTCTGCAGACGGCACTGACCCCCGCATTTTTGCTGGTTGCGGTGGGCAGCCTGCTCAATGTGCTCACTGGCCGACTGTCGCGCATTGTGGACCGGTCACGCGACCTGCAGCGGCAATATGCGGAGACTGACGGTCAAGCGCATGAACGGGTCGTCACCGAACTGCGTATTATTGAAAAGCGCATGCGTGTCGTGGGACGATCGATCTTGTGCGCGGTGTTATCCGCAATTTCGGTGTGCATCATGATCGTGGTGCTGTTTGTGATGGGGCTCACCAATATTTCCGCAGCATGGGTCGCCGTAGCGGTATTCATGTTGGCACTGGCGCTGTTGTCGGCTTGCCTGTTTCAATTCGTGCACGAGATTCGACTGGCAACTTATGCGATATATGTGCCGGAGGAATATCTTGAGCTGCCGGCGCCTAAGGAACGCAAGCGACGTAAGACTGTGTAACGCGCAGACGCGTAATTAGCTTGCCTTGCTGCCCAATAATTGAACGCGCGCGACAACTTCGTCGCGGATCGTAGGCGTCACAAACTTGCCAATTTCGCCACCATATATCGCGATTTCCTTCACCAACCGTGACGCGATGGGCTGAAGCGAGACATCGGCCATCAGAAACAGCGTCTCTACGCGGTCATTCAACTGACGGTTCATACCCGTGAGTTGATATTCATATTCGAAATCGGTGACGCCGCGAATACCGCGAATGACCGTGCTGGCGCCATGTGCTTCGGCAAAGTCCATCAGCAGTGAATTGAACCCGACGACGCGGATATGATCTGCACCGATTGTCGCAACTTCGCGCTCGACCATCGCAATACGTTCTTCATCCGCGAACATCGGCGATTTTGACGCGTTGGTGGTCACGCCAATGATGAGTTCGTCGACAAGCTTTGCGCCGCGCCGGATGATGTCCATATGGCCCAAGGTGATGGGGTCAAAAGTTCCGGGATATACGCCAATCCGGTGGGTCATCAGCGATCTCTTTCCGTGATATAATTTGCAATAGCGCGCAACAAATCGGCCTCTGCGCCATAGCTCGATAGATAATCATTGGCTTGCTGGACCAGCATTTCGGCCTGTTGCTTGGCGCGATCAAGTCCCATCAGTGACACAAATGTGCCCTTGCCTGCCTCGGCATCTTTCTGAAGTGCCTTGCCAGCCAATTCGGGGTCGCCCTCGACATCCAAAATGTCATCGGCAATTTGAAAGGCAAGGCCAATGTCGCGCGCATAGCCCCGCAAATGCGTGCGGCCTTCGGGTGGGATATGGCCCAAAATGGCGCCCATCTCAACGCTTGCGGCAATAAGCGCGCCGGTTTTTAAAGCCTGCAGGCGCATCACCGTTTGCAAATCGAACGCTGCGTTCTCCGCCTCAATGTCCATCATCTGGCCACCAGCCATGCCTTCAGGGCCACTGGCCAGCGCCAACGTCGACACCAGTTCGCCACGCACAAATGGGTCGCTATGGGTATCTGGATTGGCCAAGATTTCAAAGGCGAGCGCATGCAGCGAGTCACCCGCCAAAACCGCTGTCGCTTCGTCAAACGCCCGATGCACGGTGGGTTTGCCACGGCGCAAATCATCATCATCCATGCAGGGCAGGTCGTCATGCACCAGCGAATAGACGTGAATGGCCTCAACCGCCGTACCGACGCGTAGCGCCGTCTTGCGGTCGACATGGAACAACGCTGCGGTTGCCGTCACCAGCAACGGACGAAGGCGCTTGCCGCCGCCAATCGTTGCGTGCCGCATCGCTGCATATAAACGGTCGCGTGCGTCCCCGGGTAATGTCAGCAGCGTGTCGAATTCTTGGTCAACATCTGCTGCGATGGTGCTCAGCGCATCTTGAAGCAGCGAAGATGTCGATACCGCCGACATCACATTCACCCCGCGTCGAACGATGTGGTGCCCGTTGGCGCACCGTCAGGGCCAAGCGTAATCGCCTCAATCCGGGCCTTCGCCATATCAAGCCGTTGCTGGCAGAGCGCGCGCAGCGTGTTGCCGCGTTCATAAAGTGCAATGGATTCATCAAGCGGCGCTTCACCGCTTTCCAGCTTGTGGACGATATCTTCAAGCGCGCGCAGCGCCTGTTCGAAATTCAGTTCAGCAACGTCGTCAGTCATCACACTGCAATGACGCGGGGTGGGCGATGGGTCAAGTGTTCGCTCTACCGAATTTTATACGCCGGACTTTAACAACCAGTCATGGAAAATCTTGACGGCGCGCTGCTTCAGCGCACGCGGGCGGCACACGAACCAGTAGCTATAGGGGCTTTCGACCTCTGTATCGAAAAGACGGGTCAATCGTGGATCGCGTGCATCCGAAAAATGGCTTCCATGCATGATCGCGACGCCCAGTCCATTGGCGGCTGCTTCAAGTATCAGCGCGCCACTATCCAAACTGTCAATGGCGGCCGGCTTTAAACGGGGCACGCCCATGGCCTGACGCCAGGCATCGAATACCATGGGCATGTCGCTGTGGACCATGATTGTGTGCTTGGCCAAATCCTCGGGCTTTTGCACATTATGCTCCTTGGCCCATTGTTCCGAAGCAATGGCATAGACAAGGTTACGGTCGAGGCGAACGCTGTAGAGTTTTGGGTCAACCTCAGCAGCGATGATAATCGCGGCATCAATCACATCGCCCAACAGATTTTCCGCATGGCCGGAGGTATCGACGTCGATATGCAATTTCGGGAAAGCTTTGCGCAATTCGGGGAGGCGGGGGATAAGGCGCTGCGAACCAAAAAGCGGAAGCAGGCCAAGGCGCAAGCGATATTCGCCGCCACGGCCGGCAAGTTCTTCAACCGCTTCGGCCATCGCATCCATCGCCGGCTCGACAGCAGCCAGCAAGGTTTCGCCATCGGCGTTAATGACCATGGCTTGGGCACGGCGGTCAAACAGCGATTTGCCGATAAAGTCTTCAAGCGCCTTTATGCGGCGGCTTAAAGCGGGAGGTGAAAGCGCCAGTTCACTGGCGGCGGCTTTGGCCGAACCCAATTTGGCAACGCGCAAAAAGGCTTCCAATGACCGTAACGGTGGCAATCTGCGCATATCATCTCTTTTTTTGTCGCACTGCAACAAAAGTGACTTGATTCTGCGATCGTGCAAATGCCGCGGAATTCAGGTTAATCTTATAAATAGCAGTTGCAGGATATGCAACTGCTATTGCACTGTTCGCACTTGCACAAAAAATGAAAACTCGCGATAGGGGACAAGCCTTATAGGCATCCTCTCCTAAAGACTTTTTCAGGGTCGACTTCGGTCGGCCCTTTTTTTTG
>JBILOZ010000049.1:0-13235 GCA_044374245.1 Sphingorhabdus sp. | reverse complement strand
AATCCGTATAGGCAAATGCTGATGCCTGGCGCGCAACGGGCGCAGCCACCGCAACAGCGCGGCTTGCGGCATAGGCGGCCAAGATATCATCGGAAGACGTCCCTGACGTCTGCTTCGTCGACAGAAACATTTGCGGGGTCGTCATTTGGCCGAACCATTTTGCGAATTCCGCATTGACGGCAGCTTTCGTCATGAACGGCCGCAATTGGCGCCATAGCAGCAACCGGTAGGCGTCTGAATTATAGACGTTATCGTCAAGTTCGACCAATTTGGTGGCGATCGAAGCGCTTTGCTCTGTGCCCTCTGCCTTGGCGTTGTTTTCATAAGAGGTGTCGAGGCGCTTTATCTGCTCGGCAACTTCGGTGTCGTCAAAACCATATTGCACAGCTTGCCGGACAGCCTGTTCTGTAAATGGCAGCAACGCCCGCCAACTGCCGTCTTTGCCGCCTGCGCTAAAGCTGACGGCGGCATAATTGTCGCAGATACCTAAGGTAAAGTTTACACCACCGCCTAGAAAGGGAATGTCCTCTGAACGCGACCGGCGGCTTATCCGCTGGGAAATGATGGCCGATGCAATTTGCATCTTGAGTTCAATCATCGCCCGTTCGACGGTGTCGGGCTGGGGTTTGTCCTTGAAAAACTGTTGAACGGCAATGGCTTCATTGATTTCAGGATGGGTAAAACTTGCGGCAGACACGCCACGTGTCGTGTCGAGTTCGCACCGGTCAAGGTTACCCAAGGGTGGTGCTGTGACCTGCCAATCAGCGAATTTGTTCGCCAATTCGCGCTCAATCGCAACGGGGTCCACTGGTCCGACAATGATGATCTTGATCCGGTCTGGCCGGTAATATTTGCGATACAGCGCCTTCAACCGGTCCGCAGGTGCGGTTTCGAGGATTTCGGATAGCCCAATCGGGTAGCGTGTCGAAAAATAGGTGTTGGGATAATAGAGATTGTTGGCAGCCCGCCAACTTTGAAACGCGAAATTTTCGCGCTCGCGTCTCTCCGCTAATACGATCCCACGTTCACGATCAACCGCTGCGGGGTTAAACGAGATATTGCCCGCGGTCTCGCGCATCAGGAACAAAGCGCGCTCAATCAGGCGCGGGTCGGCTTTCGGCAAATCGAGCTTATATTCGGTCCGTGTGTACCCCGTTGACGCATTCGTATCGGCGCCAAAGGAGAGGCCAAGCCGCTCAAGCATTTTGACCATCTCGCCCTCGGGCACGTTGGTGCTGCCATTGAACGCCATATGTTCAATGAAATGCGCCAGCCCTTGCTCGTCCTCCGCCTCTGCCGCTGACCCGAAGTCGATGGTCATGCGCACAAGCACCTGATTCTGGGGGCGCTGGTTCGGGCGAATGGCGTAGCGCAGACCATTGGGCAGCCGCCCGTAAATGATGCTTGGGTCTGGTTCGAGGTCGGACATCTCCGCATTCCAGGGTGCGGTGCGTTCCGTACCCTCGACTTTCGTTTTCTCTTGCGGCGCAGCGGACAAAGCGGGTGTGCCTACAACCGAGGTAGCCACCGCCAATACAAGTAAAAGTCTCTTGTTCATCGATCGACTTTGTCCAGAGAAAGCCGCCGATAGCAAGATGCAAAGATGTAAATTCTTGTGTTACTTGCCTTTACGTAGCCTATGGCTAACCATATCCAGCACAGCGCCTTCGCTTTCATCGGGCATCAGGCCCAGACGGCGCGCCACTTCCTGATAGGCTTCGGCTTCACCGCCCAAATCACGGCGGAAGCGATCCTTATCAAGCTTTTCGCCGGTTTCGATATCCCAGAGGCGGCATCCATCGGGGCTGATTTCGTCCGCCAAAATGATGCGCGAAAAATCGCCGTCAAACAGTCGACCGAACTCCAATTTAAAGTCCACCAATCGAATGCCAATCGCCGCAAACATGCCGCACATGAAATCATTGATGCGGATCGCCATCGAAGAAATATCCTGCATTTCTTCCTGCGTGGCCCAGCCGAAGCATGCGATATGCTCTTCGGCCACAAGCGGGTCGCCCAGGCTGTCGTCTTTGTAGCAATATTCTAGCAATGTGTGGGGCAGGGGTGTGCCTTCTTCGATGCCAAGCCGTTTGGACAAAGTGCCCGCAGCGACATTGCGCACAATCACTTCGATCGGCACGATTTCAACTTGCCGGATGAGCTGCTCACGCATGTTCAGGCGGCGGATGAAGTGGGTGGGAATGCCAATATGACTCAGGCGCGTGAAAACATGCTCAGAGACCCGATTGTTAATCACGCCTTTGCCAGAAATCGTACCCTTTTTCTGGGCGTTAAAGGCGGTCGCATCATCCTTGAAATATTGGATCAGCGTGCCGGGTTCAGGGCCTTCATAAAGAATCTTGGCCTTGCCTTCGTATATTTTGCGGCGGCGGGTCATATGCGGTCCCTGACTTTGCTTAAAATGACGTGCCCCGGCAGGATCGGCCGTAAAGTGACCAGACGCTGCCGGGGCATTTTGTTCGCTATAATCCATTGCATGCGGCGGCGCAATTCGAGATAGGCCCCTTAACGGATAGGAAAGGACAGATTTTTGCCCATCGATCTGGATCTGCTGCTTCAGGCCTACGCCAATGGCATATTTCCGATGTCCGACGCGCGTGATGACCCCGATACTTTTTGGATTGAACCCGAATATCGCGCGATTTTGCCGCTGGAGGGGTTTCGGCTATCCAAATCATTGGCGAAAACGATCCGGCAGGGGCGGTTTACAGTGACGGCGGATACCGCCTTTGCCCAAATCATCGCAACATGCGCCGAGTCGCAGGATGATCGGCGCGATACGTGGATAAACCCCGATATCGAAGAGTCCTTTTGCCAGCTGCATGCACAAGGCCGCGCGCACAGTGTGGAATGTTGGTTCGATGGCCGATTGGTCGGCGGGCTTTACGGGCTCGCTATGGGCCGCGCATTCTTTGGCGAAAGCATGTTCTCGCGGGAAACCGATGCGTCAAAAGTGGCGCTGGCATGGCTTGTCGCACGTCTTAAACTGGGTGGCTTCGCATTGCTGGATTGTCAGTTCATGACGGACCATCTGGCCAGCCTTGGCGCCATTGAAATCACCCAAAACGCCTATCTGAAAATACTCAAATCGGCGTTGACGACGACCGGTCAGCCCTCGTCGGGCTTAGCGTCTTCAGTTGACGGAGCGGCAGGTTCGGCAGGCGCAGTCTGGGGTGCACTGGACGATGCGTTATCGGTAGGCGCTGGCGCTTCTTCCGATGTTTTTTCTTCGACCGGCGTTTCTTCGCCAGGGAAACTCATCCTGCAGCTTTTGACCCAAACATCGTAAACCGGATGTTCGACAATATTTGCGGCCGGGTTTTCTTTGAAAAGCCAGCCTGAAAACACACTGCGCCATTTTTCGGCATCATTTGTGCCCGGCGGGCGTTCATTCACCAGCAGTTGAACAAAGGCACCTTCATCGGGGTAATTTTCCCACGGCGCGGTTTTCTCGCAGGCACGCAATCTTACGACAACTTTGCCAAAGCGAATGGCCTCGCCGGGCTTGAGTTCAATGTCGCGCGTCTGTCCGTTGCGTTTGTTCAACAGGCCTAGCACCGCAACACGTTCTGCCATGGGTGTGCCAAGGGCATTGTCGGAACCAGCAACAATCCGGTCTGCGGTCGCTTGGGCTTTGCCGGATTTTTCCGGTGCCAGCTTTTCTTCGTCAGTGGGTCCGCACGCCGCGAGCGTTGCCAGCAACGGCAGCAGCATCAGGCTGTGCCGGCGAATCATGATGCGTCGGGACTCCACGCCTCATAATCGCCGGTCGCGCGGGCACGATGGCCGCCACGCTGTATCGATCCTGCTGGACGATAGGCACGGTCCGTGCCCGTCAAATTGGCCTCAGGCAGTGTTTCATAGCCACGCACTGGCGGCAAATAGCTTTCTGGGTCGCCATCATGGGTACCATGCAACCATCCGTGCCAGTCGGGCGCAACGCGGCTTGCATCGTTCGCGCCATTGTAGATGACCCAGCGGCGCTTACCGTCGGACGACTGATAATATTTGTTACCCTCGGCATCACTGCCCACAGCTTTGCCCTTACGCCAGCTGTAGATCGCCGTACCGATGGTGGCACCGTCCCACCAAGTGAAGATTTTACCGAGAATACCCATGGACCCGCGATTAGGAGCAAGCACGTTGCGGTGCAATCCCTATTTGCCTTACTTTGCGGTCCATTTCACCGTGTCGCCCGCCGAAATACCAAGCTCGGCAGATAACCCCCCGCGCAGTTCCAATACCGCTCCAACGGGTTCACCCGATTCAACCGGTATTGTGGAGTACGGAATTGCGTTTTCGGCGATGCTTTCAATCGTTCCGTCTGTCCGGACAAAGATGATGTCGAGCGGGATCACCGTGTTCTTCATCCAAAAGCTTGCCATGCGCGGTTCAGGAAAGGGAAAGACCATGCCGGCATTGTCCGCAAGCTCGGTACGGAACATCATTCCCCTGGCCTGCTCCATCGACGTCTGCGCAAGTTCGACAGTGAACGCCCGCGTTTTTGCGCCACTGGTGACGCACAATGTAACTTGCTCAAGCCCTGCGGCAGACCGACCTGTGCCCGTTCCGGGTTTGCACCCTGCGGTTTGGTTTCCGCCATTGGCAGGCATTGTGCACGCGGCCAGCGAAAGGGCGGTAGCGTAAAGGCCCATTTTGCCAAGCTTACTTACATTCATTTAGGCGATCCTTTTTTGATTCTGGCACAGTTTATAGCGGCACTTCCCGCCTGTTTCACAAAACAACTTCCGTTTCCACCTACATTGATCGATCCGGTTCCGCGATTGAAGATATTGGCCGCTTCGTCGACATGCACGCGGGATTACCCATTGCCGATATGTTCGAGCCGCAAATTGCGCATGGGGACATTGGCCGCGTCAAAATGACCGGTGCCATTCAATGTGACGCGCCCGTCACGCACCTTTCCGGCCTTTATGTCCATCCGCCCGTTTCCGTCGATGTCAGCCGAAAATTGGTCGGTGAGTAGCCGTTCCACCGCAATGGAACCGTTACCCGCCACCAGCATGCGGGTGGCGTCTTGTTGCTTTACCTCGGAAATTTGCAGGCTGCCATTGCCGCTGACCGTCATGTCTTTAATCGCCTGGGTCGATAGCATGACCTCAATCGGCTGCGTCATCGGGACGCCCTGTTCATTGTTCACAGCGCCCTGAAGACGCACACGCAATGTCATGCCGACACGTTCCAGCTTCAGGGCATCGAGCACCCTTTTGTCGCCTTTGGCTTTGGCAGATGGCGCTTTGCCCGTTTGCACCTGTACTTTGATGTCGCCGATGACTTGAATATTTTCAAAGCTGGCGACGAGGATTTTTCGTTCGTCGGCCAGCGCGGGCTTTTCAGCAAAAAATCCGACGAACAGCGAGATGGCAACGATTAATGTGCCAACGTTGCCTCGCCCCATTCCACCCAGCCAAGCCATTTTGGTGTCCTTTTCATATAATGTCCCTGCGGCGCATCACACACAAAGCCAGCATCAGATATGGCCCCAGTTACGGGCCGGGTCAAATGGCATCCGCCGGCAATATGCTTCCAAACCGGCTCAATCCGATTTTGCCATATTGCCGCAGCAGGGTCTGGCGCTTTGCCATGCTCCAAAAATATCAGCCGCCCGCCGGGGCGCAGGACGCGCCGGACCTCCGAAAGCGCGGCGGTGGGATCTTGAACCGAACATAATGTGAAGGTGGTGACGACTGAGTCAAAGCTGCTGCTTTCAAATGGCAGCGCCTCTGCAATGCCGTTTGCGAAGTTTGCGCTCCGGCCTGATCGCAAGAGCGCATCTTGCGCGCGGCCAAGCAATTCCGGCGATGGATCAACGCCCGATAATGTGCGTACCTGCGACCAATCGTAAAACTGCAGATTGGTTCCCCCGCCGCAGCCCAGTTCCAGAATGTCCCCCGATGCACGCGGAACGACTTTCGCGCGATCACGCATCACCGCAGGCTGCGTGCAGGCGCAACCAATGAGGCGGGGCATGACATGCCTGTCCCACCAACCGTTCATGCGTTGTGCTTCTGCAGATTTATGAGCAATTGATGCCTCCCGAGCCCATGGATTTTGAGGTGCAGGTTGCGCCACCAGTAACATTGATGTCGCCGCTGCCCGCGACCTTTGCTTCAACCTTGCCTGTGGCGTTAATGCTTACATCGCCCGAACCTGCGATTGACACTTCGGCATTCGTTGCGGTGAGTTTTTGCCCATTGATACTGCCCGAACCAAGAACCGAGAAATTGACGTTTTCAGCCGTCCCGGCAATGATTGCATCACCGGATCCCGCAATTTTGGTTTCCAATGTTTTGGCGACAACTTGCGCGACTTTTAGGCTACCTGATCCTGCGATTTTGACCTCAACAGCGTCACCTTCCATTTTGTCTGCAGTGAAATCGCCTGAGCCGGCCAGCGACGCGGCCGTTAATTTGGGAGCCGTGATTGTGATGGTTACAGCCTTGCCTTCATCTCCGAACCAATTGCCCTTGATACGGCCAATTTTGATGGCGCCATCGTCCAATATGTAACGCAGTGTGGCCAAAGCCTTCGCATTGCCCGCTGCCTTGATAGTGAAGGCGTCGCCAGTTACGAAAATGATGTTGTCGGGGCCAAGGGCCTTGACCATCGTGAACGCTTCAGTCGTTGTTGCGGTTGAAGAGATAGTCTTGCCATCTTCAAATGCGCTCATATCTGAACTTCTAACTTCATCGATTGCGCCCGAAACGGAATATCCACACGCGGGGAGGGCGAGTGCGGCCAGCGGCAGGAAGAATGTAATTTTCAGCATGGGTCAATCTCCTTGTGTATTGTAGTTATAATACACTCGGGGAATGTAACTCAAGCGCAAATTGCAAGCTGTCCTTCGAACCTATTTCACCCAAGATTTTCGGGATTTTTTCTTTGAAGGGGAAAAAGCCCTTGGTCGCATGTGGCCAGAATTTCTCGTCCCAGCTTCGGCGGATTTGGACCAGCTTTATGCCTTCCTGTTCCACACGCGGAGCGCATTTGGCGAAAAGGTCAGCAACCGGACCCACCGGCGCGTAAGCGGTGATAATCTGTTCAGCGCCGGCTTGCTTTGCCTGTGTGGTCAAGGTTTCGATATCGAGTGTATCTAGAATATCCGTGGGACATTGAAACGCAGTTCTGACCCGTTCTGCTGCGTCGCGTGACGCGTTTGCGACGAAACCCCGTGCATTGTCGCCCCATAAGGTGCTGGCATCGGCGGCGACAAATGCCGCCTTGATTGCCGGCGAAGGAGCAAAGAGCGACTCTGGGTGCATGTCATCCGGCGTTACCAACAACAATGCCGGCTTTTGCGTGTCCCATTGCGCTGCGAAGGGAATGGGACGCGGATTTGCGACGGTCAAATCCGGTAGGATTATAGCCGTTTTTGCCAGCCCTTTTGGTGCAAATCGCCCATTGGTGTAGCGCGCGATATTGTCCGTCGTCGCGAGATATGTTTTGCCAGCGGTTTGCAGGCCAGCCACCCAACGCCATGACAATGTGTTGCTCGCTGCATCGGCGTCAACCAAGTGGCGCAGGAAGAAGTCCGCGCCCAACGCCCATGGCAGGCGCAGCGTAAAAATCCATATTGAGGCAAACCACATTCTTGCGTGATTGTGCAGATAGCCCGTTTCGACAAGCTCGCGTGCCCAATCGTCAAAGCCTTCAATGCCGGTCTGCCCAGCCTCAGCGTTGCGGATTGCGCGCGCATTGGGGAAACTATCGCGCTGCCGGTCGCGTTCTTCCTGAAACTGCGTCCACACGGACGGGCGCATTTCCAGCCAACCCTTCCAATATGTGCGCCACAATATTTCCTGAATGAACTTTTCGGCGGCTGTCAGGCTGTGCTGCTCCAGAACAGCTTGCACGACTTCCTGCTCGGTAATCATCCGATAGCGCAGATATGGCGACAGTTTGGACACAGCACTTGGGTGCGTTGGCCCCGGATCCGTGTTGCGGCCAAAGGCATAATTTTGCCCTGCGCCGGGTATGAAATGCGCAAGGCGCGCGCGTGCAGCGTTCCGCGAGGCGGGAAAAATATCCGATACCACTGTCATACCAGCCACTTTTGCAAATAAGGGCGGATGTTGAGAAAGCGGACATACAACCGCTCGAATATGTCCAAAATAACGGGATTTCGCGCAAGCCAACCCAGCGGTTTAAGCAGGGGAATATGCCGCCACATCGCCGCAAATGCCGCAGCACCCGATAGCATCACGCCATTTTCGCAGGCGTGAAGACGGTCAAGCATCAGCTGCCGGTCGAGTGGGCATATGGCCGTGTCTGGCGCAATATCTTGGAAGTCGATTTTCCGCTGCCAATCGAGACGCCGCATTAGTGCGATTTCGCGCACACACAGCGGACATGCGCCGTCATACCAGATGGTGAGATTGAACATGCCTCTGTTTAGACGCGCTGCAAGAGGACGTCAGGCTGGGCATAATATGGTATAGAAATGCCAAAAAAAAGGGCGCCGTTGCCAGCGCCCTTCTGAATTTCCGGTAAGGAAACGGGTTATTCCGCTTTTTCGTAATATTGCGGTGCCGCTTCATTCAGAATAGCCAAAATTTTCTGGAGAGCCGCTTTTTCGTCGGTCTTTTCCATTGCCGCGAGTTCGCGGGCCAAACGGCTTGATGCCGCTTCAAAAATCTGACGCTCCGAATAGCTCTGCTCTGGCTGGTCATCGGGGCGGAACAAGTCGCGGGTCACTTCGGCGATCGAAACCAGGTCGCCCGAGTTGATCTTCGCTTCATATTCCTGGGCACGGCGCGACCACATGGTGCGCTTTACCTTGGGCTTGCCGGTGAGCGTATGCATTGCTTCCTTGAGCGTTTTGTCGCTCGACAGCTTGCGCATACCAACGCCTTCGGCCTTGTTAAAAGGCACGCGCAGCGTCATTTTTTCTTTTTCAAAGCGCAGCACATAAAGCTGAAGCTGCATCCCTGCGATTTCGGAATCCTGAAGCTCAATTACGCGACCAACCCCATGCTTGGGATACACCACATAATCGCCTACATCAAACATCGCCGCGTTGGACGTCATATTACGACCTTTCTGATTATTCGGGAGAATAAGCTCGCTGACGACATAATGTCGTCCATAAGACAGTTGGCATTCGTCCCTTACGTCATCACCCGCTCAATCCCATGATAGGAAGGCGGTTATCGACCATTTTTGGCCTGTCGGCGCGGAGTGTAACAGATTCGCCACAAAAGTTCAATGCTGCTGTAGAGAGCGTCAATAATGCGGCTTAAATTGCGCTTAATTTTCGCACGCGATCATCATGTTCGGCAAACACGGCATTGCTAATCGGCTTGATATCCGCCGAGTTCATCCAGCATAGGTCCATATGGCCCAGAACGCGGTCATCATGGCTTCTTATGGTGACCGGCAGGATGGGTTGATGATCCAGCTCATCGACCAATACCGGATTGGATGGGACGCCCGTCCCCCATTTTTCGCCCCATTGGCGCAACGCAATCATTGTGGGCAGCAAATCCAGCCCTTTTTCGGTCAGGCGATATTCCACTTTACGGCGGTCATCAGGGCAGGGCGTACGATGCAATATGCCGCTTTCGCTCAATCGGCTTAAACGGTTGGCCAATATGTTACGCGCAATGCTGATTTCCGTGAGAAAATCTTCAAAATGGCGGATGCCATTGAAGGCCGCGCGCAAGATCATGAACGACCATCGTTCGCCCATCGCCTCCAAGGCTGTCGGAAGCCCACACTCGGTAATATCCTGTAGTGACTCGCGCAATTCGCCCATATATTTAACCCCCGACACATAGGGTGAGCCGACCCGAAAAATTTTGCAACCCCATTTAAGTTTTAAGTTGCAACTCAAAACCTAATCTAATAAGTAGCGATTCGCAACTGGTTTTCCAGGGGCGCAAAACGACGGTTTGGAGACAGAATGCCGGCCACCGTTGTGCTCTGTTATCAAAGCTAAAAGGATAAGATTATGACTCTCTCCCAAGTTTCCGCCCGTTTGGGCGCGCTCGCTGCCGCATCTGTTATCAGCGCCACACTTCTTTTCGGTGTTCCAACGCAGGCGCAAGCTGCAAGCAACGGTTCATATTACAAAATCGAATTGGCGCAGCCAGCCGCATCGAAGCAAGAATTGCTGCGTAGCGTTGTTGTAAAGTGCGAAGGCACTGCATGCCGCGCGCCAATGGCTTCGACTGCAGCAAAAAATATGTGTGTCAGTGTCGCCCGTAAATTGGGTTCAGTATCTGCATTCACCGCCGGTGATCGCGTCTTTACAGCCGACGAACTCGCCGCCTGTAACGCTGGCGCTTAATCGGCGAACCTCTCAATAAGCATATTCGGCTCTTCTCTCCTCCCATGTAGCCCGCGACAATTTTATTGACGCTTTGAGCCGAGACAACTGCACCGGAATATGGTCATACGCGCAACATCGCGGACGCCATATTCCGGTGCATTTTTTGTTAAAGCAGGCGTTCTCACATGCGCCATGCACAAGCAGCCAGCGCATAATTTGTTGTTAAATCGACTATGTTTTTAAGTTTCTTGTTGCAACGCAGCGCAAAAGCCACATCTTGGAGCCTATGATGCGGCAATATGAATTGGTTGAACGGGTGCGGGCCTATATCCCGGATGTCGATGAGGATCGGCTTAACCGAGCCTATGTCTTTACGGTTCAGATGCATGGTGCGCAGAAACGGGCATCAGGCGACCCGTATTTCAGCCATCCGGTCGAAGTCGCAGGGTTAATGACGGACCTCAAAATGGATGAGGACACGATCATCACTGCGCTGCTCCACGACACGGTGGAAGACACGCTCACCTCAATCGAAGATGTCGAAAGCCGCTTCGGCTCCGAAGTCGCCCGCTTGGTCGACGGCGTTACCAAGCTTTCGAAAATCGAGGCGCAAACCGAAAACGAACGCGCTGCCGAGAATTTGCGCAAATTCCTGCTCGCCATTTCCGATGATATCCGCGTTCTTTTGGTCAAGCTTGCGGATCGTCTGCACAATATGCGGACGCTGCATTTCATCAAAAGCCCCGAAAAACGGCGTCGTATCGCCAAAGAAACGATGGATATCTATGCCCCGCTGGCGGAGCGGATTGGCATGTATGAATATATGCGCGAAATGCAGTTGCTCGCGTTCGAACAGCTGGAACCCGAAGCATATCAGACGATTACAGGACGTCTGAAACAAATCCGCGAAAAGGCCGATGTTGAAATCGACCAGATTAACCAAACCATCGCTTGGGAAATGGAGCAGGCCGGACTGAAAATCAAAATCTCCGGCCGTGAAAAGCATCCTTATTCGATCTGGAAAAAGATGCAGGAACGCCATGTTGCGTTTGAGCAGCTGACGGATATCAACGCCTTTCGCGTGATAACCGAGACCACCGAAGACTGCTATCGCGCGCTGGGTGTGCTGCATCGTCGCTGGCAGATGGTGCCGGGGCGGTTCAAGGATTTCGTCTCAACGCCAAAGCGAAATGGCTACAAATCGCTGCACACAACAATCATGTTCGCCAAAAACATGCGCGTCGAAGTGCAAATCCGCAGCGCGGAAATGCACCGAAGTTCGGAACATGGCTTCGCCGCCCACTGGGCCTACAAGCAAGCGGATAAGCCCGATGGGCAGGCTGCGTGGTTGCGCGATCTCATCGAAATTCTTGAAACCAGCCAGGATGCCGAGGATATCCTCGAAAACACCCGCATGGCGATGTACCAGGACCGGATATTCGCCTTCACCCCAAAGGGCGCGCTGCATCAGCTGCCCAAGGGGTCAACGGTCGTTGATTTTGCGTATGCCGTGCATACCGATCTTGGCGACAAGACCGTTGGCGCAAAAGTGAATGGGCGCCATGTCCCGTTGCGTGCGCAATTGAACAATGGCGATATGGTCGAGATCCTGAAATCCAAGGCGCAGGAGCCGCAGCAGACATGGCTTAACTTCGTGACGACAGGTAAGGCGCGCGCTGCAATCCGCCGGCATGTGCGGCATCGCGAACGCGATGAGCTGGTCGCGATTGGACGCAAGCTTTACGAAGAAGTTGCTGCGCGTATGCCGGGCAAAATCGGCAAGAAAGCCTTAACGGCTGCGGTGAACCGGCTAAAGCTTGAGGACGAGGAAGAGCTGATGCATCGCATCGGCCTTGGCAAGATTAATGACCATGCCCTGATGGAGGCACTGGTGCCTGGTTTTGACGCGGATGGCATCGCGCTTGATTTCCCAAGTCAAGAACGCGCCATTTCCATACGCGGCCTTACGCCGGGCGTCGGTTACCACCTCGGTGAATGCTGCCACCCCATTCCGGGTGACCGGATCGTCGGGCTCAGGTTGCCGGGACAACCGGTTGAAGTGCACACGATTGAATGTGACCGTTTGGCCAGTGGCGTCGACGCCGACTGGGTCGACCTCAGCTGGGGGCAGGGTAGCGATGGCGCTTCGGCGCGATTGCGCACGATCATTCACAATCGTCCCGGCACTTTGGGTGAAATTGCGGGCATTTTTGGCTATCACAAGGCGAACATCATCAATTTGCGTTTAACCGCGCGCGACGCCGAGTTTCACACCTTTGAAATAGATTTGGAGGTGCATGATTTGCAGCACCTTATGCGCATCATATCTGCGCTTCGGGCGTCCGAGGCAGTGGCGACCGCAGACCGCGTCTACGACTAAATCCAGTCGCCAATTTCATCCCCGGGTTCAGCATAAACAAAACGTTTGGCCAGTTCAAAACTGTGTCCAGCGCGCAAAAAGGCATTGAGTTGCTTATTGCGCTTCTCCGGCGTTGCGGCTTCTTGGGCAAATGGACCGATACGTTTGCGCCGCGCGAAGTTTTCTGCAGCGCTTAATGTGCTTTCTTCCATATGTGCTTTTGCCGGGATGGCATCCGCATCGCCTATACCGCTTGCGCGCAAATCCTCGTTTAAGCGCCGCTCGCCATAGCCACGGCGCACAAATGACCGGCTTCGTGCCTCAGCAAATTGGGCATCGTTTATATAGCCGAGTGCGGCAAATTGTTCGACCAGCATCGCGATGTCCGCGCTGCGTTCCCCGTCCCACCCACGCTCGCGAATTTTGCGGTTTAAATAGGTCCCAAGCTTGGCCTGTGTGGTCGCGTATTTGCCAACATAATGCAGCGCTAGCTGTCTCAGTCTCTCGTCATTTAACGGCGGAGCGGGTTTTTTGGCGGCACGTGGGCTGTTCACGCCCTATTCT
>JBILOZ010000048.1:0-13252 GCA_044374245.1 Sphingorhabdus sp. | reverse complement strand
ATAAGCGCGACCATCTTTTTAGGATTCGAAATGCCCATCTTAACCCTGATAGCAGCAGATTCTTTGGAAAGCGGCATAATTTCAGAAGCCTGCGACCGATTGGCTGCACATGACTGTGTTCCCGCAGCCACTGAATGGCTTGCGGAGGGCCGGGCCGTGGACATTAGTTTTGACGGCGCTCTAGCGCATGCACGCGCCGCGGTTGCTATCTTGGAAGATCGCGTCGATGTCGTCGTCCAATATGAAGAGCAGCGGCGCAAAATGCTGTTGGTTTCCGACATGGATAGCACGATGATTACGGTCGAATGCATCGATGAGCTGGCTGACTTTGCCGGAATAAAGCCCGAAATTGCTGCAATTACCGAGCGGGCGATGGCAGGGGAGTTGGACTTTGCAGAAGCGTTAAAGGCGCGGGTTGCGTTGCTGGCTGGCCTTGATGCCGAAATGATTGAACAATGCCTGCGTGAACGCGTCCGGCCTATGCCGGGGGCCGAGACATTGGTGCGCACCATGACCGCATGGGGCGCGCATGCCGTGCTGGTATCGGGGGGCTTTACCAGCTTTACCGGCCCCGTTGCGGCCATGCTTGGCTTTGTAGAGGTGCATGCCAATGTCCTTGAGATTGAACAGGGGCGTCTGACGGGACGTCTCGCTGCGGATATTGTCGATGCGGCGACAAAGCGGCAGGTGCTTCAATCCGCGGCAGGGACGTTGGGATTAGGCCTGAACTCCGCGCTTGCGGTTGGCGACGGCGCCAATGACATGCCGATGATCGCAGAGGCCGTATCGGCCAACGGCCTTGGTGTGGGCTATCATCCACGACCGCAACTTGCCGCCGCCGCCAATTTTGCGGTGCGCCATAATGATCTGACCGCGCTGCTTTTTGCGCAGGGGGTTAAACCCGGCGCGTGGGTGCGTTGAGTAAGCGAAACAAATTGAGCGGCTTAGGGTTGATGTTATGATGCCCCAAGCCGTTTTTCCATAGGAGCATAATATGCGTGCATTTCTGCCTGTTCTACTCATCCCGGTCCTCGCGAGCTGTGCGACGCTTATGCCAACAAAGTCCGGTGAAGCGTCGGAAGTCGTCACGGCTGAGCTTGCGCGGGGAGATGGCAGCCGGGCAGGCGTTGCAACGATATCGCGGCGCGGGGACGGCCTGTTCCTAAGCCTATCTGCCGAAGCGCCTGCAGAGGGAACTTTTGGCATGCACCTCCACGCGGTGGGAACATGCCAAGGACCGGATTTTACGTCTGCCGGACCACATTGGAACCCCGAGATGAAACAACATGGCCTGGATAATCCAATGGGCGCGCATCATGGCGATTTGCCAAATGTAACGGCTGGCGCTGACCGCAAAATAACATTGGAATTTAAATTGCCCGATTTTGTGATTTCAGGGCCTACCGGGCTGCTGGATGCCGATGGTGGTGCGTTGGTGATCCACGAAAAGGCCGATGACTATAAAACAGATCCCAGCGGGAACAGCGGTAAACGGATCATTTGCGGTGTATTCAAATCCGGAAACCGGAGCTGAAGCTAGGTCCTGACCCTAAACTTTATCCGCATATAGAAGGCAGCCGGGGGCCACGCGTTCCAAAATGACGTTGATGTCATTTTTGGCAAAGGCAAAACAACCCTGGCTGCGGCCAATCTTACCCTGATCTTGTATCAGAGATTTGTTCACATACCATGCCGGATGAATAACAATCGCGCGCGCTTCGGCTTGGTCATTCTGCGGATCCAAACCAATGAGCCGGCGAGACTCGCCATATTGCCCGATGTAGGTATCGCTGACGAGGTAACTGCCAGCCGATGTCGCTTCGGACCCATGAACGTTAGAGAAGTTCTGGACCCATCCGCTGTGGCTGGGGTCGGACCCTTTTCCATGGGCCACCAGATAGTGCGCGGATGAACCGTTCCGCAAATCGACGACGTAAAAACGAGGGTCGCGTGACGGTTTCGAAAAATCGGCAATAGCGATCAGGTCGTGATTGCGAATGCGGCTTTTATGCGTGTCCAGCGCAGCTTTGGCGCGACTGAGCAGTAAAGGTGGAACAGACCCGGCGCTGTTATTACCGGTTCCCGGGGCAAAAACGATATCAGTCGCCGTCGATGGCGCAGCGAGCAAGCTGGCACCGGCAATGGCGGATTGGATAAAATGTCTGCGACCAATGATCATGACAATGAGATAGGCACGAACGTTTGCAAGCGACAGTGGCCTACAGGCGTTTCGACGCAAAACTAGGACAGTTAACCTCATTGCCCCCAAAGGTTGTTTTTACGGATTGCAGCTAAATTAACATCGAATTCATCTGAGTTGTTTGCTAAGATGCCTGAAATGCAGTGTGTTGCTGCATCTTGAGGGTTTAAAGCCAATTCCATGAAATCGAACGCGGGCATCCGGATATCGCACCTCATGTGTGCGCTTGCGCTGTTCGCGAGCGTACCCGGCGCTGTCACCGCGCAGAACAGTGCTCCAACCGGCAATGGTGTGCCCTCGAACATGCCGGCTAGCCCTGCTGTGGTCCCTGAAAACCCGGTGGTGCCGCCAGTTGTTGCGCCACCCGTAATCACCCCGCCTGCAATCAAACCACCCGTCGTCGCACCTGCGCCAAAGCCCGTCCCGAAAAAGGGACCAGTGGATACGCTTAAGCCCGGCCAATATGTGTGGATCCCGCAAGACCGCTATGAGGGGCCGATGAAAATCGTCGTCGTGCTGGATACGCAGCGGGTCTATGTATTCCAGAATGACAAGCTGATTGGTTTCAGCACGATCTCGTCAGGTAAAAAGGGCAAAGAAACACCCATTGGTGCGTTCAATATTTTGCAAAAAAATATCGATCACAAATCCAACCTCTATAGCAATGCCCCAATGCCTTATATGCAGCGGCTCACATGGGACGGGATTGCCATACACGGCGGCTATGTGCCCGGATATCCTGCGTCGCATGGCTGCATTCGCTTGCCACTGGCGTTTGCGAAGTCATTGTTCGCGGTCACGAAACTGGATCAGGAAGTGGTGGTATTGCAGGATACATCGACGCCGGTAAAGCGGACTCCGCCCAAGCCAGAACCAACGGTTGACCCTGCGCCTGCACCCCTGACCGGCGATCCGTCGGCCGACGCGTCCGTCACCCCGCCCTCTTCGCCGCCAAAACCCGACACGCGCACTTAAACGCAGGCTATGTTACGTCGCGGCAGGGGTAACTTCGCCAATTGACGTTTACGCTAACGTAAAGTAGTGACGCTAGTGCACACAAGAGGGAAGGCGCCATGGAATCAATTACGCGCGAGGAAAGGCGGGCCGATGCGACCATCGATACGCCAGACGCATTTAACCGCGATTCATTCACAATCTCGGATCTTTCGAGCGAGTTTGATGTAACCGCGCGGGCCTTGCGCTTTTACGAAGACCAAGGCTTGATTTCACCTGAACGCCTTGGGCTTGCCCGCATTTATTCCAAGCGCGACCGCGCGCGGCTTGCATGGATATTGCGGGCCAAGCGCGTTGGTTTCAGCCTTGCTGAAATTCGGGAAATGATTGATCTTTACGATCTGAACGATGGCCGCAATATTCAGCGCCGCGTGACCATTGAAAAATGCCGCGACAGGATCAATCTGTTAAAGGCGCAGCGTGATGATATTGAAAGCGCAATTCACGAACTTACCCAATTTGTGTCAACCGTCGAAAAGGCAGAGGCCGCAGACAAATCTGCCACCGCCTAATTTGATATTTCCAGCCAATTAAGGATCGAAAATGCCAAGCTACACCGCCCCCGTTCGCGATATGCAGTTCATTCTCAACGAAGTATTGGCTGTTGAACGCTTCGCCAATCTACCCGGCTTTGAAAATGCCAGCGCGGATATGGTCGACGCGATCCTGACCGAAGGCGCCAAATTTGTAGAGGGCGTTCTGTTCCCGTTGAATCAGGTCGGCGACTTGCAAGGCTGCACGCGCCATGAAGACGGCAGCGTCACCACGCCTGATGGCTTCAAAGAAGCCTATAAGCTTTACTGCGAAGGCGGCTGGGGCACATTGTCAGCGCCGGAGGAGTTTGGCGGCCAAGGTATGCCACACATCGTCTCCATGGCGTTTGAAGAGCTTATGGCGAGTTCAAACATGGCGTTCGCGATGTATCCTGGCCTTACCCAAGGTGCGGTATCGGCGATCTTGGTGAAGGGCAGCGACGAACAGAAAGCCAAATATGCGCCGAATATGATTTCGGGCAAATGGGGCGGGACAATGAACCTGACCGAGCCGCATTGCGGAACCGACCTTGGTCTCATCCGTACCAAGGCTGTGCCCAATGACGATGGCAGCTATGCAGTTTCCGGAACCAAGATTTTCATTTCGTCGGGCGACCATGACCTGACCGAGAATATCATTCACCTCGTCTTGGCCAAAACACCGGGCGCTCCGGACAGCGTCAAAGGCATTTCGCTGTTCATCGTGCCCAAGTATCTGGTGAATGATGACGGCTCGCTCGGCGCGCGGAACACGCTGTCCTGTGGTTCGATCGAACATAAGATGGGCATTCACGGCAATGCGACCTGCGTGATGAATTATGACGGTGCGACCGGTTATCTGGTCGGTGAAGAAAATAAGGGCCTCGCGGCCATGTTTATCATGATGAACATCGCGCGTCTGGGCGTTGGCCAGCAGGGCCTTGGCATTGCCGAAGTCGCGTACCAAAATGCCGTGCATTATGCGCAAGATCGTCGTCAGGGCCGCGCGCTGACCGGTCCGCAGGATCTGGAGCAGAAAGCCGACACCCTGTTCGTGCACCCCGATGTGCGGCGCATGTTGATGGATGCCAAGGCGTTTACAGAAGGTATGCGCGCCTTGTGCCTGTGGGGCGCTTTGCAAGCCGATTTGCTGCACCATGCGCAAACTGAGGAAGAGCGGCAGATGGCGGATGACCTATTGTCGCTGCTGACGCCCGTCATCAAGGGCTATGGCACAGACAAGGGCTATGAAGTCGCCACCAATGCGCAGCAAGTCTATGGTGGCCATGGCTACATCGCCGAATGGGGCATGGAACAATATGTGCGCGATGCCCGTATCGCGATGATTTACGAAGGCACCAACGGCGTTCAGGCGATGGACCTTGTTGGGCGGAAGCTGGCGCAAAATGGCGGCCGGGCAATTCAGGCGCTCTTTAAGATTGTCGACGAAGAATGTGCGGCCGCAAAGGGCGGGGCACTCGCGGATTTCGCAACCCGTCTTGAAAAAGCCAGTGGCGATTTGAAGGCATCGACCATGTGGTTCATGCAAAATGGCATGGCCAATCCGAACAACATTGGTGCGGGTGCGCATCATTACATGCACATCATGGGCATCGTGGCGCTTGGCCTACAATGGCTGCGGATGGCGGAATCGGCGCAACGTGCGCTTGATGCAGGCACAGGCAATGCGACGTTCTACGAAACCAAATTGGTGACCGCGCGCTACTTTGCCGAGCGGTATCTGCCGGATTGCGGCGCGCTTCGTCGCAAGATTGAAGCGGGCAGCGAAGCGTTAATGGCCTTGTCGCCGGAGATGTTCGCCGCAGCGTAACCGCTCAGCCGTTTCATGCTCAGATACAAAAATGCCGGGATATCACGTCCCGGCATTTTTTGTTTAGTCGACGGGCAAAAAGTCCGGAACCGATAAATAGCGTTCGCCGGTGTCATAGCTGAAACCAAGAACACGTGCCCCCGCTGGCAATTCGGGCAGCTTCTGCGCGATGGCGGCGAGTGTTGCACCGGATGAAATACCAACCAGCATGCCTTCTTCGCGTGCGGCGCGTCGTGCGGTTTCCTTGGCAACTTCAGGGTCGACCTGAATGACACCATCCAACAATGCCGTGTGCAGGTTGGCGGGAATAAACCCTGCGCCAATTCCCTGAATGGCATGTGGTCCGGGCTGGCCTCCGCTGATCACTGGCGACAAAGTGGGTTCCACCGCAAAGACCTTCAAATTGGGCCAGACCTTCTTCAATACTTCTGCGCATCCCGTGATGTGCCCACCTGTTCCAACGCCGGTAATGAGGGCGTCAATCGGCGTATCGGCAAAGTCTGCCAATATTTCCTGCGATGTTGTGCGCACATGGACGTCGATATTAGCCGGGTTTTCGAACTGCTGCGGCATCCACGAACCGGGGGTCTGCGACACCAGTTCCAAAGCGCGTTCAATCGCACCCTTCATGCCCTTTTCGCGCGGCGTCAGGTCGAAGCTTGCCCCATAAGCGAGCATGAGCCGCCGGCGTTCCAGCGACATGGACTCTGGCATGACGAGGATGAGCTTATACCCCTTGACCGCCGCGACCATGGCAAGGCCAACGCCGGTATTTCCGGACGTCGGTTCAATGATCGTGCCGCCGGGTTTCAAGCTGCCGTCCTTCTCGGCCGCCTCGATCATAGCAAGACCAATGCGGTCCTTGATTGAACCACCGGGGTTCGACCGTTCGGATTTTATCCAGACTTCAGCATTGGGGAACATGCGCCCCATCCGGATGTGCGGGGTGTTGCCGATGGTTTCGAGGATCGATTGGGCTTTCATGGATTGGTTCCTCTATATTGTGGTTCAAATGTGCGGGCGTTTTTAAGCTCGGGGAATAGCCGCGCCCACATTCCAGTGATCAATATGGCACCAACGCCGCCGAATACAACTGCGCCAACAGGTCCAAGTGCCGCCGCCGCCACACCGGACTGAAGTTCGCCCAATTCATTGGAGGCGGAAATGGCGAGGCCAGATACCGAGCTGACGCGTCCGCGCATTTCATCTGGGGTGTTGAGCTGAACCAATGAAGATCGGACATAGACCGACAGCATGTCTGACGCGCCAAGGATGATGAGGGAGATTAAAGCGACCGCCATGCCAGCGCCCATGTTCAGGAACCCGATGCGCGCGTCATCAAAAACATAGCTGCCAATTTCATGGCTTAGGCCAAAACCAATCGTTGCGACGCCAAAGACCACCACCGCCCAAAGCATTTTGGCGCCTACATTGTGGCGTAATGGCCTGATCGCGAGCATAAGCGCAACGACGGACGCGCCAACCGCTGGCGCGGCACGCAACTGGCCAAGACCATCCGGCCCGACCATCAGGATATCGCGCGCATACACGGGCAGCATCGCGGTGGCACCGGCAAGTAAGACTGCAAATAGGTCCAGCGTGATGGCACCCAGCAGAAAACGTTCGGACCATGTGTACCGCAGACCATCGATCATTTGCCTGATGGGATGGATTTTTCTTTCCATGCGGGGCGGATAGACTGGCTTCACACAGCTCAAGCTGATTGTGGCGGCAAACATCAAACCTGCCGACACCCAATAAGGCAGCGACGCACTTTCGGCGAACATCAGCCCGCCTGCGGCTGGACCAAAAACCGACCCGACTTGCCACGCGATTGAACTCAGCGCGATGGCGCGCGGCAATGATGCCGGTGGAACAATGTTGGGCGCGATCGCCGACATCGATGGCCCGACAAATACGCGGGCAACGCCGTGCAATGCGGCAAATACGAAAAGCAGGGGCAGGGTAAGCCCATCGATATAAGTGAACCAACCAAGCGCCAGCGCCACCATCATGTCGATGCTGTTGGCCAGCCGGGCGACTGTCCGGCGTTCCCAACGGTCTGCGGCCCATCCGGCAACAGGGGTCAACAATGCAAGCGGCACGAATTGCACAAGGCCCAGCAATCCAAGCTGCAGCGACGCTTCGCGAATGGACATGCCATAATCACTGCGCGCGATGTCATAAGCTTGGTAGCCTATGACGACGACCATCCCCATCGTTGCCAGCACCGCCATAAAGCGTGCGAGCCAATAATAGCGGAAGTCAGCGATGCTGAGCGGGTGGATGTTGGGGTTCGTGTCAGACATGATGCATGCGCCTATCGGCTGATATTGCCCAAGGCAATTCGGACAGCATGCGCATCGCGGAAGACGCGTCGCGGCGGCCAAGCGCGGCTCTTGCGTCCGATATGATGTGTGCAGCCCCCGCAGTCATGGCTTTCCATAACCGCAAAGCGATAGGCATTACCAGAGCAGATACGTCAGCTGATCGTTACAAAACTGTCCATCACCCGTTTGCGGCCCGCCTGTTCGAATTCGATCTCAAGCTTATTGCCTTCGATCTCCGCGATTTCGCCATAGCCGAATTTCTCGTGAAAGACGCGCAGGCCGATGCTGAGGTCACTGCGACCTTTATTGCCAAGGCTGACCGCGCTGCGTGTGTTTTCCGCTATACGTTGCGGGCGCGGGTTAAATCCGCCGGATGTGGCTGCCCGTTGCCAGCCCGGGCCACGCGCATTGCTGCGGCCTTGGTTGGCCGCCGCTAGATGTGCGAACGGGTCGGTTTGTTCGCTCCAGTTGGCACGCCAAAGTGATGCACCGCCCGTCATCGTTTGCTCGGCCTCGATATGGTCAAGTGGCAGTTCCTCAATGAAACGGCTGGGAATGCTGCTGGTCCACTGGCCATAAATGCGCCGGTTTGCCGCATGGATGATTGTGCACCGTCGTTTCGCGCGGGTTATCGCAACATAGGCTAGCCGGCGTTCTTCTTCCAACGAAGCAAGGCCGCCTTCATCCAGCGCACGTTGCGATGGGAATATGCCTTCCTCCCATCCGACGAGGAAGACATTGTCATATTCAAGGCCCTTGGCGGCGTGAATGGTCATGATCGTGACGCTTGCGCCAGTATCACCGCGGTCATTGTCCATAACCAGGCTGACATGTTCGAGAAATTCGCCCAGCGTTTCATATTCTTCCATCGCGCGGGCAAGCTCGCTCAGGTTTTCGAGGCGGGCCGATGCTTCGGTGCTGCGTTCTGCCTGTAACACGGCCGTATAGCCGCATTCATCCATGATCAGCCGCGTCAGGTTCGCTGGCGACATATGCGCCGCTTCGTCGCGCCAGCGGGCGATATCGACCACCAGATCGGCGAGCGACTTGCGTGCCTTGCCGGTTAGCTCATCGGTTCCAACCAATCGCGCGGCGGTGACCGAAAGCGGGGCGCGCTCTGCGCGGGCAACGATGTGGATTTTCTCGACGGCTTTGTCGCCGATGCCGCGTTTGGGCACGTTGACGATACGTTCAAATGCCAAGTCGTCGGCCGGCTGGTTTACGATACGCAAATAGGCAATGGCATCGCGAATTTCGGCACGTTCGTAAAAGCGAAAACCGCCGACTATCCGGTAGTTAACGCCGATTTGTATGAAGCGGTCTTCGAATTCACGAGTTTGATGCTGCGCGCGCACGAGTATAGCGACGCTGTCGAGGCTCTCGCTTTTATATTGCAATGCTTCAATTTCTTCGCCGACACGGCGGGCTTCTTCTGGGCCGTCCCACACACCAATGATGCGGACTTTTTCCCCATCGTCGAGTTCGGTCCACAATGTCTTGCCGAGCCGCGTGCTGTTGGCGTCAATGAGGCCAGAGGCCGCCGCCAAAATATGGGGCGTGCTGCGATAATTCTGTTCGAGCTTAATCGTCTTCGCGCCCGGAAAGTCTTTTTCAAAACGCAGGATGTTGGCAACCTCTGCACCGCGCCATGAATAAATGCTTTGGTCATCGTCACCGACGCAGCAAATATTTTTGCGTTTTTGGGCGAGCAAGCGCAGCCAGAGATATTGGACGGCGTTCGTGTCCTGATATTCGTCGACGAGAATATATTTAAACTGGGCCTGATATTTTTCGAGGATGTCGCGGTTGTTCTTTAACAGATTCAGCCCGTGCAACAGCAAATCGCCAAAGTCGCACGCGTTCAGGGCCAGCAAGCGCGCCTGATACAGCGCGTACATCCGTTGGCCCTTACCATTGGCGAAAGCTTCATTATCACCAGCGTCCAAATCGGCCGGTGACTTGCCCGCGTTTTTCCATTTGTCCAACAATGCCGCGAGCCCGCGCGCCGGAAATCGCTTCTCGTCCAAATCTTCCGACTGGATCAACTGCTTGAGCAATCTGATCTGATCATCGGTGTCGATAATCGTGAAATTGCTCTGTAGCCCGATTATTTCGGCATGGCGGCGAAGCAGCTTTGCGCCAATGCTGTGGAACGTACCCAGCCACGGCATCCCTTCCACTGCGGAACCAACCATTGCGCCAATACGCTCACGCATTTCACGCGCGGCTTTGTTGGTGAAGGTCACGGCGAGAATTTCGGACGGCCATGCAAGGCGCGTGTACAAAATCTGCGCCATTCGGGCGGTTAATGCGGCCGTTTTGCCCGTGCCCGCTCCGGCTAGCAGAAGCACGGGGCCTTCAGTGGTTAAAACGGCTTCGCGCTGCGGCGCGTTCAAACCGTCCAACCAAGGCGGCGTCGGGGCGGGGGAGGGATGATTCACGTGCGAACGATTAGGGAACAGATCATCGAAGGGCAATGCACTTTTCCGCTTTCCTTTCGCCGCCGTCAGTGCCAGCAGAAATGTAGGACAAGGGGGAAGCACAATGACAACCACCAACGCAGGTGAAGCTGCAACCGCGCCTGCACCGTCGCATCGTCGGATTCTTGGCGCGGCCATGGCCGGAACGGCTGTCGAATTCTATGATTTTTATATTTTCGCAACGGCCGCTTCGCTGGTCTTCGGCCCGCTATTCTTTCCGCAATCGAGCCCCGAGGCTCAGTTGCTGCAAAGCTGGCTGACCTTTGCGTTGGCCTTCATCGCCCGGCCGGTTGGTGCGCTGGTATTTGGGCACTATGGCGACCGCATCGGGCGTAAGGCAACGCTTGTCTGGTCGTTGATGATCATGGGCGTATCGACTTTTCTGATTGCGCTGCTGCCGACCTACGCCGTTGCCGGTTGGATCGCGCCGGCGCTGCTATGCCTTTTGCGTTTCGGTCAGGGCTTTGGACTTGGCGGCGAATGGGGCGGAGCAGCGTTGCTTGCGGTTGAAAATGCACCCAAGGGCAAGGTCGCGCGCTATGGAATGTTCCCACAACTCGGCGCGCCTGTGGGTTTCATCCTTTCGAACGGCCTTTTCCTGATACTCGGCCTCATACTCAGCGATTCCGAATTCCGTGAATGGGGCTGGCGCATTCCGTTTGTGTTGAGCGCGCTTTTGGTCGGCATTGGTTTGTGGGTCCGCCTTCGTTTGACCGAAACGCCAGCCTTTGCCGCAGCACTGGAAGAAGCTCCGCCGCCACGCGTTCCCATGGCAGAGGTTGTGCGCACACACCCACGCCAACTGTTCGGCGGAACATTTGCGGCGATCGCCTGCTTTGCGATCTTTTATCTCTCGACCGCTTTTGCGCTCGGCTATGGCACAACCAAATTGGGCATCGCGCGCGAGGCCTTTCTGGGCATCCAGCTCATCTCGATCCTGTTCATGGCCGCTGGTATCATTGTTTCGGGTTACTGGGCCGATCGGACCAGCCCGTCCCGGGTGCTAGCCATTGGATGCGTGGCGCTGGTTGGCGCAAGTTTCACAACCGGGCCATGGCTGGGCAGCGGTGACCTGATGCTCACCGGGATGTATCTCTCGCTGCTGCTCTTTGTGATGGGGCTGGTTTACGGACCACTTGGCGCATGGCTGCCGGGGCTGTTCGCTGCGCGGGTGCGCTATACGGGTGCATCGATTTGCTTCAACGCAGCGGGGATATTGGGTGGCGCGCTGGCCCCTAATATCGCTTTAAAACTATCGGAATCAGGCCTCGAATATGTCGGCTATTATCTTGCTGTTATTGCGCTGTTCAGCCTTGCAGGGCTTTGGATGCTACGCCCGGCGAAATAGCCGCCCGTCCAAGATCACAAGGCCGGCGGCAATCAACACGCCGCCGCCGGCTTGGCGCGGCTTTCATGCCTGTTCATGATCCGGACGCAGCAATGTGATCCGTGCCTTGCCGACATTGCGCACAGTATCGACGGTGAAGCCCTTGACCTCGACATCCTCTTTGATGCTGGTCTCGACGCTGATCCATGCGGAGGGTGCAAACCATCCAAAGCGGCCAAGCTTGTCGAGCGCGACAGACCCCGCACCGCTCAAATAGGGTGGGTCCATCAGGACGATGTCCGCGGGCTTCAAAGCGCTGCCCATCGACAGTACGGAGGATTTTCGGACATCGCATCGGTCTTTGCCGCCGAGCTTTGCGATATTCTTTTCAAGCGCGTCGAGTGCGAGATGGTCCTGCTCGACAAAGGTGCAATGCGCCGCGCCGCGCGACAAAGCCTCAAGCCCAAGCGCGCCTGAACCTGCAAACAGGTCGAGCACCCGCAAATCTTCGAATGAACCCAGCCGACTGGTGAGCATGGAAAACAATGTCTCACGCGTGCGATCGGCCGTCGGCCTTGTCGTATCACCCTTTGGCGCCACCAACGGACGTGAACGCCACTCCCCAGAAATGATCCGCATTATTTCAATGTCTTTCGAAATTCGATGAGGTCGACGCGGCGCACTTCGCCGACAGCGCCCGGTGCAAGCTCGCCCAATACAAACGGCCCATAACGCGTGCGGATCAGGCGGCTGACTTCGAGCCCAAGATGTTCAAGGACACGGCGCACTTCGCGATTCTTGCCCTCGGTCAGCGTCATTTCAACCCAACCATTGCGGCCCGTCCGACGTTCCAGATTGGCGTCGATTTTGCCATATTTGACGCCTTCAATTTCAATACCGTGGATCAGCTCTTCGAGCTGTTCCTGACTGACGTCACCAAAGCAGCGTGCGCGATATGTCCGCTCCACGCCGGTCGACGGCAATTCCATCTGGCGTTTGAATTCACCGTCATTGGTGAGCAGCAACAAGCCTTCGGTGTTCAAATCCAAACGGCCGATGGGCATCAGGCGCGGCAGGTCTTTGGGTAGAACGTCGTAAATCGTCTTCCGCCCACTAAAGTCGCGTTCGGCCGTCAGGCAGCCCTCGGGCTTATGGAACATGTACAACTGCGTCGGCGCAGGTTGGCCAACTGCCTTGCCATCAACAGCCACACCGCGCAGCGATTTCAGCAAGGTTGCAGGGGTTTCGACCTTCTCATCATTCAACGTCACACGGCCATCGGCAATCATACGTTCGATTTCGCGACGCGACGCGACACCAGCGCGCGCAAGCAACTTTGCGATACGTTCTTCGCCATCCTTACGCTCCAACGCACCCTTGCTCGGCGCGGCGTTCGGGTTGGGCTTGCGGACGGGTTTGCTGTCCCAACGCAGGCGCGGAGGCTTGGCTGGACGGGCAGGGGCTTTTGAAGGAGGTTTTACCATAAAGCGCCTTTGACGCATGTTGCTTCAAAAGTCACTGGCCATTCAGGAAAATGCCGTTAGTCATTTGCGCAACA
>JBILOZ010000174.1:0-3532 GCA_044374245.1 Sphingorhabdus sp. | reverse complement strand
CCAGTGCCATGACGCCCAATTGATTGATTAACGGGGATTTACACGTGGACGATAAACGCAACCTGATTTTTGCAGTCTTGCTGACAGGCCTTATCCTGTTCGGATGGCCTTATGTCGCCAGCTATTTCTTTCCAACCCCCGCCCCTGTGACCAGCAGCGCCACGACCGCCGCCAGCCCAGCTGGCGCGGCAACGTCGGACGTGCCAGTCGAGGCGGCACCTGCAAAAACGCAGGCTGTTCCGCTGAGCAGCGCGCTTCAGTCCACAGCCCGCATCTTGGTGGAAACGCCAAAGTTGAAGGGCTCGGTCAATCTTGAAGGCGCAAAAATTGACGACCTTTTGTTGCTTACCCACCGCACCGCACTCGCCAAGGATTCGGCGCCAGTGCGCCTGTTCGCGCCATCGGGTACAAAAGATGCCTATTTTGCCCGCTTTGGCTGGGCTGGCACCGGCGTAACGGTTCCTGATGATAAAACCGTCTGGACGCCAAGCGGCAACAAGTTGACGCCAACAACGCCCGTCACATTAAGCTGGACCAACACCCTTAATCAGAAGTTTGATATCGCGCTGTCGATTGACGAAAACTACATGATTACCGCAAAGCAGACGTTCACCAATGGCGGCACTACCCCAGTTGAGATCGCGAATTTTGCGCTGCTAAGCCGCACCGGGAAGCCTGCCGACGCGACATCTGGTGGTTCGATATTTACGCATATCCACATCGGCCCAATGGGCGTTTTTGACGAAAAGCCCAATTATGATTGGGGCTATGTCGACGTCGAAGAAAACAAAGGCGAAACATCCTTCACCAGCACGGGCGGATGGCTTGGCTTCACCGACAAATATTGGCTCGGCGCGCTTATCCCTGACCAAAAAACGCCCGTATCGGCCAAGTTCCGTGCCAGCGGCGATGTCTATCAGGCGCAAGTCATTCCAACACGCTACACCAGTGTCGCGCCAGGTGCGGTGCTCAACAACGGCTCGCGTCTGTTCGCTGGTGCCAAAGAGATGGCCGTTCTTGACGCCTATTCAAAGAAGCTCGGTATTCCCTATCTCGACTACGCCATTGATTGGGGCTGGTTCTGGTTCATCGCCATTCCGTTCTTCTGGATCCTGCATTGGCTGTTCGGCCTGTTCGGAAACTTTGGTTTAGCCATTATTGGCCTGACGATCATCGTTCGTGGTTTCATGTACCCTGTGGCGCAGAAGCAATTTGCGTCGATGGCGCAGATGCGTGCTGTTCAGCCCAAGCTGAAGGCCCTGCAAGAGCGTTGGAAGGATGACAAGCCACGGCTGCAGCAGGAAATGATGAAGCTGTACAAGGATGAAAAGGTAAACCCGCTCGCGGGCTGCCTGCCCATCTTGCTGCAGATTCCTATCTTCTTCGCGCTGTACAAGATTCTGCTGCTGTCGATCGAAATGCGTCACCAGCCGTTCGTGCTGTGGCTGAAGGATTTGTCGGCACCCGATCCGTTGACACCGATCAACCTGTTTGGACTGCTGCCCTTTGACCCGCCATCGTTCATTGCCATTGGCATATTGCCGATATTGCTTGGCGTGACGATGTGGCTGATGCAGCGCCTGAACCCGCAACCTATGGATGACGTGCAAAAGCAGGTATTTGCCGTGATGCCATGGTTCCTGATGTTCATCATGGCGCCATTTGCCGCTGGACTTCAGCTTTATTGGGTCATGTCGAACCTCGTGTCGATTGCGCAGCAAAAGTGGCTCTATTCACGCCACCCGGCGTTGCGGGAGCAGATGGCGCGTGATGCGCAAGAGAAAGCGGCCGCGAAAGCCAAGGCGGGGTCGTGAGCGCGGATGTCATTGCGGGAATAGCAGAACCGAACCGGATATTCTCCGGTCCGGTTACGTTCCTGAAATCAGCGCCGAAGCTGGAATTTCTGCCGGACCCAACGGTCCCTGAAATCGCCTTTGCGGGTCGGTCGAACGTCGGTAAGTCCAGCCTGATTAATGCGTTGGTGAACCGCAACAATCTTGCGCGCGCGTCCAACACACCGGGCCGCACACAAGAGCTGAACTTTTTCGACGTTGGTGAACCCGCGTTGTTTCGCATCGTCGACATGCCGGGCTATGGCTATGCCAAAGCCCCCATCAAGACGGTTCAGCAATGGCGGTATCTGATCAACGACTATCTGCGTGGCCGCGCGGTGTTAAAGCGTGTCTTCGTGCTCATCGACAGCCGCCATGGCATTAAAGAAGTCGATCATGAAATCATGAAAATGCTCGATGCAGCCGCCATCAGCTACCGGATTGTGCTGACCAAGACCGACAAGATCAAAGCGTCCGAACGCGAAGCGGTTGAGGTCGACACCATGGCAAAACTGCGCAAACATGTCGCGGCCTATCCCGAGCTTTCGGTGACGTCTGCGGAAAAGCGCGGGGGCATTGATGATTTGCGGGCGGCTGTGTTGGAAGCCGTCGCTTCTTAGGGTCAGGACATATGAAACTGATTATCGGAAACAAAGCCTATTCAAGCTGGTCGCTGCGCGGCTGGCTTGCAGCCAAGCAATCGGGGCTGCATTTTGACGAAATCATTGTTCCTTTGTTCGCCGACGGCTGGGAAGAGCGCAAACGCGAAGACGACCTTGCGCCATCATCGGGCAAGGTGCCGACCTTGTGGGATGGAGAGGCGGTGGTCTGGGACAGCCTTGCGATCATCGATTATCTCGCGGACAAGGTGGGGCGGGATCGCTTTTGGCCCAAGGACGAAGTCGCGCGCGGCATGGCGCGCTCCATGGCGGCGGAAATGCACGCGGGATATACCGCCCTGCGCCGCGAATTCCCGATGAATACGCGCAAGACCTTTCGCGATGTCACGATATCTGAAGAGACCCGGAAAGACGCGGTCCGCATATTGCAAACATGGGCCGAAGCCCGCTCGCGCTTTGGCAAAGACGGGCCATATTTGTTTGGCACATTCAGTGCGGCGGACATCATGTTCGCACCTGTCGTGACGCGTTTTGTGACCTATGGCTTCACCCTGCCCGGCTTTGCCGAAAGCTATGCGGAAACGATTATGGCGCATCCGTGGATGGAAGAATGGTGCGCTGCCGCCGCAGAGGAACCATGGACGATCCAGCGGATTGAGGACGCGGTTACTTAATCCGCTCCGTGGGATAAGGCGTCCCGTCTTTGCGGAAATAACCCGCATCGCCGAATGTCATGTCGATATCGGCATAGACGCCACCTGCTCCGCGATCGCCTGCGCCAATGGCAATGAAGACACAATCGCAATCGCTGCGGTTAATCAGATGATGGCCGTTTGGTTCGCCCGCCGCCCACGCCGCGATGTCGCCTGCCCGCAAAACCGTTTCGGTATCATCCTCAATCAACACGGCTTCGCCAGACAGCATGATGACGATTTCGTCTTCCTTATGGTGCCAGTGCCGGTGCGAAGACCATCCACCAGGTTTCAGTACGACATGACTTGCACCCAGTTGTGTCAGACCCGCTGCCGGTGCCAACCTTCGCCACCACCTGCCCTCAACTTCGCGGTCATATGGAGCGGG
>JBILOZ010000047.1:0-13385 GCA_044374245.1 Sphingorhabdus sp. | reverse complement strand
GTTGTCACCGACAAAAGAACGTTTTCACGCTTTGCTTTTGTTGGTTCGAACTTGATGATCGGAAGGTCCATCTTCACTGTCTGGATAGCGACAGGAATTGCGATGAGGAATACGATGAGGAGCACCAGCATGACGTCGACGAGCGGCGTCGTGTTGATGTCAGACATTGGCGTATCATTGCCGCCGCCTCCTGAACTGATTGCCATTGGCCAATCCTCTCTAAATAAATTGGGTCAAAAATGGAGCGCCAGCGATTGCTGACGTATGGGCCGCGCCGAAACGCGGCCCTAACCCAATATTACTTCTTAGCTGCAGCAGGTGCTGGCTTACCAGCTGGAGCAGCGGCAGGAACAGCAGGCTTAACGCGGCCGCCCGAAGAGATGTAACCAAGTACATCGTTCGAGAAGGTCGAAAGGCTACGTGCGATTGTCTTGTTACGTGCCTGAAGCCAGTTGTACGCAAGAACAGCAGGAACAGCAACGAACAGACCAATTGCGGTCATGATCAGTGCTTCACCAACTGGACCAGCGATCTTGCCGATGTCAGCCTGACCAGCGATACCGATTTTGATCAGCGCCGAGTAGATGCCGATAACCGTACCGAGCAGACCAACGAAAGGAGCCGTTGCACCAACCGTTGCGAGGAACGGAAGACCGCCCGCTAGCTTGTTGTTGATGGAATCTTCCGAACGGGCCATTGCGCCGTGCAGCCAGTCATGTGCTTCGACTGGATCAGTCAAAAGGCTATGCTGCTTTTTCGCTTCGATGGCGTCGTCAACGACCTGACGATATGCACTGTTCTTATCGAGCTTTACTGCGCCTTCTTCAAGCGAAGCTGCGCGCCAGAATTGCGCACGAACGTCCTTATACTGGTTCAGAACCTTCTGCTGTTCGAAAAGCTTCGTGAACATGATGTAGAACGAGAAAACCGACATGATAACCATCACGGAGAAAATCGCGATGGAGATTGGTCCGCCTTCTTTAAGCGCAGGGATAAGACCGAATTGTGCGGCGGCCTCAGGTGCGGCACCGGCCGCGGTCAGAAACAAAATCGACATTTTAACTACCTCTCAAAAAATATTACTTGCTAGCAAATGAGGCCCGGAACCAAGTCTCCCCCCATACCGGGCCAGAAAAATTATTTCGGTATCTGCCACCGTACGCGGTTTGAATACGAACCTTGAACCTTTTCGCCGTTGCGAACGGCGGGTTCAAAGCGCGCACGACGCTTCACGTTGGTGCAGGTTGCCGCATCGAGATCCGCATGGCCGCTTGACTGCGTAACTTGGCAATCAATGACACGACCATCAACACCGATAGTAACGCGGAACCCTGTTGTACCCTCACGTTCCTGCTGCAAAGCACGCGACGGATAGTCATTCGTGTTTGCCCAGTTGCCTGGGTTGCCCCGCGGCTTCGCTTCAGCAGTAGGACCTGCTGGCGGCGGTGGCGGCGCTGGTGGCGCGGCTGTCGGCACGATTGGAGCCGCAGGTGGCGGCGTATCAACCGTACGAACCGTTGGTGGCGGAGCCACTGTCACCACCATTGGTGGAGGTGAAACGACCGGAGGCTCGATTTGCTTCTCTGGCTCTGGTGGTGGCTCTTCTTCTTCGGGTGGTTCTTCTTCTTTCACGTCGACCACGGTCATCTTTTCCTTGATCGCGACGACCGCATCATATGCGAGGCCCGTCACCAAGGCATAACCGAGGAAAGCGTGAAGAAGGAGTACAATGACGACAGAAACCAAACGGTTTGTGCTCATCCCATCTTGATCAGCATATGCCATGCGGAAACAACTCTCCTACCTTCAAAACAAAATAGTACATTAAGGACGCACGTTTTAAGATGCCCCCGAATTACCCTCGCGATATCGAAATCTATTATTTTTTGCTCGATTCATCGATCCATTAGCCAACCCTAACAGGCCAAGCAATCCGGATTCTGCGATTCATACGCAATTCATGGACAGGTTCACATTATGCTACAATGTGATACACGTAAAACTGGCGACGGACGTCGGCTTCGGAAAGGGATGTTTAATGCGAATTTCGCAAGCGAAAGTGATTTTATGCTTGGTTTTGATGGGTTTGGGCAATGCCGCATCCGCCCAACCCGTAGCCACCCTGCCCCCTGCACTTGCCATTGAAGCGGAAACAGCGAGTTATTCGGATATTGCAGATCTGGTCGTCATATCGCCTCTAATCATTGATGCTACGGTCCGCAAAGCTGCTAAAGTTGCTCCTGAACAAGCCATAGGCGTGCCCGTATCGCTTCAGCGTATGCTGATCGAAGCGGACGTCATGGCATTGATTCGCGGCGAAGGCGGCATCGCCGACCGCGTCCGCTTTGTGTTGGATGTGCCCAAGGATGCGAAGGGCAAAGTGCCCAAGTTGAAAAAACAGCGGTTGTTCCTATTTGGTAGCCCCGTTGCGGGCCGAACGGGCGAAATCCGTTTGTCGCGACCCAACGCGCTCGCAAATTTCAGTCCGACAAATGATGCTTTGGTCCGCCGCATCACCCAAGAGGCTGTCCTGCGTGATGCACCGCAACGCATCATAGGTGTCGCCAGTGCTTTCCATAGCCCTGGAACGGTGCTCGGTGAGGGCGAAACACAGATTTTCCTTAAGACCGAAAAGGACCAACCAGTGTCACTTACGGTTCTTAGTCGGCCGAATGAGCAAAAACAGTGGGCGGTATCGACAGCTGAAGTCATCGATTCGTCTGCGACAGCGCCGGAACGATTCACATTGCTATGGTATCGCCTAGCCTGCGGCCTACCGCACAGCCTTCCCACCGACCGCATCGAATCAGCGGGCGATGAAGACGCTGCGCGCGCGCAAGCTGACTATAAATTTATCATCGATGCGCTTGGGCCATGTGGCCGTAAGCGTTAGGGGGCCTCAAATCAGGATCGACGCTTCCGCGTTCACCGCGATGCACCCGGCACCCACATAATATCACCACCGCGCGTCGAATTGATCAGACGGCACAGCACGAACAGATAGTCCGACAGACGGTTGATGTAGTTTAACGCTTGCGGATTTATCGAAACGTCCAGCGATGCGGCGACCAGCGCCCGTTCGGCACGGCGTGAAATGGCGCGCGCCATATGCATATGCGCTGCTGCCAAGCTGCCGCCTGGCAAAATGAAACTGGTCAACGGTGGAAGTTGCTCATTGGCTTTATCGATGGCCGCCTCAAGCCATTCAACTTGAGACGACACAATCCGCAATTCCATCGGCGATGGTTCAAAACTCTCGCCGGGCGTTGCGATATCAGCACCTAGATCAAACAGGTCGTTTTGAATACGGCGCAACTCAGCAACCAAAGGCGTTTCACCCTCGTCCGCTGCCAGCGTCTGAAGCGCTACGCCAAGCGCACTGTTGGTCTCATCAACTTCGCCGATGGCGTGTAAGCGCGCGTTGGTCTTTGACACGCGCGAGCCATCGACCAGGCCAGTAGTCCCGTCGTCGCCGGTGCGTGTGTAAATCTTGTTGAGCTTGACCATGTCTGATGCCGCCCGCTTATTGCGAGCCAGCAACCAAGACGAGCACAGCAAGCAAACCGATAGTAATGGCCTGCCATTTGACGCGGGCAAACATCATCTTGTTCTGCACGGTGAGCGATTTGGGTAGCCCTGCTTCGTCAACATCTGCTGGTCGCAAATTGGCGAACGCATGAAGGCCACGGATAAGTGCAAATGCCACGGCACCAGCTGCGCCAATGGTGAGGAGAACCAACAAAATAGTCATCGGGAGAAATCCTTGTCCGGGGCCAATACCCCGCAGTGTCTATTTAGGCGTGGGATAACGAGATTCCAAGCGGTAGCGTTCCCTGACGCAAATTATTAATAAGTCCATCGCCGCATTCGCCCGCCAATCGCCGGTCCGACAGCGCAGGTGAGGATTTGCTCTTCGCCAGTTTTTCGTCGCTCGCGTCCAACAACAGCGGATGGTGCCAATATATGGGTTCAGGCAAATCTAACAGTTTCTGCAACACCCTATGGATGGCGGTATATCCGAAAAGGTCTTGGCCTCGCACGACATGCGACACCTCATCGGCAGCATCGTCAATGGTTGCGGCCAGATGGTATGATGCCGGTGCGTCTTTGCGCCATAGAACAACATCGCCAAATGCCATTGGGTCCGCAAATTGCGGGCCAGCCGCCAAATCGACCCAGCCCAACAGCCCCGACCGCGCCACGGCTTTGGCCATATCAATCCGCAAGCTGTGCGGCACACAAGGGTCAATGTGGCTGTCCCGGCACGTTCCGGGATAATGGGGGCCATCCGGACCATGCGGCACCGGCTTGTGCTTGAGAGCATTGGCAATATCGCTTCGCGTACAGACGCAGCGGTATAACAACCCGTCCGCGATCAACCGGTCACGCGCCGCTTCATATCTTGCAATGTTCTGCGATTGAAATTGCACAGGGCCGTCATGATGAAGTCCAAGCCATTCCATATCCGACAGTATCGCCGCGACATGTTCGGCACGGCTTCGTGTTCCGTCAATATCTTCAATCCGCAGATGGAACTGACCATCCAAAGCCCGCGCAAAATCATGCGCGCATAATGCCGAAAAGGCATGCCCCAGATGCAGTCGCCCATTGGGACTCGGCGCGAACCGCGTCACCACTGCGCCATCACATTGCGGCAACGCAGGCAGATATTGCTTCAAAAATTCATTCGCACGCAAAAAACATATCCCCAAAAAATACCATATCCGGTGTCTTTGCCCTCTTGACGTCACCATATGTGCAAATAGATTGATGACTGTCAGATTGCTGTAACGTTGTTACGCTTAAAGCATGTATGACATAAAGGGAGTAGGGTTCGACTTATGTTGCATACCGGAACTTTCGAAGCAGCGGGCCGCGCAAGGCACCCGGAGAACTGCCCGGCATTGGTACTCAACGCCGATTACACGCCGTTGAGCTATTATCCATTGAGCTTATGGCCATGGCAAGCCGCCATTAAGGCGGTGTTCCTCGACAAGGTCGACATCGTTTCCAACTATGATCGGCATGTCCATAGCCCAAGACTGGACATGAAAATCCCGTCGGTAATCGCGCTGCGCCAATATGTGAAGCCATCGGAATATCCGGCATTCACCCGCTTCAACCTATTCCTGCGTGACAAGTTTGAGTGCCAATATTGCGGATCGGGCGACAATCTGACCTTTGACCATATCGTTCCGCGCCGTTTGGGCGGCATCACAAGCTGGGAAAATGTCACCACGGCTTGCCTACACTGCAACCTGAAAAAAGGTGGCCGCACGCCAAAGCAAGCGCATATGCAGCTGAACATGGCCGCGATCCGCCCCACCAGTTGGCAATTGCAAGACAGGGGCCGTGCTTTCCCGCCAAACCATCTGCACGAAACATGGCACGACTGGTTGTATTGGGATATTGAACTGCAGGGTTAAGCTTAATCGGTAACCGTCAGCGCAGGAACCGCCCGCGCGGCATCCTCGGGCGTAATGCCCGGCGGTGGCGCAGCCGCGATACGTTCTTCGCCGCGCATAACGCGTCCGGCCCTTTTGATAGCGTCGCGCAGGCGTGGATATACGCCGCAACGGCACAAGTTCGTGATGGCCGCGTCTATTTCTTCATCGGTTGGGTTGTTGCTTTTCTTAAGCAACACTGCGCCCGCCATAATGATACCCGGAATGCAAAAGCCGCATTGCGGCACGTTGCTGGCGACAAACGCCTGTTGCAGCGGATGGCTACGATCACGGCTGAGGCCTTCAATCGTCGTGACAAAGCGGCCTTCAACTTCGGCAATATTGACGAGGCAGGACCGTATCGCCTCCCCGTCGATTTCCACAATGCACGCCCCGCAATCACCATTGCCGCAACCATATTTCGTTCCGGTCAAGTTCGATGCATCACGCAAAGCCCACAAAAGCGGCGTTTGAGGATCCATTTTATATTGAACCGGGCGATCATTGACGGTGAATTTGGTCATGCAGCCCCATTATAGCCATGCTGAACGCGTTTCAGCATCTTATTTGAGACCCTGAAACACAGTCACCTACAGAGAACCGCATTCAGGGGGTCGGAGTGTTTAATCCCGCCAGCTTTTATCGATCTGGTCAACCTTGCGTACCATTGCGTCAAATTCAACGCGGCCCGAACCGCCTGGGGGTGATGCCATATACAGGTCGCGCTGGTGCACCGCGATAACCTCTGGCGGTACCGTGATTGGTTGGCCCATTTGCATCGTAGCAATTTGTTGCTCGCATGCCCGCTGCAGCGCCCAATATCTGATGAACGCATCCGGCAATGTCTTGCCCATCACGACAGGCCCATGGTTTTTCAGCATCAATATGCGCTTGTCGCCCAGATTTTGGACCAATCGCGTGCCTTCTTCTTCGCGCACGGTGACGCCTTCAAAATCATGGTAAGCCAGTTGGCCTGCAAAGTTGCAGGCGTAGAAATTGATTGGCTGAAGACCACCTTCAAGACTGCAAACGGCTACGGTAGCCGTTGTATGGGTGTGGATGATCGCATGTGCGTCAGGCAAAGTGCGATGGAACAGGCTATGCTGGACAAAACCGGCCTCGTTGACATGCCATGGGTTGTCGGCATCGATCTTGTTTCCATCAATGTCGATCTTGATCAGGCTGGAAGCGGTGATTTCACCAAAGTGCATGCCATAAGGGTTGATCAAAAAAGCGCCCTCTTCGTCGGGCACTTTCACGGTGATGTGGTTGAAAATCAACTCGTCCCAGCCGAACATCGAAAAAATGCGATAGCAAGCAGCAAGCTCCTGACGCGCGGTCCATTCGGCTTCGCTATATTTGCTGTTCGACTTCAATTGGGTTGCCATTGGCGCTCTCCTGCTCATTCGTTGCGTTGCATTATGAAACGAACATTGCACGAGGGCAAGGGGTTGAGCGCAGCAAAAAGGCCGAGGGATTTCTCCATCCTCGTGCTTAAAAGCGCCATTTTCGCTTGATATTTAAGGGCGACCTAGTTAGGGGCCACCTCAACACGCCGCCTGTGAACGCGGCGATTTTCGTTTTTAGCCTTTCAAAGTGGCCGTTTTAAGCCATTTTGCCGATTCGATCCGGAGTTGAGTTTTTTATGCAGATCATGGTTCGCGACAATAATGTTGATCAAGCCCTACGCGCGCTTAAGAAAAAGCTGCAGCGTGAAGGCGTGTATCGCGAAATGAAGCTGCGTCGTCACTTCGAAAAGCCATCGGAAAAGCGTGCCCGCGAAAAGGCAGCCGCTGTTCGTCGTGCCCGCAAGATGGAGCGCAAGCAGCAGGAACGTGACGGCGCGAAATAAGCGTCTGCGACCCGCAACAAGGAAGGCGCCTTTTACGGCGCTTTTTTTGTGTCTGGAATCCCTGCGAGTTTCTGCTAGTCACCGCGCAACTTAGCCAACAGGAAATGTGTATGTCCGTAACTGCCGTCCCGATTCTTCCGCTCAAAAAAGGCACGATGACCAAATATTGGGCAGCGATTGCGCTCGTGCTCGCTGCCGGTGGCGGTTTGGCATATTGGGGCACAAGCGACGTGCGGCAGGAATATGGCGATATCGTCACCACGCCTTCAGGATTGCGTTACAAGATTATCCAAACCGGCGAAGGCAAGTCGCCAACGGACAATGATGTTGTGCTCGTCAGCTACACAGGCATGTTGAAAGACGGCACGGTTTTCGACCAAAATCCTCAGGCTGGCTTCCCAGTGACTGGCGTTGTTCCCGGCTTTTCAGAAGGCCTTAAAATCATGCAGCGCGGCGGCAAATATCGCCTGTGGATCCCGGCCGAGCTTGGCTATGGCCCCGAAGATCAGCGCAATCCGCAAACCGGCCAAGTCGCCATCCCCGGTGGTAGCGAGCTGACCTTTGATGTCGAACTGTTAGAGTTCAAATCACGCGCAGAAATCGAAGCCATGCAAAAGCAAATGCAGGAAATGCAACAGCAGCAAGGTGGGCAGGCCAGCGGCACACCGCAGGGCCTACCTCCCGAAATTCAGGCACAAATTGATGCACAGATGCGGGCCCAACAGGGGCAATAATGCCGCCCCGAAAGCACCCAATCGCTGCGAATGCTATCGGGATTTGCTTAATATAGCCCGCGATTAAGCGTGAACGGAAATCCTTGAAAGGCAGTTGTCAGCTTGGCAGCCAGCCCTTAGGATGTAGTTTGCAAGCGGTTATGACCGGAAAGTTCCAACGTTGAGCATCACCAGTATTATCGCGATCGCCCTTTTATCGGCCCCCCCCCAGCTTCCGCCTGTGGTAGAGCCAGTTATTGCATTGGAAACTGCTGGCGCACCCACAGCAGCGCCTGAGCAGGGTACCCAAGCCACTGTGCCGCCATCCACAGACGGAGCAGAGGTTCCGTCGCAATCTCCGAATACACAAACGCCCGTCGGACCCGGTACACCGGCTGCGGCCGAAAAGGCCATAATCGTTGTTACCGCAAATCAGGGACCCCCGAAAGGCGACCCGATTGCGGTTGTGAACGAAGTCTCGTTCGGCGCGGTACAGTCGGTCGATAAAGCCATTATCGCACCGATCGCGTACGGGTATCGAGATGGATTACCCGCGCCGCTCCGCGACGGCTTACATAATGTTCTGAATAACTTGGATGAACCCATCGTCTTTCTGAATTTTATGCTGCAGCTCAAGATCGGCAAAGCGGCCGAAACCGTTGGTCGATTTGCTATCAATTCAACCATTGGCCTTGCCGGGCTTTTTGATTTCGCTAAAAAGTCTCCAATCAACCTACCCCGCCGTCCAAATGGCCTCGCAGACACATTGGGATATTATGGCGTCGGTCCGGGACCCTATTTATTTTTGCCTGTATTCGGATCCACGACGGTTCGTGATCTCCTCGGGCGCGTCGTTGATCTTTCGCTTTTACCCGCAGCCGTCGGTAAGCCGTTTACCAATCCAATTGTCTCGGCAACCAAAGGCACGCTTTCGTCGATTGACGATCGTGTCGAAAATGATGTGATTTTGACTCGGGTACAGGAAAGCGGGAACCCGTACGCGGCAATGCGCGAATATTATCTGATGAAACGCCAGGCAGAGATTGATGTTCTGAAAGGCAAAAGATCCGATGCGAACATAGACCTCAACGAACTGGAGTTTCTGGATTCGCTACCAGCGCCCGCCAAACAGCCGTCCGCAGCCAAACCCCAATAATAAGTACCGCGGTATCGCTACTCTAAAGCGTGGCGAAGAACACGATCGTTGCAACGGCCATAACCGCCGTCGCGATCCATCCTGTAATGGTCGCGCGAAGCCCCAATGTCAGCCGCCCCATCGCGCGCGGGTTGCGCACGATGAGCATCATCATGACCATTAACGGCGCGGCAAGCACGCCATTGACGACAGCGGCCCAATATAGCGCACGCGCGGGGTCAATGCCGACATATTGCAACGACACGCCAAGCATGGTTGTCACGGCTATCGTCCCGTAAAACAGACGTGCCTTGGTTGGCTTGGCATCAAGGCTTCCTGCCATGCCGAACATTTCTGTGACGGCATAAGCCGCCGACCCTGCAAGCACCGGCACCGTAAGCAAGCCCGTTCCGATGATACCCAGCGCGAATAATGCAAAAGCGAAATTTCCCGCAATGGGCCGCAATGCTTCGGCCGCCTGCGCCGACGTTTCGATATCGCGGATGCCATTGGCATGCAGCGTCGCCGCCGTTGCAAATACGATAGCCAGCGAGACGATCGAGCTGAACGCCATGCCGGTCAGCGTATCGATCCGGATACGTTTTAATTCTGGTCCCGCGTCCTTTGGCGTGATGCACAGCGGCTTTACCTTATGCCGCTTCTGCTCCTCAATCTCTTGTCCCGCCTGCCAGAAAAATAAATAGGGGCTGATGGTGGTCCCCAATATCGCGACGACGGCAGTGGCGTACGCGCCGGTCCATTCAATGCGCGGAACAACCAGCGAGGTCAGCGCCTCTCCCCAAGGAACCTGCGCCACAACGACGACAGCAACATACGCGAAGAGCGAGAGCGTCGCCCATTTGAGCACCGAGGCATAGCGCTCATAGGATAGCGCCACTTCAACGATGATGCAGAAGAGCCCGAACAATAACGTGTAAAGGCCGATTGGCCCACCGATGAGCAGCCCCACAGCAGCGCCCATCGCGGCCAGATCGGCCCCAAGATTAACGATATTGGCAATGAGCAACAGCCCGACCATGAGCACCAGCAAGGGCCGAGGGTAATGTCGGCGCATATTGCGCGCGATACCTGCACCGGTAACCCGCCCGATTTCAGCCGCGACTTCTTGAATGGCGACCATCAACGGGAAGCTGAACAAAAACGTCCAGCTCAACCCATAGCCAAATTGCGCACCAACTTGGCTGTGCGTGCCGATACCCGATGGGTCGTCATCCGCAGCGCCCGTGACTAGGCCGGGACCGAGGCGTGAGAGGAAGCTTGTGCTCGGTTTTTCATCGGTTCGCATTGCTGCCGATAACAGGCCCACATGACGTCAATGTCAACAATGCTATATGATGCGGAAAGTTGAAGGCTGCTAAAAATCTAGCCCGCCTTTTCCAACAACCCCTCGTCCTTGATCCGCTTTTGCCAATACGCAGGGGCCAGTTGATGGACATTGTTGCCGTCGCTGTCGACCGCGACGGTGACGGGGAAATCCTGCACTTCAAATTCGTAAATTGCTTCCATGCCCAGATCTTCGAAACCGACGACCTTGCTGCCCTTGATGGCGCGCGCCACCAAATAGGCGGCACCGCCAACGGCCATGAGATATGCGCTCTTATGCTTCGCGATGGCTTGTGTTGCCGCCGGACCACGCTCCGCTTTACCAACGCACGCCAGCAAGCCCTGCTCAAGCATCATGTCCATGAACTTGTCCATGCGCGTAGCCGTCGTTGGGCCAGCGGGACCAACAATTTCTTCACCCACCGGATCGACTGGGCCAACATAATAAATCATCCGCCCTTTAAAGCTGACGGGCAGCTCTTCGCCTTTCGCCAGCATGTCGGCGATGCGCTTATGTGCGGCATCTCGTCCGGTCAGCATCTTGCCGTTTAACAACAAACGGTCGCCCTGTTTCCAGCTGGCAACGGTTTCGGGGGTCAGTGCGTCCAAATCCACGCGGATCGCGGCAGTGTCGGGCTTCCAGTCTACCTTTGGCCATTCGTCCAGCTTCGGCGCCTCCAGATAGGCCGGGCCCGACCCGTTCAGCGTGAAATGCGCATGACGCGTCGCCGCACAGTTGGGAATCATCGCAACTGGCTTGCCCGCAGCATGACATGGTGCATCCATGATTTTCACGTCAAGGATGGTCGAAAGCCCGCCAAGCCCCTGCGCGCCGATACCCAACGCGTTGACCTTGTCAAAAATCTCAATGCGCATCGCCTCAATATCATTTTGTGGACCGCGTGCTTTTAGCGGCCCCATATCGATAGGCTCCATCAACGCCTGCTTGGCCAGCAAGACGCAATGTTCCGCGGTCCCGCCAATGCCAATGCCCAGCATTCCGGGCGGGCACCAGCCAGCGCCCATTTGCGGCAACATTTCAACAACCCAATCGACGATATTGTCTGACGGGTTCATCATCTTGAACTTTGACTTATTCTCGCTGCCGCCGCCTTTTGCCGCGACATCCACCGAAACTTTTGAACCGGCGACCATTTCGACATGCAGGACACAGGGCGTGTTATCTTTGGTGTTACGCCGCGTGAAAGCGGGGTCCGCAAGCACTGAAGCCCGCAATTTGTTTTCAGGGTGCAGATATGCGCGGCGCACGCCTTCGTCGATCACCTCCTGAAGCGACGCCGACGTGTCCTCAAGCCGACAATCCATCCCCCATTTGACGAAGACATTGACGATGCCCGTGTCCTGACAAATGGGTCGATGGCCCTCTGCGCACATCCGGCTGTTGGTCAGAATTTGCGCGATTGCATCCTTCGCCGCAGGTGACTGTTCGGCGGTATATGCATCACCCAATGCCCGGATATAATCCATCGGATGAAAATAGCTGATATATTGCAGCGCGTCGGCGACGCTATCGATCAAATCGGAATTGCGGATGGTGACGGTCATATAAGGCCCCAGGCTGGATAGAACCCCCACGCCATTAACGTCCCGGGGGACCGATACAAGCATCATTCTGACCGGCTGAATCAATATTAGCGGACGGCCGATGCGCCGGTCACATTTGTCCCGTCTGGATGATGCGGTGACCCGGTTTCTGTCTACAAAATGCAGCGCGCAAGATTGGGTTCATTTTGACAACAGAAATATTTTCAATTCCTCATTTTCCATCTTGCGCCTTCAGCAACACTTAGAACGTCCACGCGTCGCTACCTTTTGCCCGCCGACAACTGCGACGAATGGAATCAGAATAGCGACGAATTGAATGGTTAATTTTCGATTTACCCCCTTGCGTCTTAAAATGAATAAGGCACTATAGGTAGCGGTTGGCCATAGGGGGCATTACCACAATTTGTGCTTGCAGCTTCAGATAGTGATTCTGTTGTTGGGGGGATTTTTCCCGTCGATAAGCTGGGGACAAGTGAAAATATAACCCCTGACGTGGTCAAAAAATGCTAAGAGGGAATTTCGCGCCCTGAGTCGAACAATATGGGAACACGCGTTTCCGACAGATATTTGAACTGGTCGCTGGCCGCCGGGAAACCGGCATCCAGTTTCGGGTCGCCGCAATGAATGGAGCAACGGGTTAAATGGATTTCAGGGATGCAGGCCAAGGGGCCGACGATATGACCGCAATGATGACTGATATGCTTGAAAAAGTTGCTACCGAAGCTGTTAAGGTTGAAGCCGAGGCCAAGCCGGCTGACGACAAGAAAGCTGCGTCGAGCAAATCCGTCGACGAACGCCGTTTTAACGTTGTGACGGATTCGTCGCGCGACGCCCTGCTGACCGAATTTGGCAAGGACACGCTGCAAGACCGTTATTTGTTGCCGGGCGAAAGCTATCAGGACCTGTTTGCCCGCGTTGCGTCGGCATATGCGGATGATCAGGATCATGCCCAGCGGCTCTATGACTATATCTCGCGCCTTTGGTTCATGCCGGCAACGCCGGTGCTGTCCAACGGCGGAACGGGCCGTGGTCTGCCGATCAGCTGCTATTTGAACTCAGTCGACGACAGCCTTGAAGGCATCGTCAACACATGGAACGAAAACGTCTGGCTCGCATCACGCGGCGGCGGCATTGGGACCTATTGGGGCAATGTGCGCGGCATCGGCGAGCCTGTTGGCCTCAACGGCAAGACGAGCGGCATCATTCCGTTTGTCCGCGTTATGGACAGCCTTACCCTCGCCATCTCGCAAGGTTCGCTGCGTCGTGGTTCGGCCGCGTGCTATCTCGATGTCAGCCATCCTGAAATCGAAGAGTTCCTTGAAATCCGCAAG
>JBILOZ010000079.1:0-9722 GCA_044374245.1 Sphingorhabdus sp. | reverse complement strand
AATTTGTGGTGCGTCAGATGATAGGTGCGATAGGCGAACAGGTCGCTACCCGTTGCAGCGCCCGACGGCCATTGCCCGAGCCAGTTGTTGGTTCTGCGATTGGGGTGTAGCAGACCATGCGCGCCGTCATGCATCAGGATGGACAACCCCAATTGCCGCCCGCCCAATATGGCCAGCGCCAGCGGCGTCACCAATATCCCGGCCAGCCAGTGATAGTTCCACGCCGCAGCACCACCAAATGCCGCAAGCGCCACGATGATCCACGCATGGATGATGAGCCAGATGCCCCGCCATCGGGACAAGGTCGTGATTGCACGCCAGTCATCGGATGCAAAAACGTCGCGTGGGTTGGCTGCTTTTACTGCCGGCATGGAGCATCGCCTTTCATAGCAGCTTTATATCGCAGCCAACCCGACCACGCAAATGCGTTACGCCACAGCCCGTGCCGCAAAGCCGGCCATCGCGGCCTGCGCCTTGCGGGACTCGCTGAAATTGAAAATAGGCCAGTCGTGCATCATGCCCGCAAGTTCGGTGAGATCAACCGATGGCACCTTGGCCTTTAACGCTCTGGAATCGGTGACCAAGATGTCATCGCCGCCCGCAAAGGCCAAAATGGGTGGCAAGCCATCCCAGTTGCCGAAGATTGGGCTGCACCGTGGATCGGTAAGGGGCAAGTCGCCCGCGTACAAACTACCGCCTTCGGCAATGCCGCTGATGGTCAAAATCCCGTCACGCGGTTCTGTTTTCAACTGTTCGGGATGTGCCGGGTCCAGGTCCAGCCAAGGACAAATGAGCAACAGGCCAGCCGGCAGTGTTTGACCGCTGTCGCGTGCCATCTGCGCCAATGCCGCGGTCATGCCGCCCCCTGCGGAGTCGCCACCCATGACGAACGGCGCGCCGTTGATATCGGCTTGATACGCCGCATAATATGCGCTGGCCCATGCCGTAATGGCTTCGGCTGAGCTTTCAGGCGCGAGCGGATACAGTGGTGCCGTGATCGACCAGCCATGTTGCGATGCCATGTGGCTTAAGAATTTCCAGTGGATGTCCGTCGCTGAATAGACATAGCCGCCGCCGTGCCAGAACAAAATATGGGCACTGGGCGCTCTGTCCTTGGGCGCGATGTGCCAGACATTGCGGCCCTGAAATTCGCTCTGCCGAACGTCAACGTCGTCCTTTGCGATTGGTCGCGGCGCAGGCGCTGCCCGGACTTTGACGATGTTTTGTTGAAACTGCGGGCCGCCTGTAAACATCCGGCGATAATAGCCCGTGGTGCGCAAAACAAATCCAGCAAGGCTGGCGGTAAAACTTGGCATGATTGTATCCCCCCTCATGACAAGCGCTATATTAAGGCAGGGGACCAATCAAGCCGTTCGCTTCCCGACAAGAATTCTTGCCGGGAAGCGCGCAGTTTACTTCGACGCAGCGATCCAGGCGTCGATCTTTTTCTCAAGCACGGTCAGCGGCAGTGCGCCGGTGTTCAGAACCTGATTGTGGAATTCGCGCACGTCGAATTTCTTGCCAAGTTCCTTCTTCGCTTTGTCTTTCAGACGCAGGATAGTGAGGGCGCCGATTTTATAGGCCAATGCTTGTGACGGAATGGCGATGTAACGCTCGACCTCTGCCGTGGCGTCGGTTTTACCCATATCGCTGTTGGCGAGCATATAGTCGATTGCCTGTTCGCGGGTCCAACCCTTGCTGTGGATGCCGGTGTCGACCACGAGACGCATAGCCCGCAGCATTTCGTCGGACAGCGTTCCAAAGCGTTGATACGGGTCTTTAAACAGGCCCATTTCGTAACCGAGGGTTTCGGAATAAAGCGCCCAACCTTCGACATAGGCCGTGTTGCCGCCGAAACGCATGAACGCGGGAAGCTTTTCATTTTCCTGCGCGATGCTGATCTGGAAATGGTGCCCAGGTGCCCCTTCATGCAAATAAAGCGTGGTCATGCCAGGCGTGGTGCGGCTTGGCAGGTCATAGGCGTTGAAATAAAATGTGCCGGGACGCGATCCATCAGGGGTACCCTGTTGATAGCTGCCGCCGGCTTCATATTTCTCGCGGAATTCTTCGTAGGGCTTAATCTCAAGCGGCGCCTTGGGCAGATATTTGAACTGCGTCGAAATCGTTGCGTCGACCTTTTTGCCGATGTCGTAATAACCCTGCGTCAGCGCATCGCGGCTCGACATTTTGAATTTCGGATCCGAACGCAAATGCTCGAAAAACTCGGGCAGAGTGCCTTTGAAGCGAACTTCATTCTTGATGGTTTCCATACCGGATTTAATCCGGGCGACTTCCGACAATCCCAGATTGTGGACGTCATCGGCCTTCAATGGCAGCGTGGTCGTTTGCTCGATCAGATATTGATACAGGCCTTCGCCGCCCTTCATGGCGGACAAGCCGACCTGTTCGCGCGCCAATGGCAAATAGCTATCGCGCAGGAAGTCACGCAGACGGGCATTGGCGGGGTATAGACCGTTTACGATGATATCGCGATATTCCGCCGTCAGGCGCGCTTTATCAGCATCGCTGAAATCCGCAGGGAATTTCAGAACTGGCCCGTAATAAGGCGACTCTTCGGTCTTTTGCGCCAATTGTGTGTTCAGCTGGTCGATGACATTGCGGATCGTCATCTTCGTTTCGAATACACCCGACGCCATGCCTTGGCGGAACCGGCCAATCGATGCGTCCATCAGGACGATGAATTCCTTGTGGCGCTTCAGGTTATTTTCGTAATCCTGAACCGTCTTGAACGGCGCTGCACCCTGTCCGCTGGCGAAGGTCGGATAAAAAGTGTGAAAGCCGAAAAAGTGATTGAGTGGACGCACGACCGTCAGGTCCATAATTTCTTTGGACAGGCCCTTCAGCGCATCAATCTGGCTCTGCTTGTAAACGTCGTACGCAATTTTGTCGGTGTCATTCAACTTTGCGCGGTCGATTGTTTTTAAACCATCCAGATTGGCCTGCGCTGCGCTGCGTTCATTGTCGAAATAGGCGTCGGAGATGAAATCACCAAAGCGGTCCGCATAGCGCATATCGCCGCGGAACATGGCGTTGAGCGGGTTGCGCTTCAGGCTGGCTTCGTCGTCCGCAGCGAACAAAGCGGCAAGGCGCTGGCTTTCCGTCGCGCTGGCCTCGGCTGTCACCGTTTGCGCGTGCGCTGCGCCAAATGGCGTCAACAATGCAGCGCTGACGAGAAGAAGAATGCGTGGGCTATGTTTCATATGGGTCTCTCCAAAAATTATGTTGAACGCATCAATAATATGTTGCGGACAAGTGGTAACGGATGTCTTCCGACCGCTTGTCCGGCACAAGATGAATTCGACAGACGACGGATAATCTGTGGCAGACGATATACAATATTTGCAATCTGTTGCCGTGGCGCAGCCGCAATTAAGACGGTTTTTGCGTGTTGAGTTCAAGCCAGTTATTCTGCCGGTACCATTTCGTAATCACATGCTTCACGCCGCGGGTGACAGGCGTTCCGGTATGCAGCGTTTTGTAATTCAGCGATCCGTCGAGATTCATATTATTCCAGATGAGCATCATGCCCGCTTGCGGCCGCACGCCAAGGCCAAGATGCGGGAATTCGGTTGTGCCGCCTTCTTCAGGTTCATTGAGGAATATCATCGCAGTCCAGCTGCGCTGGCCGCCGGCGGGGCCTTCCTTAAGCCAATAGCTTTGGCTGGGATGAAAGAAGTCGTGGTGCGCCTTAAACTCCTGACCGACTTGATAACGCTGCCCCTGCATTGTCTCGGCATAGCTGTTGTCGATGCCCAAAACATCGCTCATCCGCGCCTCGATTTTGGCGATGAACGCATCCCAACGGTTCAGGTGACAGCTGTAGCTTGTTCGGAAACCTGCTTGCTCGGTCCCTTTGTACAATGTCGACGGCACGGCATCGGCATCAATTTTGGCTATCATCGTTTTGCAGTCCGCTGCACCCAAAAAGCCCTGATACACATATAATTGCGCATCAGGGTGTTCGACCGGCTGAACAAGCGGATTGGCATTCAGCCGCTTTGTGACGTGCGAGCCAATCCGCGACAGCTTTGCCGGATCGTTATTGGAATCGAACTCCTTGGGAGGCGTATCAGGCTGCATCTTATCACCGAATCACGGAACGATACGTCCTCTTACCATGACCCACTCGGCCTTTTCGAGCGCGCGGATATTGGTCAGCGGATTTTCATTTACGGCGACCATGTCGGCGGAATATCCCGCCGCGATCCGGCCGATTTCATTTTCTAGTCCGAGCGTTTTGGCGGCAACCGTCGTTGCGCTGGCCAGCGCCTCGGTCGGGGTCATGCCCGCGTTTACCAGCAAAGCAAACTCACCGGCATTGCTGCCATGTTCAAAGACGCCAGCATCGGTTCCAAAGGCCACAGTCACGCCCATTGCCTTGGCCAGCTTAACCTGACGCCCTGCAAATTCGAGCGCCTGCTTGGCCTTCACCTCAACGGTCGGCGTGTAAATCCTTTTGCCAAGGCGGGCGCGCACGCCCTCCAGCGCCATCAATGTCGGGACCAACGCCGTGCCCTTGGCCTTCATCACCTTCAAAGCTGCTTCATCCGCAAATGTGGCATGTTCGATGGAATCGATTCCAGCTGCAGCCGCTGCCTCAATGCCCCGTGCGCCATGGGCGTGCGCCATGACCTTTAGGCCCAGCGAGTGCGCGGTGTTGGCAATGGAGACCATTTCCTCATTCGTGAAATGCGCTTCCAACCCTCTGCCCTGTTGCGACAATACGCCGCCGGTCGCGGTGATCTTGATGACATCTGCGCCAGCCTTTGACGACTTGCGGACCTTTTCGGCGCATTCGACGGGGCCAGTGCAGGTGAAACCCGAATCCAGCGCGGCCAAAACGTCGCTGCGGAAACCCGTGACATCGCCATGCCCGCCGACGATCGACAAAGCTGGACCAGCAGCGACAATGCGTGGGCCAACAATGCGGCCTTCCGCGGTACCGCGGCGCAGGACAAAAGCAGTATTTTGCGCAGAACCGGCTTCGCGTACCGTTGTGAAACCTGCTTTGACGGTCAATGCGGCGTTTTTCACACCCATGACGACGCCCCATTCATCAGGATTGACGGCTTCGTCGCGGAAATCATCGCCGGGGTCACCGGTCAAATGGACGTGAAGGTCGATGAGGCCGGGGACCAATGTTTTGGTTGAAAGGTCGACCACCCTATCCGCCTGAAACGGATTATTTGTGCCTTTGGCGATATTTTTGATGCGTCCGTCTTCGACCAATATGACCGCTGGGCCGGTTGGGCCAGTTGCCGCATCGGGCACCAGATTGCCGACAATAATGGCTTGAGTCGCTGCCAACGAAGGGGCTGAAACACACAGAGCTACGCCAGCGAGTAATATCTTACGGAACATCAAAAAACCTCTCTTATGTTTATGCACGGCCTCGTTAGATGACTTTGCTAAATGGTATGTCCATGACCGGAAACTGTTCCCAACCGGTGAAATCGAAATGCCACCATTCGTTTGAAAGGCCAACGAAACCCTCGGCTTCCAAATAGCCTTGTAAGCGGGCACGGTTGGCCAAGGCTGCCGGGGTGGCCCCCATATAATCGCGATGGGCTTTTTCCGAAAAATCATCGAACTCGGTTGGCATTTCGACAAGCTGTCCGGTGCGGAGTTCATGCAACGTCAAATCGACGGCACAGCCACGATTATGTTTGGACCCGCGTTTGGGGTTCGCCACATATTCTTTCTTGGGTCCGGCGGGCGTTGCGTCCCATAATTTCTTGGTTATCCGCCATGGTCGATAGGCGTCGTAAATTGTCAGGCCAAAGCCATCGGCCTGGGCTACTTTGCTGGCACGCGCGACCGCTTGCGCGGCAGGGGCGGCCAAAAAAGCGCGCGCTTCGTCATACAGCACCCGCCCAGTGAAATTGTTGGCGGTCGCATAACGCATATCGAGCTTGATCGCTGGGTCGAGTGTGACCAACTCGATCAGACGCTTGGGATCGTCAGCTTTAATCCGCGCGGCGGCATTGGCGGGGATGAACGACACATCGCCGTCGGGACCAACCGGAACGCAGCTGGCCAGCGGCAGTGCCGCTAGCCCAAAAGCCACCTCCCGGCGGGAGAGGATCATTTTGTGTCTTTCGCCAGCCACTCTTCAAGCCATTTGATCGTATAATTTCCATTTTGGAAATCGGGCTCTTCCAACAAACGTTGATGCAGCGGAATGGTCGTCTTCATGCCTTCAATCACGAATTCGCCAAGCGCACGGCGAAGCCGCATCAAACAGCCCTCGCGCGTCTGACCGTACACGATCAGCTTCGCGATCATGCTGTCATAATATGGCGGAACTTTATAGCCATGATACAGGCCACTATCGACGCGGACATATAGGCCGCCGGGTGGGTGGTACCATGACACGGTTCCCGGCGACGGCATGAAGGTTTGTGGGTCTTCGGCGTTAATCCGGCATTCGACGGCATGGCCTGTGAAGGTCACATCTTCTTGCTTGAACGAAAGCGGCTTTCCTTCGGCGACGCGGATTTGTTCGCGGACGAGATCGATGCCGGTAATCATTTCGGTGACCGGGTGTTCGACCTGAAGCCGGGTGTTCATTTCGATGAAATAGAATTCACCATTTTCCCACAGAAACTCGATGGTACCGGCGCCGCGATAGCCCATGTCGGCCATCGCCTTGGCACAGATATTGCCCATGCGATCACGTTCAGCGGTCGCAAGAACTGGCGACGGCGCTTCTTCGAGCACTTTTTGGTGCCGCCGTTGCAGCGAACAATCGCGTTCGCCCAAATGGACGGCATTGCCGTTGCCATCGCCAAAAATCTGAAATTCAATGTGGCGCGGGTTGCCGAGATATTTTTCGAGGTAGACCGTCGCATCGCCAAAGGCGGCCTTTGCTTCCGACCCTGCTTGCTGCATTTGGGTCTCAAGCTCTTCTTCGCTGTTGACGACCTTCATGCCGCGGCCACCGCCACCCGACGCCGCCTTAATGATTACCGGATATCCGATTTCACGCGCAATTGCTTTGGCTTCGGCGACATCTTCAATTGCGCCGTCAGAGCCGGGGACAAGCGGCAAACCCAATGCGCCTGCCGAACGCTTCGCTTCAACCTTGTCGCCCATCGTGCGGATATGTTCGGGCTTGGGGCCAATCCATTTGATGTTGTGGCTCTCAACGATTTCCGCAAACTGCGCGTTTTCCGACAGAAAGCCGTAACCGGGATGGATCGCGTCAGCATGGCTGATTTCCGCGGCTGAAATAATCGCCGGAATATTCAAATAGCTGTCGGCCGCAGATGGCGGTCCGATGCAAATCGCTTCGTCGGCGAGGCGCACATGCATGGCGTCGGCATCCGCAGTCGAATGCACAGCAACGGTCTTGATCCCCATTTCATGCGCCGCACGGTGAATGCGAAGCGCGATCTCGCCGCGGTTGGCGATAAGGATTTTTTCGATTGCCATAGGTTAAGCAATCACCAGCAATGGCTGGTCAAATTCGACAGGCTGCCCGCTTTCCACGTAAATCGCGGTGACCGTTCCTGCATTTGGCGCGATGATTGGGTTCATGACCTTCATCGCCTCAATGATCAGGACGGTGTCACCGGCCTTCACTTGCTGGCCAACGCTGACGAACGGTGCGGCATCGGGCTCAGGTGTCAGATAGGCGGTGCCCACCATCGGTGATTTTAAGGCATTTGCTGCAGTCGCTGGCGCGCTTGGGGCTTCATGGGCGGCCGCAACAGTGGACGCCGCAACCGCAACGGGCGCTGCGGCTATAGGCGCTGCAACCGCAGTCATCGTCCGCGAGACACGAATTTTGCGCTCGCCGTCTTCAACCTCAATTTCGCTGAGACCGGTGTCGTTCAACATGGCCGCGAGTTCGCGGACAAGGTCCGTATCCACCTGCATGCTGCCACTAGTTCCTGTTTTCGCCGCCATTTAAAACTCCTTGGGACCCTAAACTTGCAATGATGCGCCTAATGTCAAACTTGCAACGCCGCGTCTAGGGCGAGTTCGTACGACTTTGCGCCATGACCTGCAAACACCGCCTTTGCGCCCATGCTGACATAGCTTAAATGCCGGAATGCTTCGCGTTTGTGCGGATCAGACAAATGCACCTCAAAAACCGGAACATTGATGGCCTTTATGGCATCCAGGATCGCGACCGAGGTGTGGGTGTATCCTGCGGCGTTTAACAACACCGCTTTGGCGCCCACGGCTTGTGCCTCTTGCAGCCAATCGACGAGATGCCCTTCATGATTTGACTGGCGAAAATCGATAGACGCGCCGGCTGCCCGCGCGCGGTCATCCAGATGTCCGGCAATGTCATCAAGCGTATCTGTGCCGTAAATTTCCGGCTCTCTGGTACCGAGTAAATTGAGATTTGGTCCATTCAGAACAAAGATTATCGGCTTATCCGCCAAAGGACGTCCCCTGATATTGTCAAAGCAGCGGTTGCGAACCGCATCGTTCCAGCACTATATGCGCGTCGATAAAAATAGCGAGATGAAATGACCTCTTCCCTTACCACCGATTCTATCTCCCTCACGCTGAATGGCGATCCGCGGCCATTTCGGGCCGGGGCAAGTGTTGCTGACCTTGTCCGCGATATTGGGCTGGATCCGGCCAAGGTTGCTGTTGAGCGCAATCTTGAAATCGTGCCGCGTTCTACGTTGGAAGACGTAGGCTTGTCCGACGGTGATGTTTTGGAAATCGTCCATTTCGTGGGCGGCGGGCAAGACGATGGCTGGTCCGTCGCTGGGCGCCATTTCACATCACGGCTGATCGTCGGCACCGGCAAATATAAAGACTTCGAACAAAACGCCGCCGCGTTGGTGGCATCGGGCGCTGAAATAATCACCGTCGCTGTGCGCCGCGTCAACGTCTCGGATCCCAAAGCGCCGATGTTGACGGATTATATTGATCCGAAAAAATATACTTATCTGCCAAACACCGCAGGCTGCTTTACCGCCGACGACGCGATACGCACGCTGCGTCTGGCGCGTGAGGCGGGTGGCTGGGACTTGGTAAAGCTTGAAGTGCTCGGCGAAGCGAAGACGCTTTACCCCGATATGCGCGAAACATTGAAGGCCACCGAAATATTGGCGAAGGAGGGATTCTTGCCAATGGTCTATTGTGTCGATGATCCCATCGCCGCCAAGCAGCTTGAGGATGCCGGCGCAGTCGCGGTGATGCCATTGGGCGCGCCGATTGGTTCGGGGCTTGGCATTCAAAACCGTGTGACGATCCGTTTGATTGTCGAGGGCGCGAAAGTTCCCGTGCTGGTCGACGCTGGCGTCGGGACGGCGTCTGACGCAGCAGTGGCGATGGAATTGGGCTGCGATGGTGTGTTGATGAACACAGCTATCGCGGAAGCCAAAGACCCCGTCGCTATGGCGACAGCGATGAAGCTGGCCGTCCAATCAGGACGCATGGCCTATCTGGCCGGTCGCATGGGACGGCGCATGTATGCTGATCCGTCCAGCCCGCTTGCCGGTCTGATCTAAACAATCCCGGTCGCCATCTCTGGCTGGCTCCGGCAAACAAAGCCGGAGTTTGCTATTTCCCGGCGAGCCGTTTGACCTCTGCCAGATATTTGCGCCCGATGCGCATCGACAGGTCTTCACCCAACAACGCGTGCCACACGCCGCCGCCTTCGTGGCGCAGCCCGGTAATCAGGTCCCGGCGCACAATATGGCTGCGGTGGATGCGTTGGAATTGTTCGGGGT
>JBILOZ010000046.1:0-13391 GCA_044374245.1 Sphingorhabdus sp. | reverse complement strand
CTTTGTGGATGTTCGATCGCGATCGTCAGCCGATTATCGATTGGCTGAACGCCAAATTTGCCAAGAATCAGGTTTTGGCCGACGCCAATATCGCTGCGCTGAATGCTGGTCATGCTTATGGCGAGACGGCTGAATTGGCGGGCCCGCTCAAGCAATATCATGTCGATGCCGCGCCTGCGCCTGCGGGTCTGTACCGGACGGTGACGGGCGCTGAGTCAATCTCATTTGGTTTGGTTGCAGGCGCGCAGCTGGCTGGTCTCAAGATGTTCTTCGGCGGATACCCCATCACGCCAGCATCGGCGATTTTGCATCACCTCAGCCGCTTGAAAGAATATGGCATCACCACATTTCAGGCCGAAGATGAAATTGCCGCGATTTGTTCGGCCATCGGCGCAAGCTACGCGGGGCAGTTGGGCGTTACCAGCTCGTCAGGTCCCGGCATCGCGTTGAAGGGTGAGGCTATGGGCCTTGCCATCATGACCGAGCTTCCCTTAGTCATCGTCAACAGCCAGCGTGGCGGCCCTTCGACGGGGCTGCCAACCAAGACCGAGCAGTCCGATCTGTATCAGGCGGTGTACGGCCGCAACGGTGACGCACCGATGCCCGTGATCGCAGCGCGCTCGCCTGTTGATTGCTTCGACTGCGCGGTCGAAGCTGTCCGGATTGCCGTTGAATATATGACGCCAGTGATGCTGCTTACCGATGGCTATATCGCCAACGCGGCTGAGCCTTGGCTGGTGCCCGATCTCGAAGAGTATACGCCATTCCCGATCGAGTTTCTGGAAAGCGTGCCCGAAGATGGCTTTAAGCCCTACTCGCGCGACCATAAGTTGAAGCGCCCATGGGTGAAGCCCGGCACGCCCGGATTGCTGCACCGCATTGGTGGTATCGAAAAAGAAGTCGATACCGGCCACATCAACTATGCGCCGGCCAACCACCAGGCGATGACCGACATCCGTTCGGCCAAGGTAAACGGCGTCGCCGACAGCATTCCCGACCAGATCGTCGAGCAGGGCGCAGCAGGCGCGAAGCTTGCTGTCGTTGGCTGGGGATCAACTTATGGTCCCATCAAGCAAGCCGTCCGCCGCAAGCGTGCAGAGGGCGTCGATGTCGCGCATGTCCATATTCGCCATATCTGGCCCATGCCCAAAAACATGGCCGAGTTGCTCAAGAGCTTTGACAAGATCATCGTGCCCGAAATGAACACGGGCCAGTTGAAGACTATATTGCGTGACCAGTTCCTTGTGGATGCGCAGCCCGTGAACAAAGTGTCCGGTCAGCCATTTACTATCGCCGAAATTGAAGCCGCGATTGGGAGTGCTTTATAATGAACGATATGACCCCCGTGAAAGCGACGACGCCCAAGGATTGGGAAACTGACCAAGAAGTTCGCTGGTGCCCCGGCTGCGGTGACTATGCGATTTTGAAGGCGGTGCAGCGCACCATGCCTGAAATCGGTGGTACGCCCGAGAATACCGTGTTCATCAGCGGCATCGGCTGCTCTTCGCGCTTCCCATATTATATGGAAACCTATGGCTTCCACACCATCCACGGCCGTGCGCCTGCGGTTGCGACGGGTGTAAAGCTCGCCAATCCCGATCTTGATGTGTGGATTATCACGGGCGATGGTGATGCGCTGTCGATCGGCGGCAACCACACGATGCATTTGCTGCGCCGCAATCTCGATTGCCAGATCATGCTGTTCAACAACGAGATTTACGGCCTGACGAAGGGTCAATATTCGCCAACATCGCGCGTTGGCACCAATAGCCCGTCGACGCCTTATGGTTCGGTTGACCGTCCAGCAACGCCATGTGCATTTGCGCTTGGTTCAGGCGCACGGTTTGTTGCGCGTGGTTTTGACGTTTCAAAGAATCTGCCCGAAGTGCTGAAGGCGGCGCACGCCCATCGCGGCGCGGCGTTCATCGAAATCTTCCAGAACTGCATTGTGTATAACAAGGACGTGTTTGAAGACTTCGCTGCGCCAAAGGGTGCTGACGGCCATCAATTGTGGCTGCGTAATGGCGAGCCGATGTTGTTCGGCAGCGAAAAATCCGGTGGTACCAAAGGCATCGCGCTCGACAATGTTGGCCTGACGCTGAAGGTTGTCGATGTGGTCGATGGTGATTGGCAGAGCGCGGGCGTCATCGTCCATGACGTGACCAACCGTTCGCTCGCGCACATGCTTGTGGAAATGCCATTTGGCGAATTCCCGATGGCACTCGGCGTCCTGTACGACGATCCGCGCCCGACGTTTAACGACGCCGTCATCGCGCAGAATGAGTCGGCCAGTGCAGGTAAAGCACCTGATCTCGGCAAGCTGTTGGCAAAGGGACAAACCTGGACGGTGGCTGAAGGCCATCCCGAGACTTAATTGATTTTCACGCAGAGGCGCAGAGTCCGCAGAGATTTCAAATTTCTGCTCTGCGAACTCTGCGCCTCTGCGTGAACAAAATAGTTTATGGCGATAACGCCGTATTGCCATTTGGGTTTTGCTACGCCAGCTAACCCGCATGGATAATCTCACACATAGCCTTGTTGGCGCGCTCATCGGGCAGATGGGGTTAAAGCGGCGGACTGGCCTTGCCGTGCCGACGCTGATTATTGCCGCTAATATCCCCGATATTGACGCCGTGGCGACTTTGCTGGGCGGGCAGCAGCATTTGGCGATCCGACGCGGCCTGACGCATGGCCCAATCGCGATGTTGGTGCTGCCGCTGATGTTGTGGGGCATCATGCTGTGGTTCGATCGCTGGCAAGAAAGACGCGGAAAGCGGCCAGAGACAAGGTTGCCGGTGCATAAAGGCTGGTTGTTGGCGCTGGCCTATATTGGATGCTTGAGCCACCCGCTCTTTGACTGGTTCAACAGTTACGGGATCCGTTTGCTTGAGCCATTTTCGAGCCAATGGTTTTATGGCGATACCTTGTTCATCATCGACATCTGGCTGTGGGCTGCACTGATATGCGGCGTTTGGGTTTCGCTTCGCCGCGAAAGAAAGGGGCGCGCAAACTGGCGCGCACCGGCGTTGGCCAGTTTTGCCGCCATTTGCGCATATATCTTAGCCAATGGGCTCATCACGGGCAGGGCGGAGCAATTGACCGCCCAAGCCGTTCAAAAACAGCATAAGATCGTGCCCACACTGGTTGTCGCCAATCCTGTGCCCGTGCAATTTTGGAAACGTGAAATGCTTTGGCGCGACGATAGATATTATGGGCAGGGCACTTACACGCCCTTCAATGGCGTGCGCATCGATGGCGTTGTGAGCGCCCATTATATGGGACGTGAAGATGCCCAGGCTTTTGAGACACATATTGCCCGCGGTACGCCCCTGTTGTTCTGGTCACGTATGCCGGTGGCCGAGATTGTCGGCGAAGGTGCAGAAAAGACGTTGAAGGTTTCCGACCAGCGCTTTTCTGACCCGCTGGTTGGCGACCGATTCAGTATGTTCTTTCCCATTGGAGTTGAAAGCAAATGACGGCCCCAATAATCGTTTGGCTGCGCCGTGACCTGCGTCTTGCGGACCAAGCTGCGATTGCAGCCGCAGTGGCAAGTGGCGCGCCGGTTATCCCAGTCTATGTCCTTGATGATGACACGCCAAAACATCGCAAGATGGGCGCGGCGTCGCGCTGGTGGTTGCACCATAGCCTGACGGCGCTTGACGCCGATTTGCGGGCATTGGGTTCGCGTTTGATCCTACGCGCCGGAAAATCCGATGACGCTTTATGCGCATTCGCTGAAGAGACCGGCGCGTCGGCCATTCATTGCATGCGGCATTACGAACCATGGTGGCGGAATGCGGAAAAGGCCGTTGCAAGCGGACTAAGCACGGGCTGCGCATTTGTCTGCCATGATGGCAACTATCTGTTGCCCGCCGGAAGCGTGACCACAGGCAGCGGCGGGCAATATAAGATATACACGCCATTCATGCGCGCGCTCTGGCAGCATATGCCGCCGCCCCTACCACTGGCAGCCCCCACGCAGTGCACTGCGCCACAGACATGGCCAGAGAGCGACAATATCGATGATTGGGCCCTGTTGCCCACCCAGCCCGATTGGTCCGGCGCTATGGCCGATATGTGGACCCCGGGTGAGGCCGGCGCGCGCGAACGGCTTGAGGATTTTGCCGACAAGGCCAAATTTTATGACGAGAAACGCAATCTGCCATCGGTGGCGGGTTCGTCATTCCTTTCACCGCATCTGCACTTTGGCGAGATTTCGCCGGCGGCGTGCTGGCACGCGACCATGCAGGCGGGCGGTTCGGTTGACGTGTTTTTGAAGGAACTGGTGTGGCGGGACTATGCGCAGAATGTGATCGTCCAGATGCCCGAATATGGCGCGAAGAACGCCCGCGACGCGTTCGACAGGCTGCCGTGGCGCGATCTATCCGATCCAGCGGTAAAGGCCGATTTCGTGGCATGGACCAAGGGCCGGACAGGTTACCCAATCGTTGATGCCGGGATGCGGCAATTATGGGCGACCGGATGGATGCACAACCGCGTGCGGATGATTGCGGCGTCGTTCCTAGTCAAACATCTGCTGATTGATTGGCGCGAGGGCGAAAAATGGTTCTGGGATACGCTGGTCGATGCCGATTACGGCAGCAACAGCGTTAATTGGCAATGGACTGCGGGGACGGGCGTAGACAGCAACATGTTCGTGCGCATCATGGCGCCATTGTCGCAGTCAGAGAAATTCGACGCCGCACGCTATATCCGCGAATGGGTGCCAGAGCTTGCGGGTTTGCAAGAGCCGTATATTCATGATCCCGATGAATATGGCGCACGACCAAAAAGCTATCCGCGCAAAATCATTGGCCACAAAGCCGCGCGTGAGCGTGCGTTAAAGGCGCATGAGGTGGTTAAATCATAAACCGTAGCCCTGAGCCGTCAGCGCGCAGTGCTGGCGAAAAGTCGAAGGGCGCTTCTCGGCCCGGCATAGCGGTTTGCTGATGGGCGTCCTTCGACAGACGCAGTCGCAATGCGACTGCTGCTCAGGACTGCGGTAGTTTGAAAGGGTTAGCCCGCTACCACCAAGCGATGCCCGGTCTCAAACTCGGTCGTCAGCATCGCGACGATTGCATCGGCAACAACCGATGGTTCCTTGACCGTCGCCGGGTCTTCGCCTGGATAGGCCTTTGCCCGCATTTGGGTGCGCGTACGACCTGGATCCACGATTGCAGTGTGCACAGCGGACAAGTTCTTCACTTCCTCGCCATAGCTGGCGACGAGCGTTTCGAGCGCGGCCTTTGATGCGCCATAAGCGCCCCAAAATGCGCGCGGTGTTGCACCAACCGAGGATGTCAGCGCGACGAGGCGACCGGCATCTGATTTGCGCAACAACGCATCGAATGATGCAATCAGCACCTGCTGCGCAGTTACGTTTAGCGTGAATAAGCGCGCGAATTCTGCGCCATCAATGGCTGGAACGGGCGCGAGTGTGCCGAGCATGGCGGCATTTAATACCAAGACATCGAGCTTACCCCAACGCTCGGTCACTGCTGTGGCGAGCCGTGCGATGCTGTCGCCGTCGGTGAGGTCCAAAGGCGCAATCGTCGCATTGCCACCTGCGTTGAATATCGCGTCTTCAACGGCTTCTAGGTCTTTGGCTGTGCGCGCTGTAATGATGACATGTGCACCTTGCGCCGCGAGTGCCTTGGCAGTTGCCGCTCCAATCCCACGGCTTGCGCCCGTAACCAGCGCCACTTTGCCTTCAAATAGCTTCGTCATGATTTATGCAGACTTCCGTTCACCCAGCATCATGAGGTCACCCGATTCATGCTCATCATGGTCGGTGAGGGTGGTGGGATAGTCGCCGGTAAAACACGCATCGCAATATTGCGGTTGGTTTTTGTTGCGCGAATCTTCGCCCAACGCGCGGTACAGCCCATCGATGGAGAGAAACGCGAGGCTGTCAGCCTGAATAAACTGCCGCATTTCTTCCACGTCCATACGACTCGCAAGCAATTTTGAGCGTTCCGGCGTGTCGACGCCATAGAAACAGCTGTTCATGGTTGGCGGGCTTGCAATACGCATATGCACTTCCGCAGCGCCCGCTTCGCGCATCATCTGAACGATCTTGAGCGAGGTCGTGCCACGCACGATCGAGTCGTCGATAAGGACGATCTTTTTGCCCGCGACCAGATTGCGGTTCGCATTATGTTTCAGCTTCACGCCCAAATGGCGAACGCCATCGCCCGGCTGAATAAACGTACGGCCAACATAATGTGACCGGATGATGCCCAGCTCAAACGGGATCTTTGCCGCTTCGGCATAGCCAATGGCTGCAGGCGTGCCGCTGTCGGGCACGGGAATGACATAATCAACATCGACGCCATTTTCGCGCGCGAGTTCCGCGCCAATGGCCTTACGGACCGAATAGACGCTGATGCCTTCAACAATGGAATCGGGCCGGGAGAAATACACATGCTCGAAAATGCAGGGGCGTTGCGAAACGGGGATGAAGGGTTTGTGCGAATGAATTTCGCTGCCATTCACCACAACCAATTCGCCCGGTTCAACCGAACGGATGAATTCTGCGCCAACAATATCGAGCGCAACGGTTTCCGATGCGAAGATTATTGTATCGCCAAGCTTGCCCATGACCAATGGACGAATGCCCAAAGGATCGCGGCATGCGATCATGCCTTCGGTGGTCAAGCAGATGAGCGAATAGGCGCCCTCAACACGCTTCAGCGCATCAATCAGGCGGTCCAGCAACGTGCGGTAACCCGACGTAGCCACCAAATGAATGATGACTTCGGTGTCAGATGATGACTGGAATATCGAACCACGACGGACAAGGTCACGGCGCAATGCAACCGCGTTTGAAATATTGCCGTTATGCGCGACCGCAAATCCGCCGGTGGCAAGGTCAGCATATAATGGCTGCACATTGCGCAGCGATGTTTCGCCCGTGGTTGAATAGCGGACATGGCCAATGGCACTGCTTCCGCCAAGGCCGTTGATGATTTCATCACGGTCGAAATTGCCCGCAACATGGCCCATGGCACGGTGCGTGTGAAATTCATGCTCGTCGTAACTTGTGATGCCGGCGGCTTCCTGGCCACGATGCTGAAGCGCATGTAGGCCAAGCGCAACCATCGCTGAAGCACCTTCGGCGTCGTAGACACCAAAAATCCCGCACTCCTCGCGTAGTTTGTCGTCATCAAATGGGTCGGTGGTCAGCATAATTCGAATCCCGCTGCGCGTCGCTGGCTGGCGTATAGGCAAGGCGTCATCGATTGTCTCCCCCTTGTCGTAGCAATGTAACAAAGAAAATGTTGGCGGGCCAGTTGCCCTTGCGTTAGGCCTTGGAAATGACCGACGAGATTGAGACAGGGCTTGCCCTCACACCCAAATTTGACGCCAACGGATTGTTGACCGCCGTGGTCACCGATGTGGCGGATGGCGCCGTATTGATGGTGGCGCATATGAACGCGGAGGCACTCGCCAAAAGCATCGAGAGTCGCACTGCGGTGTTTTACTCGCGCAGCCGTCAGCGGCTTTGGCAAAAGGGCGAAAGCAGCGGCAATGTCCTGCACATTGTCGATATGCGCATTGACTGTGATCAGGACGCCATTTGGATTATCGCAAAGCCACAAGGCCCGAGTTGCCATACCGGCGCGCGCAGCTGCTTTTATCGCAGGATAAACAAGGATGGATTGGAGCCAGTGTGACGCGCACGGCATTTCCAATCTTCGCTTCATGCGCGCTGTTGGCAGGGTGCGGTGACGGCGCGCTCACATCGACACTTGGGTCGGACGCTGGCGCAACGCTTGACGCACGCGCCGTCGAGACGGGTGTTCTTCCAAACCCGGATAAAATCGAATTTGCGGGCCGTTTTGAAACGCGCAGCGATCTTGGCATCGACAAATTCTGTGCGGTGAACAACGGTGCTGACCGCTTCGATATCGGTTTTCTTGCGGTCTTCGGGCCCGAAAGCAAATGCGAGGGAACCGGAACCGCGTCTGTTCAAGGCGATGAGGTCGAAATCACGTTGAACGGGAAGGGGGCGTGCACTTTCGCTGCCCGCTATGATGGCAATGAACTGCGCTTTGCCGGTGCGATTGAAAGCGGGTGCGCACGCTATTGTTCAGAAAAAGCGAGCCTTTCCGGCACACATTATTTCATGATTGAACCCGGCGATAGCGCGGCCCGCAATACACTTGGTCGCGAAATCGAGCGGCTCTGCGGTTAAGACCCCGGTATCGCGAAGCATGCTTGGCCCGATGCAGTCACCTTTGCATGTCCGTGCATCCGAATAGAAAAGTCCGACATCCCGTTCCGTGTTAACCAATTTTTAGCGCTGTTCTGTCACATCCCCATTTCAAACATTTGCAAAAGGGGAATGATGTGAGGGTACTCGCATTAGCATCACAGAAGGGCGGGTCGGGCAAAACGACCCTGTCCGGCCATTTGGCGGTTCAGGCGCAGCTGGCGGGCGCGGGGCCGGTTGTGATTATCGATATCGATCCCCAGGGGTCTTTGGCCGATTGGTGGAATGAACGTGAAGCCGACCTTCCTGCCTTTGCGCAGACAACGGTGTCCCGCCTTGCCTCCGACCTTGCCGTATTGCGGCAGCAAGGTTTTAAATTGGCGGTGATTGATACGCCGCCCGCCATTACGATGGCTATCCAGAGTGTTATTTCGGTATCAGAGCTGATCGTCGTGCCGACGCGGCCAAGCCCGCATGACTTGCGCGCTGTGGGTGCCACCGTTGACCTGTGTGAGCGCGCTGGCAAGCCGCTTATCTTCGTTGTCAACGGAGCGACGCCAAAAGCCCGGATTACTTCCGAAGCCGCGGTGGCACTGTCGCAGCACGGCACGGTCGCACCGACTACGCTGCATCATCGCACCGATTTTGCTGCATCCATGATTGATGGCCGCACCGTGATGGAAATCGACCCCAATGGTCGGTCATCGCAAGAGGTTATCCACCTGTGGACATATATTTCGGACCGCCTCGAAAAGAATTTCCGGCGCACCGTTTTCAGTGCGCCGGCTGCAGTAAGCCATCAAATATCCGCCGCGCGTCCCATGGGTGGCTTCGGCCGCCGGGTCGTAGGTTAAGCGCAGGAAGGGCAAAAAAATGGGTGAACCTAAACCAATCGCTTCGCTTTCGGGCATATTGCTGGCACGCAAAGGTCTGGCACGTCCCGCTATGCGTCGTTCAACAATGCTTTCGAGCAATGGCAACGCGGCAATGTCGCAAGAGGATCTGGGTTGGAACGACATGGGATATGATGTCGATCCCGATCCCACGACTCCGATGGATTATGACCACGGCTTTCGCGGGGCTAACCCGCTTGCCGCGGCTGTTCCCGAAGTGAAGCATCAGCAAGATCGTCTCGCAGACGCACTTTTCGCTGACCTTGAACCGCAGGTTGGCTTTGACGACGAACCGCAGGTTGGCTTTGACAACGAACCGCATGTCGGCTTTGACAACTTTGTCGAGGAGCCGGAATTGGTCGCTGATGCACCGACTTTGGTTACCGTGACGCCGGAGCCTGTAACACCGCTCATTTCGCGTCGTGGTAGCACGGATGCGCCACGTTCGCGTGCCCGGTCAAAGCCTGGCTTGAAAGAGAAAGCAGCCTTCACCTTGCGTCTTGATAGCGAACGGCATTTGAAATTGCGGCTGGCATGCGCTGTGCGCCACCAGTCGGCGCAACAGCTTGTGACTGATGCGCTTGATGCACTTCTCGAATCCATGCCGGAAATTGATGACCTCGCGTCCCATGTTCCTGCGAAAAAACACTGATGCCTATATTTAGCTTTTTTGAGGTGATGTCATGAGTAGTCATTTTTTCATAAAGCTGGCTTTGTCGGCTACGTTGGTTGTGGTGCCGGCAATGACTGCGTCAGCGGCCGGAGCGGGCAGCACGGTCAATGCTTCCGTCAATACAGCATCGCCGCAAAAGGCATTTTCCTGGGCGAAGACAGCCGAACGCGCGCTGGCCAAAGGCAAGGCTGACAAGGCATTGGCCTTTGCAGAGCGTGCGGTTCAGGCCGACATGCAAAACCGCGATTATCGTGGGTTGCTGGCGCGTGTGTACATGGCGAAGGGACGTTTTGCCTCAGCTGAACGGACTTTGATGGACGTTATGGAACTGGGCCAAGCCGACTCACGCACCGTCATCAGCCTCGCATTGGCGCGTATCGCCTTAGGCAACACCGAATCGGCCGTTTTGCTTGTCGATTCGAACCGATCCATTCTGCCTGTCAGCGACTATGCGTTGACGCTGGCTCTGGCGGGGCGTTCGGCGGATGCCGTCAGAATCCTGTCCGATGCCGTGCGCACCGAGCCTGCCACGCCGCGCATACGGCAGAATCTGGCATTGGCCTATGCACTTGACGGTCGCTGGCGTGATGCGCGGATCATGGCTTCGCAAGATATGCCGCAGGAGCGTGTCAACGAACGGATCGCCGAATGGGCGCAACTCGCGCGTCCTGGTGCTTATGCGTCGCGCGTAGCAGGGCTGTTGAAGGTTCAGCCTGACATGTCGGATACAGGACAGCCGCTGCGCCTTGCGTTAAGCAGCATTAATGCCATTGGATTTGCGCAGGCTGATGTCGCGCCAACTGCTGCACCAGAATTGGTAGATGTTTCGTCTGTACCGGCTGCAGCACTGGAGTTGGCTGCGGTGGGTCCGGCACCTGTGTCGGACAGTGCAGGTTTTGCGGCTGTTGAGAATTATATGAGGGCTGCCGAGGCTGCGCCGAGCCAGCCTGCGTATGAAGCGCCGCTTATCAAAGCGTCAGAAGTCCCGGCAAAGTCATTTGTCGCTGCACCGGTGAAGCTTGCCGTGTCCTATGTGCCAAAGGCAAAAACACCACCGGCTGCGGGAAGCCACTTGGTTCAGCTGGGCGCGTTTTCGTCTGTGGCCAGTGCGCAAGCGGCTTGGAACAAATATGCCAAACGCTACCGCGCATTGAACGGCTTTGATTCCACCAACTCGACCGTAACGGTCAACGGCAAGAAACTTGTTCGTTTGGCTGCAATGGGTTTCGGGGACGCATCAAGCGCACGGGCAACTTGCAAGATGATCAAGTCGCAAGGCGGCGATTGTTTCGTGCGGACGAACGGTGGTCCCCAGAATATCCGCATGGCGAATGCCGCAGGGCGTAAGATCGCCGCACGATAAATTGATATCCGTGAAACGTTATTGGGCGGCGGGTTTAGGGTCAGGACCTATTAAATGACCTTGCCGCCCTTTAGCATATGGCGCACGCGGCCCTGAACCGGCAGTCGGTCAAATGGCGTATTGCCCGCAAGTGCGGCCATGCGGTCGCCATCGACTTGCCAAGGCGCATCTGGGTCGACGAGGATGAGGTCCGCCTCATATCCTTCTGCTATTTGGCCTGCATTCAGCCCCAAGATCTTCGCAGGATTTGATGCCAGCAGTTCGAACAACCGCCCGGTCGAAATCACATTGTCCCGCACGAGGTTGAGCGACAGCGCGAGAAGCGTTTCCGCCCCCGCCATGCCCGGCGCGCTTTCGGAATAGGGCAGGCGCTTGTCCTCTGGCCCGCGCGGATCGTGCCCCGATGCAATCACGTCAATCGTGCCATCGGCAACCGCGGCGACACAGGCCAGCCGGTCGCTTTCCGAACGCAAGGGCGGCGACAGATGGGCGAATGTCCGGAAATCAGAAACGGCATTGTCGGATAGGAACAGGTGCCCCGGCGTGATGCCGCATGTGATGCGTAAGCCCTTTGCCTTCGCTGCGCGAATGAGGTCCAGCCCGCGTTCGGTCGTCACTTGCCGGAAATGCACATGTGCGCCGCTTTCCTCCGCGAGCAATAGGTCGCGGGCGATGGCAAGCGCTTCGGTGATGGGCGATGCGCTGGATAGGCCCAGTAACGTCGCTGTTTCCCCGGCCGTTGCAACCGCGTTGCCCGATAGCCCTGCATCTTCGCTGTGCACAAAGACGGGCAGGTCGAGCGCATGGCAATAGCGCATGATGCGCAGCAATATGCCGCTATCCGCAATCCATTTGCGTCCCGTGGCGACACCAACTGCGCCTGCTTCTTTCATCAGCGCGATTTCGGCCATTTGCAGCCCGTTGAGGCCCTGTGTTGCTGCAGCGAGGGGATGTACCCACAGATCGGGTTTCCCTTTCAACGCTGCAAAGCGGACCGTTGCGGGGTCGTCGTGCACTGGCGACTGGTCAGGCATCAATGCGGCGCGCGTAATACCGCCAAAGCGGAAAGCGGGCTTGTCGGTCTTAAACACGCCCAAATCAATGATGCCCGGCGCGATGATGAGGTCGCTGGCGTCCAACTGGTTCGCTATCGGGGCGGCTTTTCCAACCGAGGCAATTTTGCCATTTTCGACATGCACATTCAGTGGCTCGGCCTTGTTCGCGCCCGGTAAAATGGCGTGGCCGTTCAGGATGCTGATTCCGGTCATGACCAACCCTCCTGACCGCGTGCTTTTCGGGTGAGTATATCGAGGCACGCCATACGAACGGCGACACCCATTTCTACCTGTTCGGTAATGGCGGAGCGTTCAACATGGTCGGCGACATTGCTCGCAATCTCTACGCCGCGGTTCATTGGCCCCGGGTGCATGACCAGCGCATCGGGCTTGGCCAAGGCGAGCCGGCGTTCATCAAGGCCATATAGGTGGAAATATTCGCGTGGCGAGGGGATGAAGTCCCCCTGCATGCGCTCATTCTGAAGCCGCAGCATCATCACGACATCCGCGCCATCCAATGCAGCATCAAAATTGGTAAATGTCTGCGCACCAAATGCCTCGATACCGCTCGGCATCAATGCAGGCGGCGCAACGACGCGAACTTCGGCGCCCAGAGTTTTGAGGCAGAACAGATTTGAGCGGGCAACGCGGCTGTGCAGCACATCGCCGCAGATGACGACGGTTTGGCCCTCAAGCCGCCCTTTGCGGCGCATGATGGTTAGCGAGTCGAGCAGCGCCTGCGTTGGATGTTCGTGGCTTCCGTCGCCCGCGTTGATGACAGGGCAATCGACTTTGCTTGAAATTAGCTGAACCGCGCCGGAACTGCCGTGGCGGATGACAATGGCATCGGCGCGCATGGCGTTCAATGTCATGGCCGTGTCGATAAGCGTTTCGCCTTTTTTGACGCTCGATTGCGCCGCGTGCATATTCACGACATCTGCGCCAAGCCGTTTTCCAGCAATTTCGAACGACAGCAATGTGCGTGTCGAATTTTCAAAAAAGGCATTGATAATCGTAAGGCCGGACAATCGGCCGTCATGCTTTGCAGGGCCGGAGCGGTTCAAGGCCACCCATTGTTCAGCCTCTTTCAGGATGTAGAGAATTTCCCATTTCTGAAGTCCAGCGATACCAAGCAAATGCTTGTGCGGAAAAGCGCCCGACCCGCTTGGAAAGCTGTCGGCTGCAAAAGGCT